>CAMDCH010000234.1:0-4512 GCA_945889655.1 bacterium HR33
TCAGCACCCGCGCAAAGGGCCGCGGAACCAGGAAACCGTCCCATGATCGCGCGCGCCAGGCGCGCGACGATGCCGCCGCCACGGGCACGATGACGGCGCCGGATGATTGGGCGGCGGCGATGATGCCCGGCTTGACGATCCGCGACGGCCCCCGCGGGCCGTCGGGTGTGATCGCCGCGTTACCGCCCTCCCGCAGGGTACGGATGATCGCCCGCAGTCCCTGCGCGCCACCCCGCGTAGACGAGCCCCGCGCCGCCCGGTACCCCCACCGCCCCATCGCCGTCGCCAGGCGGCCGCCGTCACCGTGCTGGCTGATGAGGATCGTGGTATCGGCCCCACGATGACGCCACAGCCCCGGAAGCATCGTTCCGTGCCAGATCGCGTAGATCACGCTCGTGCCGCGTGCCTGCGCGGCGAGGAGATGATGCTCGTCCTCAACCTGGTACCTCCAGGTTGATGCCAGCAGTTCGGCGGCCCGGCGGAGCAGCATCACGCGACCAGCCCCGCCGCCATCTCCGCCACGCGGTCCGCCGCTCCCGGCGTGCCGAGGCGCGCGCGAATCTCCGCGAACGCCGCGCGTTGCTCGCGCACCGCGCGGGAGTCCCGGTCCAGCAGCGGCAGCACCGCCCGGGCCAGGGCTTCCGGCGTCGCGTTTCCCTGGAGGAGCTCCGGCACGACCTTCCGTCCCGCGATGAGATTCACGAGCGATACGTGGGGCACGCGCACGACCCGCCGTGCGATCGCGAACGACCAGGGATGAAGCCGGTACGCGACCACCATGGGAAGGCCGCACAGCGCGGCCTCGAGCGTCGTCGTTCCCGACTTGCACAGCGCCGCGTCCCCGGCCGCCAGCACCGGTCCCGCGTCGCCGCCACACAGGGTGAAGGCCTCGCCGCCCGGGTACGACGCGCCGGGTACGGTCGCGACGAGCACCCGCGTCTCCGGCAACGCGCTCTGGACCTGGAAAGCGGCGTCGCGGAAGGCGGGCCACAGGCGGCGGACCTCCCCAGGGCGGCTCCCCGGAAAAAGCGACAGCACGGACGTCGCATCGGGCAGCTCGAGCGCCGCGCGCGCGGACGGGCGGTCCGGAAACGAACGGTCGAGCAGCGGATGACCGACGAAGGTCGTGGGGATGTCGAAGCCGTGAAAGAAGGGTTCCTCGAATGGCAGGATGACTGCGAGCTGCCGAATGTGCCGGCGCAATCGCGCCGCCCGGTGCGCGCCCCACGCCCAGAGCTGCGGTGCGATGTAGTAGAGCACCGGCACGCCCGACCGTGCGGCGGCATCCGCGAGCCGGAGGTGAAATCCCGGATAGTCTACGGCCACCAGCAGGTCGATGGCGCCCTCGCGGAACCGGCGGCGCAGGTCCTGCCACACCGCCACGTGCCGCGGAATCGTCCCGACGATCTCAGCCGCGCCGAATGCGCCGAGCCCGCTGATCGGGTGCCGGATGGCGGCGCCTGCCGCGGCGAGGGCCGGCCCGCCCGTGGCCTCGATTGACGCGCTGGACACGAGCCGGCGGAAGGCGGATGCGACTGCCGCGGCGTGACGGTCGCCCGAAAGCTCGCCCGTGGCGAAGTAGACGCGCGGACCGCTCATACCAGAACGCCCCGTTCCGTCGTCCCGAAGAAATCCAGCAGGCGTTCGACTTCCGTGTGGGTCGTCCCCTCGGCACGCAGGAATTCGATCGCTTCGGACGTGGTCATGTCCGAGTTGAAGAGGAGCCGGAAGGCGCGCTTGAGCGCCATGCGACAATCCCGTGAGAGGCCAGACCGGCGAAGGCCGACGGCATTGATGCCGTACATCTTGAGCGGGCTGCCCGCGGCCTTGGCGTATGGCGGAACGTCCTGGGCCACCCGGGACCCGCCGCCCACGAACGCGTACGTGCCGATCCTCGCAAACTGGTGAATGGCGGTGGATCCGCCGATGGACACCTGGGCTTCGAGGTGGACATGTCCGCCGAGCTGCACGGCGTTGGCGAGAATGACGTCGTCTTCCAGGACGCAGTCGTGCCCGACGTGCGCGTACGCCATCAGGAAGCAGCGGTCGCCCACGGTGGTGAGGCCGGTCGCCGCGGTTCCGCGATTGACGGTGACGTACTCGCGGATGACGCAGTCTGCGCCGATCTCCACCCTCGTCGGCTCGTTGTCGTACTTCAGGTCCTGCGGCTCGCCGCCGATGACGGCGCCGACGCCGATCCGCGTGTCCCGTCCAACCCGCACGTCCTGCTCGAGCACGGCGTGCGCCGCGATTGCGACGCCTTCGTCCAGCGTCACGCGTGGCCCGACGATCGCGTACGGACCGACGCGGACGCGCGGACCCAGCCGGGCGCCGGGATCGATGATGGCGGTCGGGTGAACCAGGTCGGTCATTTCTGAACGATCTGCGCCATGAACTCGGCTTCGGCCGCCACCTGCCCCTCCACCAGCCCCACGCCCTTCATTTTCACCGTTTTGCCCCGGACCTGGACGGTTTCCACCTCGAAGCGGATCTGGTCGCCCGGGATAACTGGCCGGCGGAATTTCACGCCGTCGATGGACATGAAGTAGACCACCGTGTCTTCCGGCTTTTCGATGGTGCTCATGAGCAGCATCCCGCCCACCTGCGCCATCGCTTCCACGATGAGGACCCCCGGCATCACCGGGTGCCCCGGAAAATGGCCCTGGAAGAAGGGCTCGTTGATCGTGACGTTCTTGATCCCCACGATCCGCTTGGTACCCTGCACCTCGAGGATCCGATCGACCAGCAGCATGGGATAGCGGTGCGGGAGTGCTTTCAGGATGTCGCCGATGCCGATGGCCATGAGGCTCCCGGTGGGAGTGGTCTGTTGGAGCGCCCGGACGAGCGCCACGTTGCCGGCGTGACTCGGGCGGTGCGCAGTGACCCGCGCCGCCAGGCGCCCGCCGAGGAGAGCCAGGTCGCCCAGGAGGTCCACCGATTTGTGCCGGACGAATTCGTCCGGCCAGTGCAGCGGCGGGTTGAGGACGCCCTGCTCCGTGAGGATCACCGCACTGGACGCGTCCGCTCCCTGGATCAGTCCGCGCGACCGCAGGCCGTCGACTTCGTGCGCAAAGCCGAACGTGCGGGCGGCGGCCAGCTCCCGGCCGAAGGCGCCGGGGCTCACGGTGCAATCCAGCGACTGCCGGCCGATAAGCGGATGCGCCCATTCAATCGTGACGGACAGGCTGAGGGCCGCGGCGGGCGCAACTTCGTACGTCGCGTCGTCGTGCTGCACGGTGAGCGGGGCCAGCGGCACGAGGCGGCGCGGGTGGCCGCCGACATCGATCACCTCGGCAGCCGTGAGTGCGTCGAAAAACGGGGCCGCGCTGCCGTCCACGTTTGGCGTGTCGGGCCCGTCGAGGGCGATGGTGAGGTCATCGATGCCCTGCGCCGCCGCGGCCGCCAGCACGTGCTCCACCGTCTCGACCGTGGCATCCCCGGCGCCCAGCGCCGTGCGCCGCTCGGTGTGGCGGACGCTTTCGGATCGGGCGTGGATGATGGGGGTCGAAGGGAGGTCGTCCCGCCGGAACGTGATGCCTGTGCCGGGTTTCGCGGGATGAAACACGAGGGTGACCGGGCTGCCGGTGTGAAGGCCGCGCCCGCTGACGGACATCGGGCGCCGGATGGAGCGCCTAGTCTCCATCAGGATGCTCGCGGGCAAGGTCTTCGAGTCGTTGGACCAGCGGTGCGAGCCGCTTCAGGGCCGCGGCCTGGCGCAGGACCTCGCGGTGGGATCGGGCGGGATATCCGGAAACGGTCGCGCCCGGGGGAACATCACCGACGACACCGCCCTGTGCTGCGACCCGCGCGCCGCGGCCAATCCGCAGATGGTCCGCGAGCCCTGCCTGCCCGGCAAGGATGACGTCGTCCTCGATCTCGGTGGATCCTGCGATGCCCACCTGGGCCATGATGAGGCAATGCCGCCCGATGCGAACGTTGTGCGCTACGTGCACCAGGCTGTCGATTTTCGTTCCCGCCCCAATCACGGTATCGCCGAAGCTCCCCCGGTCGATCGTGCAGTTGGCTCCGACCTCGACATCGTCTTCCAGCACGCACTGTCCCACGTGGGTGACCGGCTCGTGGCTGCCCGCGGCCGACACGAAGCCAAACCCCCCTCCGCCGACCCGGGCACCCGCTTTGAGCGTCACCCGGTTCCCGATAACGGTCCCGGCTGCGATTGCGGCGTGCATCCCTACCCGGCATCCATCGCCCAGCCTGGCCTGCGCCCCCACGACGGCAAAGGCCCCAATCACGCAGTCTGTGCCGAGCGTTGCGCCGGCCTCGATAACGGCACCCTGGCCAAGGCTGATGCGGCCCTGCCACCGGGCACCGGGCGCGACCGTGGCGGTCGAGTGAAGACCCCAGGCGGGCTCCGTCGGCGCGTACCACTCGCGGGCGAGTCGCTGGATGGCGGCGCGTGGATCTTCCACCACGATGCGCGTCGCGGGCCCGCCGCTCACCGCCCGGAAGACCGGCGTGAGCAAGACGGCGCCCGCGTTAGTGCGTTGAAAA
>CAMDCH010000235.1:0-4425 GCA_945889655.1 bacterium HR33
GCGCGTTGAGCCATGCCCCCGCCGGCGCGAGGAACGTCATGCCGGCCACCGACGCCGCCGTGCCACCCTGCGCGCGGGGACCCGGGGCCACTGGCAGCAGCACCAGCGGGCCCGGCTGGGTCCGCGCATGCCAGTCCTCCACCGCCGGAATGGCCGCGTCATCCCGCACCAGGATCGCGTTCAGCCAGTCGCCCAGCAGCCGCTCGACCAGCGGGGCGCCGCCCTGCGGCACCCGCACGAAATCCGAGAGCGGACCGAGAATCGCGCCGCTCCCGAACTGGTCACGCGCGTCCAGCAGCTGACGCGCCGCCGGCGCCAGCCCCACGCGCTCCCGCTCCAGCTCTTCCAGGGCGCCGCGCCGCGCCGCCAGCGAAGCCAGCGGCTCCTCCGCCGCGCGCCGCTCGGCCCGCAGCGCCGACTCCTGCTCGCGGGCGGCCGCCAACGCGTGCCGCGCCCGCTCCAGCTCCGACGTTGCCTGCTGCTCTTCCTGCTCCCGGCTCGCCAGCGTCGTCCGGGCTGCGTCGAGCTGCTCACGGGCGGCGCGAGCCTCACCGTCGAGCGTGTTCCGACGCTCCTCCGCCCGCGTGATTCCGGTCTGGAGCTCGGTCAGCTCCCGCTCGACCGAGCCGGACTCGATGTCCAGTGCCGTGAGCGCCTCGCCCAGCCGCTGGAGCGTCGTCTCGAGCGCGCGGACCTCGTCCCGCCTCGACACGAGCTGGTTGCGGGTCTCGCCTTCGGTCGCGGAGCGCAGGTCGAGCTCCGTTTGTACCGACTGTCGGGCAGACTCCGCCGCGCGCCGCTCCGCGGCCGCGGCATCCCGTTCGCGCCCGGCCTGGGCCGCCCGGGCCTCTGCCTGTGCGCGCTCCTCCTGCGCCCGCGAGCGCCGGGAACCGGCGTTCGCCAGGCGCTCCGCCGCCAGGTTGAGGTCGCCCTCCAGGCGCTCGACCTCCACCCGCGTCGTCGCCAGCCGCCGCTCCACTTCCGTCCGGCGCACTTCTGCCGTCGCGCGTTCCTGCACCCGCGTCTCCCGCTCCCGCTCCCGCCCATGCAGGGCCTCCTGCGCCTGCGGCATCGCCTCGCGCAGGCGGTCCCGTTCCTCGCGCAGCGACTGCTCGCGCAGGTCGCATTCCGCCAGGTCACGCTTTGCGAGCGTCATGACCACCGCGAAGCGCTCATCCGCCAGTTTCTTGTGGCGCTCGGCACGGCCACGCTGCCGCGCCAGGCTCCGGACCTGCGTCTGCACCTCGCCGATCACGTCGTGGAGGCGTTGCAAGTCTTCCGCCGTTTTCTCCAGCCGCCGTTCCGTCCCGGTCTTCCGGTCCCGGTACAGCCCGATTCCCGCGGCCTCCTCGAAGAGCGACCGCCGGTCTTCGGCCTTGTCCGACAGCAGCCGCTCGATCGCTTGCGACTCGATCACCACGCCCACGTCGCTGCCCATGCCGGTGCCGCGCAGCAGGTCCTGTACGTCACGCAGCCGCGCCGGCTGCTGGTTCACCAGGTACTCGCTCTGGCCCGACCGGGACAGGCGTCGCGTGACCACGACCTCGCCGAACGGGACCGGGAGCACGCTGTCGCTGTTGTCGAAATGCAGGGAGACTTCCGCGATGTTGATCGGCCGGCGCTTGGTCGAGCCCTGGAAGATGATGTCTTCCATGCGCGCGCCACGGAGCAGCCGCGCGCGCTGCTCGCCCAGCACCCACCGCACGCCGTCCGAAATGTTCGACTTGCCGCAGCCGTTGGGACCAACGACCGCGGTGACGCCCTCCTCGATCACGAGATCGACGGAATCGGCGAAGGACTTGAAGCCCGACAACTGCAGTCGGGTGAGCTTCATGGTGGGGACCCCGTGCGTCTGACGAGTGTGCCGGTAAGGCCGGTGGCGGCAAGCAGCGAATCCGTGAGGCGTGCCTGCTCGGCCACGTCAAAGGCGCCGACGAACACCTGCTCGGTGCTGTCCGGCGCGAGGACAATGTACGCTGGAATCCCCCGCGCCCGTAGGGCGGCGACGTCGCCGTGCCAACCGCGCAGGCGATACGTGTCCGGCGTTCGGAGGATGGATCCCTGGGGACGCTCCAGGGTGCCGTCCGTCCACATGAGCTGGAGCAGGGAATCCGCCGCGCGCGCGGTGGGCAGCGCGTCGACCAGCACGCGATACCACGTCCCCTGGTTCCCCGGGCGCACCGGCGTGATCACCGCGAGCCGCCCGCGTGCCTCGATGTCACCCGCCTGGCGCAACGCCTCGTCGAGCGTGTTGTGGGCGGCGACCTGCACCGAGTAGTAGAGCGAGTCGGGCGGCGGCGTGGCAGGGCCGGGCAGGGTGACCGGCCGGTCCAGGCGCGAGCCTTCCCGCCGCTCCGTGCCGGAGCTGCGGGACCATGCAACCACGAGCGTCACGACCAGGATGGCGGCCGCGCCCCACAGGCCGGTCAGCGCGCGCCGCCGGGGCAACGGCTGCCCACCCGATGGTCTCGACGGAACCAGCGACCGGGCAATGACACCGACCACCGGCGCGCCCTGCGCCACCCGCTCCCGGATCGCCGGCGACCCCGTCTCGATGTCGTATCCGCCGGCGGCGAGAATCACCAGGGACAGGTCGGGAATCGGGAGCATGGCCAGGGCCTCGGGCGGAACGAACAGCAGGAGCAGCGCGCCTTCGTTCGAGAAGCCGCGCGCGAGCCGCTGCCATCGTTCATGCGACCAGATGGCGGGACCCGGCTCACCGGCCGCGCCGCGCCCGATGTAGTGCAGGCCGGCCCCCTGCTCGCGTGCCACGTCCTCCAGGCCCCCGCCGCCCTCGAACACGTCCATGATGCCGCGGGTCGTGGCGCCGGTCGTCCGGGTGTCGAGCCCCGGGCCATCCGCGCTCAGGTCGATGAGCAGCACCGGCCGCCCCGATGCCGCGACGGCGCGTGCGCATGCCCATGCGGTCTGGCACGTCCACGCATCCTCGCGCGTGGCGAAGGTGAGGGCGACGACATGATGGGTATCGAGAAAACCGGTGGCGAGCTGCGGGAGCTGCTGTGGCGTGAGCACCGGTGCCGTCATGGATTGGCGGTTTCCGGCGTGCGGGCAAAGACCCAGAACGACTTGCCGAGCTTGCGTCCCGCATCCTCAGCCGCTTCCCGGGTCGGGTAAGGCCCCAGGACCACCTTGTAGCCGTCGTCGGGAGCCTGCGGGGGCGGGGGCAGCACGCTGGCGCTGAGGCCCGAGCGCTTGAGGTTATCGGCAAGGTCCTGTGCCCACGACTCGTTCTGGCTGACGCTCACCTGCACGTAGAGCACCTCGCCGCCGCTGACGGCCACGCTGGATTGCTCCGCTTCCTCGGCGAGCTGCAGGGCCGGCCGGCGCGGATCCCAGTCCAGCCCCATCCACCGGTCGGCGGCGGATCCCCTCACCCGGCCGACCGTCGTGAGCGAGTCGGCCGCGAGCGCAGTGACGTCCGCGCCCAGGCGCGTGAGGATGCTCCCGTCCGCGGCCGCCGTGGGCAGGTCGTTGTCCCACGATGAGCGGATCGTCGCGGCGTAGCGCGTGGTGGCGAGGTCGAAAATCCAGAGCGAATCGCCTGCGACCGGTCGTAACAGGAGGTAGCGGCCGAAGGGATCGACCCGGATCGCGCTGATCGCGCCGGGCATGGTCTCACGCGACAGGACTCTCCGCGAGAATCCATCCACGATAGCGAGCTCCGTGCCTTCCGCCGCATAGAGCCGATGCGCCGACGGCGAGAGGCCAATCGCGGCGGGCCGCTGCTTCAGGGCCGTGAATACGGGCGGACCCGCCTTGGCCGGGTTCACGACCGCGAGCCCGGAATCGGTACCGATGACCACCGCGTCCCCCCAGAGCGAGGAAACCATCGGTCCTTCGGGGACAGCCTGGGTCACCGTGGGGCGGTTGGCCGACAGCGTGAGGAGCTGCCGTTTGCCCGGTGACCGCATCTCCACTATCAGCGTGCCGCGGCCGGCTCCCACGAGCGAGGTCGGCTGCTCACCCAGCTTGGCCTCCCACCGTACGGGCACCCGGTGCTCGATAACGGCGATGCTCCCGTCCGTGTGGATGACGTAGGGAATCCCCGTGGGTCCCGCGACCGCGGCTGCCACGCTCGTATCCACGCGCCTGGATCGCCCGGTGCCGAGATCCAGTCCCTCCAGCGTGCCGCGCGGACTCACCAGGTAGATCTGGTCGTCTTCCTCGGAATAGCCCAGCACGCGCGCCGCGGCGAGCCCCGGCGTGTTGAACCGGAACGTGACTTCCTCCAGGCGCGGCAGGCGGTACACCCGCACGCCGCCGCCCACCTTGTCGGGGAACCGGAACGCGACGGGTGCGGCCACCCGCGTGGGTGGCCGCTGCGCGAAGGCAGTCCTGACGGGATTCTTGGAATCGGAGTCGCAGGCGGCGACCCCTGCGGCGAGGAGAAAGACCGGGAGATAG
>CAMDCH010000236.1:0-4350 GCA_945889655.1 bacterium HR33
TACCACATCGACTGGTTGAACCGGGAGGGCGCGTGGACCGCGTCTCCGCGGGTTCCGTTCGAGTGGGAACGGCTGGATGATGAGGGGAAGGGTGCGTTGCTGGATTCTCTGGCGACCGCGATGGGAATCCAGTTCGATTCAATGATGACGCGGCAGCGCCAGATGGCCGATTCCATGCGTCGGGCCGGCGGGCGCGGGCCGGACCCGAACCAGATGCCGAACATGAACGTCGCCCGTGCCGAGCTGAGCGACGTTCCCGACTACCGTCCCCCGTTCAACCGCGGGTCCGTACAGGCGGACGCCGATGGCAATGTGTGGGTGAGAACCAACAAGTTCGTAGACAAGCGTCCCATCTACGACATCATCAATCGTGCAGGACAGCTGACGGACCGCGTGCAGTTGCCTCCGTTCCGCACGATCGCCGGATTTGGTCCTGGGGTCGTTTACCTGGGGGTGAGGGACAGCACGGGAGTGACGCACTTGGAGCGAGCCCGAATCAAGTAGGGCCAACGCTTCAGCGTCTTGGCGAGCGCGGGCTCGTTAGCCCGCGGCCTAGCGGGCTTTAGCCAGTTCTGACGCAGCCACCCTCGCCGTCTCGGCCAGCACCGCCGCCCCCACGAAGATCGCGTCATCCGCCGCGTAGAACCGGGGACTGTGGGCGGGAATGGACTCGCCACCCGGTTCCCGCGCACCGATCCGCACGAAGCACCCAGGCACCTTCTCCAGGTAGTACGCGAAGTCCTCGCCACCCATGTTGAGAAACCCGAGCGAAGCGAGCGCCTTGTCGCCGAGCAGCTTCGCGACCGCGCTCCGCGCCCACGTGGCGGGTCCCACCTGGTTCACGACCGGCGGTGACCCGCGCTCGAGCTTTACCTCGGCCTTAAGACGGTGAAGCACGGCCGCCGCGTCCGCGATGCGCTTCACTTCGGCGTGAAGCAGGTCGCGGGTGGCGGGATCGAACGACCGCAGTGTGCCGGTGAGCACGCAACGGTCGGGAATCACGTTGGCGGCTGTTCCGGCGTGGATCGTTCCAACCGTGACAACCGCGGGCGTCGCGGGATTGAGGCGGCGCGAGACGATGGTCTGGAGCTCGCCTACCAGGCTCGCCGCCGCCACTATCGGGTCCGCGGCTTCGTGTGGTCGAGCGCCATGCGCGCCGGCGCCGATGAGCGTGATGGTGAAGATGTCCGCCGCCGCGTTGACCGGCCCGGCATCGGCCAGCACTTCACCGACCGGGAACCGCCGGTCCACGTGCCCACCCACGATGGCATCCACGCCCTCGAGCGCGCCGCCTTCAATCATCAATAGCGCGCCGTCGCCTTCCTCTTCCGCGGGCTGTAGCACGATGACGACATCGCCCGGCGGAGGCTGGCGCGTGAGCAGGTGGGCCGCGCCAACCGCCCACGTAGCGTGGACGTCGTGCCCACAGGCGTGCATGACGCCGGGGTTTTGCGAAGCGTAGTCGAGCCCCGTCTCCTCCTGGATCGGCAGCGCGTCGATGTCGCCACGGATGGCGATCACCGGCGCCTTGGGATCGGTGCCTTTGAACCGGGCAATGACACCTGTGCCTACACGTTTCAGGACCGCGGGGTTGAGCTGCGCCAGCTCGTCGTGCAGTCGCTGGCCCGTGCGCTCTTCCTTGAGAGAAAGCTCGGGGTGGCGGTGCAGGTCGCGCCGCAGCGTGAGCAGGCGGTCGCGGAGCCCGTCGGGGAAGAGCGTGTGAATGGACTTCAATGCGTCCTCATTTGGCTTCGATGGTTTCGTGCCGCACGGTCAGGTCGTCCACCCGGTGGAGATCCACGCTCACGCCGATACCCGTGCCGGTGGGCACGGTGACCATGCCGCGCGCGTCCATGGTCCATTCGGGCGTCACGATGTCACGCTCCCAGTAACGGGCGCTGGGACTCAGGTCGCCCGGCATCAGGAACCCGGGCAGCGAGGCCAGTGCCACGTTGTACGCGCGCCCGATGCCGCTCTCCAGCATCCCGCCGCACCAGACCGGGACGTTGTGCTTGCGGCAGTAGTCGTGGATCGCGAGAGACGGTCCAAATCCACCGACCCGCCCCGGCTTGATGTTGATGATCCGGCCGCTGCCCAGCGTAATCATATCCTGCGCGCGGTCGAGACCGGTAATCGTCTCGTCCAGGCAGATGGGTGTCTTTAGGCGCTTTTGGAGCTCCGCGTGCCGCACCATGTCATCCCACGCGAGGGGCTGTTCCAGCATCTTCAGGTTGAACGCGTCGAGTTTCGCCAGGAGATCGGTGTCGGCCGGCGAATAGGCGTTGTTGGCGTCGGCCATGAGCGGGGCATCCGGCAGGGCTTCCCGCACCGCGCCGACGAACGCTACGTCGGAACCCGGCTTGATCTTGAGCTTGATCTTCTGGTAACCCGCGGCCGAGGCCTTCCGCGCCTTCTCGACGAGCGCTGCCGGACTCGCCTGGATGCCGATGGAGATGCCGGTCGCAATCGTCGGCCGCGTTCCGCCGATCACTTTCGAGAGACTCATCTCGCGCAGCACCGACGCCAGCCCCCAGAACCCCATCTCTATCGCGGCCTTGGCCATGTTGTGGCCGCGGAAGTTCTGGTCCAGCACCATGTGCACCACGTCGGGAGACGGGAACGACCGCCCCAGCACCCGCGGCGCGATCCACTCCCGGAGCGCCAGCCACGCGGTGTCGATCGTCTCCGCCGTGTAGTTCGGAAACTCCGGCGCGACACACTCGGACCAGACGTCCACGCCGTCCGCGTCCGTCAGGTGCAGGAGGAAGATCCGCCGTTCCGTCTGCGTCCCGGACGAAATTTGGAACGGCTCCTTCAGCGGGAGCCGGAGCTCGCGGAGCTTGATGCGTTTGAGGCAGAGCATCAGCGTTTCCTCCTCCGTGTCTGCGGCTTTTTCAGCGGCTTCCTCTTTTCTGCGGCTCGTGTCTGCGGCTTTTTCAGCGGCTTCTTTTTTTCTGCGGCCAGTACGTAGAACGCGCGGCCATCGGCATCTCGGTAGAGACCATCCACGCGATAACGCTTGCCGAGATAGTGGAGGAAGGCGCGCCGCGTGACTGTGCGCCACTGCCACGCGATCCCGGTGTCGTCCCGCTTCACATCCTGGATGTCGTTCGGCACTTCGACGCGGATGAGCGGGGCATCGGGCAGCTCGCGCTCTTCTGGAATGACTCCCACGTCGCCCACCTCGAACGTGTTCACGACGGGCGCCGCCGCGGCCCGCCGGTAGTCGGTTACCGCCCGTCCCGCGCGGGCCTTACGCGTGCGCGCGGATTGCAGCCGCCACACCACGACGAAGCGGTCGGTACCCAGGCCGCGGTGCAGCTCGCTGTCGGTCTCCGGGCCGTAGTAGTCTGGCACGTACTCGTGGATCTCCGCGCCGAGTCGGTTCAGGTTCAGGTGCGCGTTGCGCGCGACCAGCGGGTCGTAGGTCCAGAACATGGTGTCCACGCCCCGCTTGAGCAGGAGGCCGCGCTGGTACCATTTCAGCTTCTGTCCCAACCCGCCGCCGCGGAGGTCGGAACGCACCGCCAGCATGTCCGACCAATGGGCGCGCTTGCCGTCCCGGAACCCGGTCATCCCATAGATGAATCCGAGCATCCGGCCGTCCGGCGCGAAGGCGCCCGCCGTGATACCGCCGACTTCCTGGGACACCTTGAGGATCGAGGGGGGAACGACGTCGCTGAATGCGGCGCCCCAGGTCTCCTTCTGGATCGCGACGCACTCGGCATACTCGGCGTAGGTCCCGAGCTCCCGGAACGTGATGCCGGGCGGGACCGGTCGCCTCAGGTGGCCGCCGGGTGGTGGAGCAGGGGATTCTCGTCCATGGCGCGGTCCTCCGGGTGGCCACAGATTAGTGGCTCCAATACCGGGGAACAAGGGATGTCCCTCGCGGAATTTACCACGAGTTGCAACGAGGGGCTCGGGACGGCGCCATGACGCTCGCTGAGAGCGAACGGCCCACCCGCGTCCGCTGGCTCGTGGTCGCATTGCTGACCGGTCTCAGTCTCACCAGCTACCTCCAGCGCATGAACATCTCCGTCGCGTCCAAGTTCATGAAACCCGACCTCGGGCTCACGGACGTGCAGATGGGCTGGGTGTTCTCGAGCTTCCTGATCGGCTACACGATTTTCCAGCTCCCCTCCGGCATCCTGGGCGACCGGCGGGGGCCGAGGATCGTGCTCACGCTGGCGGCGCTGAGCTGGGCAGTCACCACGCTGTTGACCGGGCTCGTGCCTGGCGTGCTGGCCGTCGGCTCCGGGGCCCTGGTCTCGTTGCTGGTCATCCGGTTCCTGCTGGGCGTCGGCGAGGCAGCCACGTATCCCGTCGCTGCCCTCGCGGTGGCCCGCTGGT
>CAMDCH010000237.1:0-4343 GCA_945889655.1 bacterium HR33
CGACCAGACGGTGGGCGAGGCCGCCCGGCTCCTGGTCAGCAACGGCATCCCCGCGATACCGGTCGTCTCCGACACCGGCGAAGTCATCGGCATGGTCAGCTACCGCCAGCTCCTCAAGTTTCTTCTCCCGACCTACCTCAAGCGGGCGAGCGGGGAGTATCCGGTGGTCACGAAGGTCCCGCGGAAGCCAAAGGTCACAGACCCGCAGAGCGTCCCGGTCCGCAAGGTGATGGACCGCTCGGTCCTCTGTGTCTCGGAAGACCAGACCATCGCGGACGTGGCCACGATGATGGTCAACAAGGATGCCGACCGGTTCCCGGTCGTGCGGGAAGGCGTGCTGGTTGGATTCATCACCCGTGGCGACATCGTGCGCCGCGTGCTCGGTACCTAGCGGCAAACCCCGAACCCATTGAACGAGGAAGTGCGTTGCTGACACTCGGAATCGTCAAACCCGACGCGGTCACCTCCGGCAAGGCCGGGAAGGTCATCGCTCACCTGGAAGCCGCCGGCTTCAAGGTCCGCGCCACCCGCATGACCCGCCTGTCGAAGGCCCAGGCCGAAGCGTTCTATGAAGTTCACCGCGGCCGGCCCTTCTACGACTCGCTGGTCTCGTTCATGACGTCGGGTCCCTGCATCCCGATGGCGCTCGAGCGGGACGAGGCCGTCCCGCACCTCCGGAGGGTTATCGGCGCCACCGACCCGGCGCAGGCCGAGTCGGGCACGATTCGCAAGCTGTTCGCCGAATCGAAGGAGAGAAACGCGATCCATGCATCCGATTCGCCGGAAAACGCGACTCGCGAAATCGGGTTTTTCTTTCCCGAGAGTGAAATCAAGGGACTCTGGGCGTAGCCGCAGTACTCACCCCTGCGTAAACGTTCCCCTCTCCCGTAAGGGAGAGGGGACAGGGGAGTGGGCAGGCGTCAGATGAACAGCGGCGGCCTCTTCGTATGGAAGTCCGTCGCGTCCTGGTAAGCCTTCGCCAGCACCAGCGCTGACACTTCGTCGAACAGGTTCCCCAGGAACGAAAGACTCACCGGCGTCTGGCCCGTCACCGCGGGAGCGGTGGCCGTCGCCGCCTGGTTGATGTCGCGCAATCCAATCGGCACCACCACGCACGGCTGGCCCGTCAGGTTCGTGATCGCTGTGACGTTGGCGGCTCCCGTCGGGGCAATCACCACGTCGTAGTTCTTCATCGCGTCGTGCGTCGCCTGCATGAGCAGCGTGCGCAGGCGGTTGGCCTGGATGTAATCCACCGCCGGCATGAGCTGGTAGGTGCGGAACGTGGTCGGCCAGCTGCTCCGCTCCATCGTGTTCACCCGCTTGTCCCGCGTGATGTCGTCGAACGCCGCCGCCGCCTCCGCGCTCAGGACCGTGCCGATCGCGTTCACCGGAAACTCCGTCGGCAACGCGACCTCCACCGGCGTGATCCCGAGTTTCCGGATGACCTCGAACGCGGCGTCGTCCAGCACCTTCGAGGCCTGGTTCTGCTCCGTGTACACCGGCTTGAGGTACGCGACCTTCAGGGCGGATGCCTTGGCGGTGGCGTCCCAGTTGAAGGGGACGTCGCGGACGGTGCGGTCCTGCCCATCCGGTCCCTGGATCGCCGAGAAGACGATGGCGCAGTCTTCGACGCTCCGGCAGATCGGCCCGATCTTGTCCATGCTCCACGAAAGCGCCATCGCACCGTGGCGGCTTACTCGGCCATAGGTCGGACGCAGCCCGGTCACGCCACATCGCGTGGCCGGCGAAACGATGGACCCGCGCGTCTCGGTCCCGATCGCGAAACCCACCAGTCCCGCGGCGACGCACGCGGCCGGACCGGCCGACGAACCGCTCGATCCCTGCTGGAGATTCCACGGGTTTTTCGTCTGGCCGCCATACCACTGGTCGCCCTGTGCCAGCGCGCCCAGTGTCAGCTTGGCCACGAGGACCGCACCAGCCGCGTCGAGGCGCTGCACGACCGTCGCGTCGAGGTCGAGCACCTGGTTCTCGAACGGCTTGGCCCCGAACGTGGTGCGATAGCCTTTGGTCGCGAGCAGGTCTTTCGCTCCCCAGGGAATGCCGTGCAGCGGCCCGCGATACCGCCCCACCTTTATCTCCGCGTCCGCCTGCGCCGCCTGCTTCAGCGCGCGGTCGTCCAGCATGGTGACGACCGCGAAAAGGGTGGGGTCGTGCCTCTTCAGCCGGGCGAGATACATCCCGGTCAGCTCCACCGACGTGACCTGCTTCGTCCGGATCAGCTCGGCCAGGTCCCGCACTGGCCAGAACGCCACGTCTTCCAGCTTCGCCGGGCGCTTGACGGCCTTTGGTGCGCTGAGCCGCACCGGCTTTTTTGCCGTTGGGAGCGACACTCCGGGGGGAACCGGATCGAAGAGCAGGGCAGGCGATACGGAGTTGGCGATCGGGACCGTCCGGAGCTGCTCCCATGAAGCCAGGTTCTGGTCCAGCCCCCGGATCATCTCTGTTCGTTCCTCGTCCGTGAACTCGAGCCCAGCCACCTTCTCGGCCTGCACGATCATTTCCTTGGTGATCCTGGCCGCCTGCTGCTGCGCCGCCTGGGCCCACAGGACCCCCGGGAGAAGGGTCGAGGACAGGCCGACGGACGAGAAGTAGCCCATGAAAGCACGGCGGTCGAGCACGGCGGTCATGCGGACTCCGGTTGGTTGGAGGGTGGCGACAAGGGAGCAAAGATTCGCCTCTCCCGAGCGCCGCGCAATGGACGACAAGCGAGAGTTTCTGCCCGCCCACCCGCCGACCCGCCTACCCGCCTACAGTTGACCCAAGTCGCTATCAGGAATAGTTTTAGCGGCTATGTTGCGCTTCGGGCTCACTGCCCTTGAGCAGGGCCCGGTGGAGACGTCGGCGACCGTTGCTCCCGGCGATCCGCTGTTCCAGGGGCTGGATATAACGTTGAGCGAGCCGCTCCGGATCACTGGCCAGCTTTCATTGGCTGGTCCGGACAGCTATTTCTGGCGGGGCGCCCTCGCCACCACCGTGTCCGGCGCCTGCCGGCGGTGCCTGGCGCCGGCGTCGCAGCAGGTCAAAGTACCGGTGAACATCCTCTTTACCGAAGACGACCAGTCGGACGATCCGTCGGTCTATGTGATCGAGCCCCACGCCACGAAGCTGGACCTGTCGGAGGCGGTGCGCGAAGAGTTCATCCTCGGGGCTCCGAAGTACGTGCTGTGCCGGGAAGACTGCGCGGGCCTCTGCCCGCATTGCGGTAAGGATCTGAACGAAGGGCCGCACGACTGCGCGGCAAAACCCGCCGATCCACGGTGGACGGCGCTGGAGGCGTTGAAACGCCGCGAGAGCGGCAACACATGAACACGACCCCCTCTCCACGGGAGAGGGGTAAGGGGGAGCGGTGGCTGTACCGAAGCGCAGAACATCCAAGAGCAGGAAGCGGAAGCGGCGTAACCACGACCGGGCGCCGGCGATCGCCCTCCAGGCGTGTCCGCGCTGTGGCGACCCGAAGCGTCCGCACCGGGTCTGCACCGCCTGCGGCTATTACGGCGGCAAGAAGCGGGTCGAGGTCAAGGAAGACGCCGCGTGAAGATCGCGCTGGACGCGATGGGAGGAGACTTTGCCCCGAAGGTCCCGGTCGCCGGCGCGATCGAGGCCCTCGAGGATCTCCCCGCGTCCTGCGAGATCCTGCTGGTTGGCCGCACCGCAGACATCAAGGCCGCGCTCAAGGAGCACGGCGGTGAGCGTCCCCGGCTCACGATCGTAGAGGCGCCCGAAGTCGTCGACATGGCCGACAAGCCGCTGGCGGCCGTCCGCGGCAAGCCCAATTCCTCCATCGCGATTGGCCTCGGCCTTCACAAGAAGGGCGAGGCCCAGGCGTTCATCTCCGCCGGCAACACCGGTGCCGTGATGGCCGCGAGCACGCTGCTGCTCCGCCTTCACAATGGCGTGGACCGCCCGGCGATCGGGACGATGTTCCCGACGATGGGCAAACCCGTCCTCGTGATGGATGCGGGCGCGAATGTGGACTGTTCGGCCAGGGAGCTGGCCGGGTTCGCCGCTATCGGCGCGGTCTACGCGCGCGACGTGATGGGACGCGCCGAGCCGGCGGTCGGCCTGCTCAACATCGGCGAGGAACAGGAGAAGGGGAACGCCGCCGTGAAGGAGGCGCATAATCTCCTGCTGCACAGCACGGCCTTCAGGTTCGTGGGTAACGTCGAGGGGCGCGATATCCTGGGTGGCGTCTGCGATGTCGTCGTCTGCGACGGATTCGTAGGGAACGTGCTGCTCAAGTTCTACGAGTCCGTCTCCAAGCTCATCTGCGAGCTCATGACCCGCGAAATGGACCCGGGTTTCATGAAGATGCCGGGCATGCA
>CAMDCH010000238.1:0-4317 GCA_945889655.1 bacterium HR33
GAGCGCGCCAGCGCCCGGGAAACGGCCGCGCGCGTGGCGTGCGGGGCCGTGTGCCGGAAGCTCCTGGGCACGTTCGGGGTCGAGATCGGCAGTCACGTGGTTGAGATCGGCCCGGTCCGCGCGGTGGTCCCGGCCGAGCTGCCGGTGCCGCTGAATGCCGCGGCGGATGAGTCCCTGGTGCGCTGCCTGGATCCCGAGGCGACTGCGAAGATGATCGCGCTGATCGATGCCGCCAAGGATGCGGGCGACACGCTCGGCGGGATCGTCGAAGTGGTGGTTCGCGGGCTGGTGGTGGGCCTGGGCAGCCACGTGTCGTGGGACCGCAAGCTGGACGGGCGGCTCGCGCAAGCGATGATGTCGATTCCCGCGGTGAAGGGTGCGGAAATCGGCGCGGGCTTCGATGCTGCCCGCAAGCACGGCTCGCAGGTGCACGACGAGATCATCCGTGGTGCGCGGTCCCTTACTGCTGGGTTCACGCGCAAGACCAACCGCGCGGGCGGCCTGGAAGGCGGCATGACGACCGGCGAGCCGCTCCTGGTGCGCGTGGCCATGAAGCCCATCTCGACGCTCATGCAACCCCTGGCGACCATCGACCTGCGCACCGGTGGCGCCGCGAAGGCGCAGTCCGAGCGGTCGGATGTGACGGCCGTGGCGGCCATGGGCGTGATCGCGGAGGGGATGGCGGCCATCGTGCTGGCCCAGGCATTCGTCGAGAAGTTCGGTGGTGACGCGCTTTCGGAGGCGCGGGCTAACTACGACGGCTACCTCGCGCGCCTGAACGCCAAGTGGAACACGCTCCGGCCGGACGACGTCGCGGACTAGGACGCGATCCCGTGCGGCGACACGTGATACTCATCGGACTGCCCGGCGCAGGGAAGACCACCGTGGGCAAGTTGCTCGGCAGCCGGCTGGGCGTGCCGTTCGTAGACCTGGACGAGCTGATAGAAGGTGAGCAGCACGCGACCGTTCGCGAGATCTTTGCCACGCGCGGCGAGCACGCGTTCCGCGAGCTCGAGCGGGAAGCGGCGCAGCGGCTTATACGGGGACCGTCAATCATCATCGCCCCCGGAGGGGGATGGGCGGCGCAGCCAGGCGCGCTGGAGGAGGCGGGACACCGCTGCTTCATCGTCTATTTGCGCGTGACACCGGAAACGGCGGCGGGGCGCGTCGGGGGAACCCGGACGCGTCCACTCCTGGCCGACGCGGACCCGGCAGAGCGGCTCCGGGAACTTTTGGCGGCCCGAGAGCCCTTCTATATGACGGCGGGAGTGACGGTCTCAACCGAAGATCGGACGCCGGAGGCCGTCGCCGACGAGGTCGCCAAACTTGCGCGATCCCAAGCCGGATGGTAATAATGCGCCCCCTCGACCGGGCGCCCGCCGGGAACATTGAAGTGTTGAACTGGTAAGGCGTTGATCGCCGGTTGATGGTCGTTGCACAGATTGCCTGACGTATCCGCACACTATTAAGGAAGACATGGCAAAGCAAAAGAACTCGCTGTTCGTGGTCGAGTCGCCTACCAAGGCGACCACGATCGGCAAGTATCTCGGGAAAGACTTCACGGTAAAGGCCACCGTGGGTCACGTCCGGGATCTGCCGCAGCGTGAGCTGGGTGTTGATGTCGAGAACGGTTTTGCGCCGAAATACATCACGATCCGTGGCAAGGGAAAAACGCTGGCCGAGCTGCGCAAGGCGGCCAAGTCCGCGTCGGACATCTATCTCGCGACCGACCCTGACCGCGAAGGTGAGGCGATAGCCTGGCACGTGGCGCAGCATCTCTTCGGCGACGGCAAGCTCGCCAAGGCCGCTGCTGCCGAGGACGGCAAGGCCGAGGAAGAGGGCGCCAAGAAGACGAAGGGCAAGGGCACGAAGAAGACGGCCGCCAAGAAGGGCAAATCATCCAAGGCCGCGAGCGCGGAGAAGGTCCCAGCGGGTCCGCGGGTGCATCGCGTGCTGTTGCGCGAGATCACGAAGGACGCGGTGGCCGAGGCTATCAAGCAGGCCGGCGACATCGATGACCGGAAGGTGGAGGCGCAGCAGGCGCGGCGCATTCTCGACCGCCTGGTCGGTTACAAGGCGAGCCCCCTCCTGTGGAAGTCGGTAAAGACCGGCCTCTCGGCGGGACGCGTGCAGACTGTGGCGCTTCGTCTCATCGTGGAGCGCGAGACTGAAATCCGCGCGTTCAAGCCTCAGGAATACTGGACCATCGAAGCGGAGTGCGAGGCGCAGGACAAGAAATTCCTCGCCAAGCTCTACAAGGTCGAGGGGAAGAAGCCGGAATTGCCCAACGAAGCCACCGCGCAGGAGGTCGTTGATGCGGTGAAGGGCAAGCGGTTTGTCGTGAGCAGTGTCACGCGCAAGGAGCGTCGGAAGCACCCGAGCGCCCCATTCACGACCAGCACGCTCCAGCAGGAAGCGGCCAAGCAGCTGGGCTTTTCTTCCCGGCGCACGATGCGCATCGCGCAGGACCTGTACGAGGGCATCGAGATCGGCAGCGAGGGCGCGGTGGGCCTGATCACCTACATGCGAACCGACTCCATGCGAGTCGCGCCGGTGGCGATCGAAGCGGTGCGGCAGTTCATCCAGGAGTCGTACGACAAGAAGTATCTCCCGGAAAAACCCAACACCTACGCCAACAAGAAGAATTCGCGGGTCCAGGATGCGCACGAGGCGATCCGTCCGTCCGACGTGGTCCGGCGCCCGGAGTCGCTCAAGAAGTTCCTCTCGCTGGACCAGTTCCGACTGTACGAGTTGATCTGGCGCCGGTTCGTGGCGTCACAGATGAGCCCGGCGGTCTACGACACGACCACGATCGATTTCGAGATCGGGAAGTACCTGTTCCGCGCGACCGGCTCGGTCGTCGTGTTCGACGGCTACCACGTGCTCTATCGCGAAGGCCGCGAGGTGGAAGAGGGCCTGACGCTCGAGGACCTGGCGCCGGTGCCGCCGCTCAAGCAGGGCGACGAGGCCAAGGTGGACAAGGTGACACCGAGCCAGCACTTCACCGAGCCGCCGCCGCGCTTCAGCGAGGCGAGCCTGGTGAAGGAGCTGGATCGCCTGGGCATCGGCCGGCCGAGCACCTACAGCTCCATCGTATCCACGTTGCGGAATCGCGAGTACGTGCTCGTGAAGGACCGCAGGTTCTTCCCAACCGATCTCGGCGAGACGGTCGCGAAGGTGATGATCAGCCGCTTCCCCGACATCTTCAATGTCGAATTCACCTCCGGCATGGAGAACGAGCTGGACAAGGTGGAAGAGGGCGAAGTGGGCTGGCAGCAGGTGCTGAAGGATTTCTACACGCCGTTCTCCAAGGCGCTCGAAGGTATCGACACGGATGCGATGATCCGCGAGGCGCACAATGTCGAGGGGCTGGAGGACCAGAAGTGCCCCACCTGCGGCAGCGCGCTCAAGGTGCGTAGCGGCCGATTCGGTCCGTTCATCGCTTGCACCACGTACCCCGAGTGCAAGTACACCAAGCCGCTGAAGCGGGATAGGCCGCCGGACCGACCGACCGACCAGATCTGCAAGCTCTGCCAATCGCCAATGGTCATCAAGACCGGCCGCTACGGCGAGTTCCTGGCATGCACCAAGTACCCCGAGTGCAAGCACACGCGGCCGATTCCCCTGGGCGTGAAGTGCCCGCGCTGCGGCGATGGCGAGCTGGCCGAGCGGCGGACCAAGAAAGGCCGGTCATTCTTCGGCTGTTCCAACTATCCCAATTGCGATTTCTCCACCTGGTACCGCCCGTTGCCGGAGCCCTGCGCCGAGTGCAAGTACGTGGGCGTGGAGAAGCGCCAGACCAAGGGGCGTGGCGAGTACCGGAAGTGCGTCAAGTGCGGCCACGAGTTTGATGTCGAAGGCTCGGGTTCGGCCGCTTCAGCGGAGACCGCCACCGCCACGTGAGCCCACCACTCCCCTGTCCCCTCTCCCTCACGGGAGAGGGGGACCAGACCCAACCGGGGAGTACTGCGGCACCATGAAGGTGAGCGTCGTGGGTGGCGGGCTGGCTGGGTGTGAGGCCGCGTGGGCGCTGGCCGAGCGCGGATTCAAGGTCCAGCTCCACGAAATGCGGCCGGTGGTGAAGACGCCGGCGCACCAGACTGACCGGCTCGCCGAGATCGTCTGTAGCAACACCTTCAAATCAACCGAGCCGACCACCGCGCACGGGCTTCTCAAGCTCGAGCTGCGCCTGCTCGGCAGTCTCCTCCTCCAGGCGGCGGACCGGGCGCGCGTACCGGGCGGGACGGCACTGGCGGTGGACCGGGACATCTTCAGCCAGGACGTGACTGCGCGGGTCGCGGCGCATCCCAACATCGA
>CAMDCH010000239.1:0-4284 GCA_945889655.1 bacterium HR33
GGCCGGTCGGATGGCCCAGGATGGCCATCGAGGGATCGTCCATCGCCTTGAGAATCCGTTCGGTCATCTGCTTGCCGTCCATACCGAACCGGCTGTGGACCGACGCGATGATGAAGTCGAACTTGCCGCGCACTTCGGGTGTGTAGTCCAGCTGCCCGCTCTCGAGGATGTCGGCCTCGACGCCCTT
This sequence comes from bacterium HR33, assembly GCA_945889655.1. Taxonomy (GTDB): domain Bacteria; phylum Gemmatimonadota; class Gemmatimonadetes; order Gemmatimonadales; family GWC2-71-9; genus SHZT01. The sequence continues at coordinate 188 of CAMDCH010000239.1, forward strand.
GAGGATCCGCACGTCCGGGAACTCGCGGTTCACCGCGTCGATCTCGGTGTGCTGCTTGTCGATGTCCTCCACCGTGAGCCCGCCCGCGTACGCCGCCGCCTGGCTGTGGTCGGTGATTCCCACGTACGCGTAGCCGGCTTCGCGCGCGGCCACCGCCCAGTCGTGCGTCGTGCTGGCGCCGTCCGAGTAGTCGCTGTGACAGTGCAGGAATCCGCGGATGTCTCCCGCCTCGACCAGGTGTGGCAGGTTGCCCGCGGCTCCCGCCTCTATCTCACCCCGGCCTTCGCGCAGCTCGGGTTCGATGAAGGGGAGGTCGAGCGCCTGGTACACGTCCTCCTCGGTGCGAAGCGGGAGGAGCGCGCCGTCGCGCCGGAGTCCCGTATCGGACCACTCGAGTCCCTTGCCCTGCGCCCGTTGCGCGAGGCCGGTCACGTGCGCGGCGCTGCCGGTCGAGCGCACCAGCCGGAATCCCCACTGGTCCGTGGTGGTCGCGTAGACGTCGGCAAGCGTGCCCGTGGCGAAGCGGAGCGCGGCGGAATCCTCCGTCTTGCCAACGAACTCGGTCACGCCCGCCACCGAGCCAATCCGGTCGAAGAGCGCGGTGGGCGTCCCCTTCACCTCGACCACGAAGTCGAGATCCCGGATGATTTCGCGCCGGCGCCGCACGCTCCCGGCCACTGCCGCGCGGGTCACGTTGGGCATCGTGCCCAGGACCTGGGCGATCGCGGCGGCTTCGTCCCACGCGTGGTAGAACAGCTTGAAGTCGCTGACCTGCCGGAGGAACGTGATCCCCTTGAGGATGTTCTCGGCGGTCTTCTTCCCGAAACGGGGCAGCTTCTCGAGGCGGCCGTCCCGCGCCGCTTCTTCCAGCTCCTCGAGACTGTCGATGTGGAGGCTTTCCCAGATCTGCCGGATCTTCGTCACGCCCAGGCCGGAGATCTTCAGCATCTCGGCGAGCGCGGCTGGCATGTCGTCGCGGAGGGAATCGAGGAGCTTGCTCGTCCCGGTCTTGAGCAGCTCGCTCACGAGCTCCAGAGTCGCGGGACCGATTCCCTTGACCGCCGCGAGCTCGCCGGTGGCCAGGGCTCCATGGAGATCGCCCGGGAAGCCGGCGACCGCGCGGGCTGCGGTCCGGTACGCCCGGACCCGGAACGGATTCTCCCCCTTCAGCTCGAGAAGTGAGCCAATCTCCTCGAGTACCGTAGCAACGTCTTTCCTGTCCATGAGAAGGGGAAGTTACCGCTGGCCAGAAACCAAGGCGAGCCGAGCAAGATGGAGCATTTCGGCCACGGACGTGACCGACGAGAACCCCGCGGCGCTACCACCGGGCATCGCCGGCGCGAACGGTTTCTCCCGGGAGGAGCGGGCCGCGCGAAAATCCGCCGTAGAGACCAGCGCCGAGACCTGGCTGAATCCCTCGCGATCAGGCCGGAGCCCAAGCACCGACAGCACCAGCCATTCGTCGCGGTCGCGCGGGCCTGGCACGACGAAGAAACCGTCTATGGGCTCGTGCGGACCATCGGGCACCGGCTGGGCCCAGTACCGGTGATGAGGGAGCGCACAGTAGACGGCGCTGGTGATGGATGGATCCGAGTCCGCGCTCGATTCATCGGGAGTAGTTGCGAGGTCGTGGCGGCCGTCGCGCCAGAACGCGTACACCGCGTACAGCAGGCGCAGGTACTCGTCGCCCTGCTCGGCCGCGGGCTCGGCCTGCATGCGGGCCATGATGGTCTCGACAGCCGCGAGCTTGCCGAATCGCCCGAGGTCCCGGGCATCTCCCGCGCCGATCTCGCTCGCAATCGCCGGGAACCATTCATCGGTGACCGGCCCGAACACGAGATCGAACGGGTGTGGTCGCGTCATCCCGGGCCGTGCGGCAGAAATGCGTCGAGCGTCGCCACGAAGCGGTCGAAATCCTCCACGTACGGCACGTGGCCCGAGTGATCGAGAACGACCAGCTCCGCCTTCAGTGCCCGCGCGGTCCGCTCGGCGGTCCACAGCGGAATCGGATCGTCCCGCCCATGCAGCACGATCGCGGGTATCGAGAGCCGCGCGAGCGCGGGTTCCAGGTCCACGCCTGCGAGACTCTTCCAGACCTCGTCCTGTGTGCGCCCGGTGACGCGAAATGGGGTGAGGTTGCGCGATTGATCGGGATCGTGGAAGTACCCGGCGACCGACAGCTCGAAGAGGCGCTTGCGATACTGCTCCGGGTCCGACTCCCGAAGACCGGATTGTTGCAGCTCCTCCCGTGCTCGCGTGATCCGCTGATCACGGCTCCGCTCGGCGAAACGGGTTTCGAATTCGCGGCGGCCGTCGGCCGTGGACGCGGCGGGTGAGACCAGTGCCAGCTTTGCCACCCGATCAGGGTGCTCGGTGGCGTACAGCATCGCCAGCAGCGCGCCCCACGAGTAACCGAAGATGGTTGCGGGCGAGAGACCCCAGTGCGCGATCAGCGCATCGAGGTCCGACACCTGTTCCCGCCAGCCCACGGGGATCGCACGGTCCACCGGCGAGCGGCCGCCACCTCGCTGGTCGTAGTAGCGGAGGCGGCGCCCCCGCGCGAGCGCGTCGAACTGGGGAAGGAGATAGTCGTGGTGCGCGCCGGGACCGCCGTGGAGCACGACGACGTCGGGCCCCTCGCCCACCGTGCGGGTGTAGAGAGAAACGCCGTTGACCTGGACCTGCTCTTCGCGAATCACGCCCGGAGCTCGTTCCCCTCTCCCGTCAGGGAGAGGGGCCAGGGGAGAGGTGTTCAGAGGAGGGAAGCGAGGCCGTCCGCCACTTCCTTGACGGCCGCTTCCTCCGCGGCCGTGAATCCATTGACGGCGTCGCTGTCTACATCGATCTGCCCGAGGATCTCGTCGCCCCGGCGAATCAGCACCACCAGCTCCGACTTCGTTTCGATCGAACAGGCGAGGTACCCCGCCGCCTTGGTCACGTCCGCCACGTTGATGTCGCGCGACTCGGCGACGGCCTGCCCGCAGATCCCCTTGCCGACGGGGATTCTCGTGTGATCCGTCGTACGTCCTTCGAACGCTTCCAGCTCCAGCATGTCGCCATGCAGCATGTACATGTACACGCCGGTGTATGGCGAGCCGGCTTCCCGCATCTTGGTCGCGACGAGCTGCAGGAGGTCTCTCCGCCGCGAACCCTTCCCATACGCGCCCAGCATCGCGCGCAGGAGGCGGTCGGCGTTCAGGACGGTGCTAGCCACGCTTCTGGAGCACCGCCTTCACCGTTATCCGGACGTCGTTCCGCTTGAACACCACGTCCACCGTGTCGCCCGGCTGGTGCTCCTGGAGCGCCTTCGTCATTTCCTGGAGATCGGGCGTCTCGTGCTTGCCGAGGCGAACCAGCACATCGCCGGCCTTGAGGCCGGCCAGCTCCGCCGCCGATCCCGGGCGGACACCCTGGATGCGCACGCCGCCCGGAGGCGACGCCATGTCGGGCAACGTGCCCAGCGATGCGGATCCGTACCCGGTGCCGGTGCCTGTCGTCTGGGCCATGGGGATCAACACGTACGTGAGCGGCGTGGCACGCGTGGCGAGCTTCCACGCCACGTCGGCGATGAAGGCGGTCACCGTGGCCTCGCCCGCCGGATTGATCTTCTGCGCATCGTCCGTCGTGCGGTGATAGTCCGTGTGGATCCCGGTGAAGAAGTGCAGCACCGGGACCCTGGCCATGGCGAACGCGGCATGATCGCTGGAGCCGTAGCCATCACCGCCGGCTGAGAGAGCAAGCTTGTAGGTGGCGTTCACGCTGTCGAGCACCGCGTTGAGCTCGACCGCCGTCAGCGTGCCCATGGCATCGAGCCGGTTGTTCTGCATCCGGCCGACCATGTCCAGGTTGAGCATGGCGTTCGTCGAATCAATGGGGCGGGGAGCGTTCGACACGTAGTAGCTGGAGCCGAGGATGCCGAGCTCCTCGCCCGTGAAAGCGACGAACACGATGGTCCGCCGATCGGCGGCGGAAGCGGTCCGCTCACGAAGGAGTCGCGCTACTTCCATGACCCCGGCCGTGCCCGAAGCGTTATCGTCAGCCCCGTTGTGCACCACGTTGGTCGAGTCGGGTTCGAGGCTGCCGCAGCCGCCCATCCC
>CAMDCH010000240.1:0-4276 GCA_945889655.1 bacterium HR33
GGATCAGGAGGAAAAACACGATCGCGAAGAAAAGGCCGATCTGGACCATGAGCACGAGCAGCTCGCGCGGGCCGGTCTGGCCGGACGGGGCCATCAGGAACAGGACTGACGGATTCAAACGGTGTCTCCCTGGCGGTAGCGGGCGAGCCACTCGGCGCGCCACTGGTCGAAGTCACCCGCGAGAATGTGCTCCCGGGCCTCGCGCACGAGCCTCACGAGGAATGTCACGTTGTGCAGGGACAGGAGCCGCAGGCCCAGGATCTCCTCGGCGGCTACGAGGTGGCGGAGGTAGCCGCGGCTGTACGAGCGGCAGGCTTCACAATCGCAGTCCTCTTCCAGCGGTCCCTGGTCCTGCTTCAGTGCCGCGTTCCGGACGATCAGCTGGCCGTCGCGGGTGAAGACGGTGCCGTTCCGGCCGTGCCGGGTCGGGGCCACGCAGTCGAACATGTCCATCCCGCGGGCGACGGACTCCAGCAGGTCTTCCGGAAACCCGACTCCCATAAGATAGCGGGGAAGGGTGCGCGGCAGCGCGGGCTCGAGTCCCTCCAGCGTCGCATGCATGGCCGGCCGCGTCTCACCCACGGCGAGCCCGCCCACTGCGATGCCGCTCCAGTCACCCACGCCCGTGATCTGCTCCAGCGAGCGGCGCCGGAGCGCATTGTCGATTCCGCCCTGCACGATGGGCCACAGGGCCTGGCGATCCGGTTGATCGGCCGAAAGCTCGCCGTGCCGGGTGCGGCAGCGCTCCAGCCACCGCGTGGTTCGCTCGACCGCCTCTTCCGTTTCGACCTGGCTTGCGGTGGATGCGACCAGCTGGTCGAACGCCATCGCGATGTCGCTGCCCAGCGTCCACTGGATCTCGACGGCGCGTTCGGGTGTCAGGTGACGCTTCGACCCGTCGACGTGCGAACGGAACTCGACGCCATCCTCGTCCACCTTGCGGAAACTCTTGAGCGAGAAGACCTGGAACCCGCCGGAATCGGTGAGCAGCGGCCGCTTCCACGACATGAAGCGGTGGAGTCCGCCGAGGGCCTGAACAGTTTCTTCGCCGGGCCGGAGGTGCAGGTGATAGGTGTTGCCGAGGATGATCTGCGCGCGTGCGGCCTCGAGGTCGAACGGCGAGAGCGTTTTCACCGTGCCCTGCGTGCCCACGGGCATGAACACGGGGGTCTCGATCACGCCGTGCGGCAGCGTCAGCCGTCCCGCGCGTGCGGCGCCTTGGGTCGTTTCCAGCGTGAAGTCGAACACGAGGGGGGAATCTAGGGGGGTGCCTAGACGACCAGCATCGCGTCGCCGTAACTATAGAAGCGGTACTGCTCCTTCACGGCTTCGAGGTACGCCGTCATCACCTGCTCGTGGCCGGCAAAGGCGGCCACCAGCATGAGGAGCGAAGAGCGGGGAAGGTGAAAGTTGGTCAGGAGGGCGTCCACGGCCCTGAACGTGTACGGCGGATAGATGAAGATGCTGGTCCAGCCGCTTCCCGCCTCGACGGTTCCGGTTACGCCGACTGTTTCCAGTGTCCGGGCGACCGTCGTGCCTACCGCCACCACTCGCGCAGCGCCATTCACCGCCCGCGCGGTTTCGTGAGAGACGGCGTAGTGCTCCGCATGCATCGTGTGCCGAGCCGGGTCTTCCACTTCCACCGGCTTGAACGTTCCCGGTCCCACGTGCAGCAGCAGCTCGGCGACAGTCACGCCCAGGCCGCGAATGGAAGCCAGGACCTCCGGTGTGAAATGGAGACCGGCGGTGGGAGCCGCGACGCTCCCTTCCTCTCGCGCGAAGACCGTCTGGTAACGCTCCTGGTCGTCGGCGTCGGCTGGCCGGTCGATGTAGGGCGGGAGCGGAATCGAACCATACGCCTGCATGATCCCGTTGATGTCGAGGCGCCCCGTGAACCGCAGGCGGCGGAGCCCGCCGCCCGTTTCGTTGACTTCGACTACCTCCGCCGCGGCATCGTTTCCGAAGCTGACGGAACGTCCTTCCTTGAGCTTCCCGCCCGGGCGGACCATCGCCCACCAGGTTCCGTCGGCTTCGGGGTGTACGAGGAGCACTTCCGCTTCACGTCCGTTGCTGCGGGTAGCCCGCAGGCGCGCGGGAATCACCCGCGACCGGTTGAGCACCAGCGCGTCACCGGCATGCAGATACGAGGGAAAGTCCGCGAAGGTCCGGTGCTGGATGGCGCCCGTCGCGCGGTCGAGGACCAGCAGCCGGCTGGCGCCGCGGTCGGCCAGCGGCCGCTGCGCGATCAGCCCCGGTGGGAGATGGTAGTCGAAGTCTGACGCGTGCTTCTTCAGATCTCGTTGCGCTTCGCGAACCCTGCGATCAGCTCACCCGCGCGGAACGCCAGCGCCTGGATCGTGGCGGTTGGCTGGCCTCGGCCGCCCGTCACCATGCTGCTCCCGTCGCAGAGGAAGAGGTTCCGCACGTCGTGCGTGCGATGGTTCCTGTCGATCACCGACGCCTTTGCATCGTTGCCCATGCGGCAGGTGCCGAGAAGATGGACACCGCCCGTCTGCTCCTCGACCGGTGCGGACCAGGTCCGCTTCGCCCCCGCGGCCTCGAGAATCTCGACGCACCTCTTCTGGAAGAACTTCATCGTCGCGATATCGTCGGCGTGATCCTTGTACGTCACGCGCAAGGCCGGGAGCCCCCACGCGTCCTTGTGCGTGGGGTCGAGGGAGATGCTGTTGGTCTCCACGGGCAGCGAAGTCGTGTGTCCGTCCACCCCTGCGCAGCGCGTGTAGTAATCCCGGAGCATGTGCTTGAAGCCCAGTCCCCAGTTCGGCGCATCCTGCGGAAGCCCGCTGAGCGCAAACTGCGCTGGGTAGGCGAACAGCCGGGCGTCGATACCGCCGCCGCCGTAGAAGCCGCGCCTGAGATCCGCGTCGTAGAAATCGTGCAGTATGCGCGTGGCCATCACGCTCTTGTATTCGTTTGTCTGACCCTCGAAGAGCCCGGTGTTCTGCGAGTAGCCGTTGAACATCAGGTTCTTCCCGACGATGCCGCTGGAGTTCGCCAGTCCGTTCGGGAACAGGCTCGACGTGGACATGAGCAGCAGGCGAGGCGTTTCCGCGCCGTTGGCGCAGACGATCACCGCGCGGGCAGCCTGGACGTGCTCTGCCTTTGCAGCGTCGAAGTATTTCACCCCCGTGACCCGGCCGCGTGCATTGATCTCGACCCGGCTCACGTAGCTGTCCGGCCGGATCTCGCACTTGCCGGTCGCCACGGCCGCGGGGATCGTCGTGAACAGCGTCGACGACTTTGCCCCGTACTCGCAGCCGAATCCCAGGCAGAAGCCGCAATGCTGGCACGGCGTACGGTCGTTGTACGCCTGCGAGATGATGGCCAGGGGAGCGGGGAATGGATGCAGTCCCAGCTTCGTCGCGCCCCGGTCAAACAGCACGCCCGAGGACTTGACCGGCATCGGCGGCAGCGGATACGGCTTGGACCGCGGAGGATCGAAGGGACTCGCTCCCGCCTGTCCCGAGACTCCCAGCTCCTGTTCGGCCTGCGTGTAGTAGGGCTCGAGGTCCGCGTACTGAATGGGCCAGTCGACCAGGGTGCTGCCAGGTATGGCGCCGAGCTTCGAGCGCTCGATGAAATCGATTTCGTGCAGTCGCCAATAGTTGGCCGTGAAGCAGACGCTGCCCCCACCCACCATGCGGTGGTAGCCGGCCCCGGTCCAGCCGTCGTTGGGCGCGACCTTCGCGACTTCCTGCCCGGTCTTGCGAGTCGTCTGAGTCTGGATGCGCCGGTCGTTGGAGAAACCGCTGTTGATGAAGATGTCTATTTCGTCGTGGTGGAAATCCGCCTGCTTCTTCCACGGTCCCTGCTCGAGCACGACCACCGACAGCCCGCGCGACGCGAGCTGCTTCGCTATGACGCCGCCCGATGCGCCCGATCCGACCACGACGAAGTCGACCGCCTCCTGCTCGCGATACCGCTTCATCGGAAGCTCGCGCATGTCAGCGGACCCCCGCGTCATAGTCGCCGAACGGCGGCTGCCAGGCGTATTGGTCCTGGAACCCGATGAGCTTCCAGCCCAGGTTTTCGCGATTGCCGCCGTACGACGGATTGCCGAACGTGCCGAGCATCGTGACGGTCCGCATTATCCCGAAGAAGTCCGTCTTTTCGCGGGCTTTCAGGAGCTCTATCTGGCGTTCGCCCGAGAGCCCGGCGAAGCGCGCGGTGCCGGGCCAACGCTTCGCGACTTCCGCATTGAGCTCGTCCAGGCCCTTGGCGAAGGGCTCGCGCTGATCCTGGGCCCAGGTGGCCA
>CAMDCH010000241.1:0-4275 GCA_945889655.1 bacterium HR33
ACTTCACAGTCATCTCCCCTACGTCCTCAATCACGGTCGCTGGCCTCACGGCAGCGACTGGCTTTGCGAAGCGGCGATCGATACCTACCTGCCGCTCTACGACCGGATTGCCGGGCTCGCAGACCGCGGCGTAAAGGCTCCCATCACGCTGGGTGTCACGCCGGTGCTCGCCAACCAGCTGGCGAGCCCCGCGTTCCGGGTTGAGCTCGAGCGGTATTTCGCGCAGCGCCTGGAGCATTGCCTGGAAGCGCGACCGTCCCTCCAGGCGAGCGACCCGGACCTGGTCCCCCTGGTCGGCTGGTGGGAGTCACATCTCATTCGACTGCGCGATCTCTTCCGGTCGCTGGACGGCGACCTGGTTGCCGCATTCCGGTCGCTCCAGGATCGCGGCATCATCGAGATCATTTCCTCCGCCGCCACGCATGGCTATCTCCCGCTGCTGGCGCGCGACGAGAGCATCCGGCTCCAGCTCGGCACTGGACGCGCCGAGCACAAGCGGCTTTTCGGCGCGGATCCCAAGGGGTGCTGGCTGCCCGAATGTGCCTATCGGCCCTCCGGCCGCTGGGAACCCATCCCCGGAAAGCGCCCCGCCGAGGATCGCCTCGGCATAGACGAGTTCCTGTCCGCCGCCGGTTACTCCTTCTTCATTACTGACGCCCACCTCGCCCACGCGGGCGTGCCGCTGGAGCAGTACGGGCAGGAGGTGCCGGGAGCCGAACGGTTCAACATCGAAGTCGAAATGCTCCCGGAGACCGGGACCATCAGCGAACGCCGGACGCCGTATCGCGCCTACCGCGCCACCGCCGGAGAACTGCGAAAACAGGTCTCCGCGCTGGTGCGAGATCCCCGTTCCACGCGCCAGGTGTGGAGCCGGCAGCAGGGGTATCCGGGTGACGAGTGGTATCTCGAGTTTCACAAGATCCGGTGGCCGCACGGCCTGAAGCTCTGGCGCGTGACGGGCCCGGAGCTGGACCTCGGTCTTAAGCGTTCCTACGAACCGGCCCGCGCGGTCGAACGGGCTCGTTCGCACGCGTCGCATTTCGCCGGGGTGCTCGAGGAAATCGCGCGCGGCCAGGCAGCCAAGGACGCGGTTGTCGTGGCGCCGTTCGATACCGAGCTGTTCGGCCACTGGTGGTTTGAAGGCGTGGACTTCATGGCAGCCCTGTACGGGGAGCTCGGGAAACGTCGCGCGATCAAGCCTGTGACCGGGTCAGATCACCTGCGCGCCCATCCGCCCGGCTCGGCCATACGCCTGGCGCCGGGATCGTGGGGCGCCCGCGGCGACTACAGCATGTGGCTCAATCCAGACACCGCCTGGACGTGGGAGCGGATCTGGGCTCTGGAAGACGCGTTCTGGGACGCGGCGGCGCGGTGGATCGGGGACGACGGCGCGCACACGGTGCTGGCTCAGGCCGCCCGCGAGCTGCTCCTCGTGCAGTCGTCCGACTGGCAGTTCATCATCTCGACCGGCGTAGTGCGGGATTACGGCGAGCGCCGGTTCGTCCTGCACGCGGAAGCGCTCGAGGGACTGCTGGGCGCGCTGAAGAGTGACCTCGAGGCGGGGCGGCGGATGGCTGCCGAGCTGGGGCGCCGGGATGATCTCTTTCCCAATGTGCTCGATGACGTGGCGGCCGCGCTGGTGCGCCGTCCGAAGGCAGCGAAGAAGCGAGCCGTCGCGAAGGCACGGCGGTAGTTCCTGGAAAAAACCTCCGTTGTCATCCACGGTCATTTCTACCAGCCGCCACGCGAAGATCCCTGGTATGGCGACGTGGCCGCGGAGCCTTCCGCGGCGCCATTCCACGACTGGAACCAGCGCATCGACCAGGAGTGCTACCGCGCGGTAACCGCGGCCCGCCTTCCCGGCCCCGACGGCCGCATCGCGCGAATCGTGAACGCGCTCCAGGGCATGAGCTTCAACTTCGGCTCGACGCTCTTCACCTGGATGGAACGCGAGGCGGCGTGGACGTACGAGCTGGTGCTGGAAGCCGACCGCGCGAGCCACGCGCGTCTCGGCTACGGCAACGCGATCGCGATGCCGTATCACCACGTGATCCTTCCGCTCTGTTCCCGCCGAGACAAGACGACCGAGGTCCGCTGGGGCATCCGTGACTTCCAGCGCCGCTTCAATCGTGAGCCCGAAGGGATGTGGCTTCCCGAAACGGCGGTGGACGAGGAAACGCTATCCGTGCTTGCGGCGGAGGGCATTCGTTTCACCGTCGTCGGGCCATCACAGGTCACGAAGCCGCCGGCCGGGGGACTCCCTGGCCGTTTTCGCGGGCCGATGGGCCGCTCGGTAGCGGTCTTTGTGTACGACGGATCGATGTCCCACGACGTGGCCTTCGGCGAGCTCGTACGGGACGCCACGCTGTGGCGTGACCGCATGGTGCTCGCGGCCCGCAATGCGCGCCTGGTTTCCCTGGCCATGGACGGCGAGACGTTCGGTCACCATCACAAGTTCGGGGAAATGGCGCTCGCCTCGGTGCTGGACCGCCTGGCCGCGATGCCGACGATCACGGTCGAAAACTTCGCATCTTTCCTGGCGCGGCATCCGGCGACCGAGGACGTCGAGATCGTTTCGCCCAGTTCCTGGAGCTGCCCGCATGGCGTGGAGCGGTGGCGATCGGATTGCGGGTGCAGGATTGCGCCGCAGCTCCCCACCAACCAGAAATGGCGCGCGCCCCTTCGGACATCCCTCGACTGGCTTGTGGGCGAGCTGGACCGCGTTTTCGAGAAGGAAGGCGCCGGTGCGATTGGCGACCCCTGGGCCGCCCGCGATGCCGCCGGGCCGGTCGCTGGGGAAGACACGGCCGGTCTCGGCGTGCGTGCCCGCGAACTGATCGAGATGCAACGGAACGCCCTGGCGATGTTTACGTCCTGCGGCTGGTTCTTCGACGATGTGGGCGGGGTGGAAACCGTGGTGGTGCTCCGGCACGCGGCGCGGGCCATCGAGTTGTCAGGCGACGATGGGCGGCTGGAGGCGGGACTGCTGGCGCGCCTCGCCGCGGCGAAGAGCAATGACCCGGGGGTGGGAGACGGTGCACTGGTCCATCGCGTGAACGTCATGCGCGCGCTGAAACGGGTTGCGCCCGCCGCTGCGGGGTATGCCGCCGCCGAAGCGGTGGCTCCCGGCATGGACGCCCAGCTGCCCGGCTACGCCCTGTCGTCGCCGGATGCCTTGGGCGGAGCGGTCCGCGTCGAGGATCGGCGCACCGGCACGACGGACGTGGTGCAGGTCACCGTGGAACGGCCCGGGCTCTGCCGCGTGGACCTCGCGGCCAACGGCATGCCGCTGGAGGTGAAGGACTTGCCCGAACGGCAGCGCCTCGTGATCCAGCACGCAATGATCCGGGCGGTGGTCGAATGGTGGTTCGCGCCCCACGAGCGCGACCTCCTCTCGACCGGCACGGCGTCGCTTGCCGAAGTAGCGTCGCTCGCGCTGACCCGGGCCGTGGGCGCGCTGGCCCACGACCAGTCGGAGACGGCGCTCCACCGTGCGCAGGACCTGGTGGACCTCGCGGGCCTGCTTGGCCGCACGATTCCGTTCGACGCGCAGACCCGGTTTGCGCGACTCCGCTTCCAGGTTCCCGCGGGGGAATACGCCCGGCTGGCGCCGCTGGGCCCGCGGCTTGGGCTGGCCACGTGAACACGGGATTGCGATTCACCTTCGGCATCCATGTCCACCAGCCGGTCGGCAACTTCGACGAGGTGCTGGCGCAGCACACCGCCGACGTCTACCTCCCGTTTCTCCAGAAGGCGGCAGAGCGCGAATTCCTCCCCATCGCCCTGCACATCTCGGGACCGTTGCTCGAGTGGCTGGAGCACCACGACACGAAATACCTCGACCTCGTGGGGCGGCTGGTTTCGGATGGCAAGCTGGAGCTGCTGCTCGCCGGCATGTACGAGCCCATCCTCGTGTCCATTCCGCGCCGGGACCGGGTGGAGCAGATCCAGTGGCTGCGTGATGCCCTCAAGCGAAGGTTCGGCGTTACGGCGCAGGGGCTCTGGCTCACGGAACGGATTTGGGAGCCGGACCTGGCCGAGGACCTGGCGAACGCCGGCGTGAAGTTCGCGCTCGTGGACGACCGCCACTTTCTCGTGACGGGCTTCAACCGGGACCAGCTGCATGCCCCGTTCTGGACCGAGGCGGAAGGGAAGAAGGTGGCGCTGTTCTCCATCGACGAGCGGCTCCGCTACCTGATCCCGTTCCGCCCGCCGAAGGAGATCGTCGAGTACTTCGACGACCTCCAGAGCGCCGGCCACCAGCTCGCGGTGTTC
>CAMDCH010000242.1:0-4275 GCA_945889655.1 bacterium HR33
GCTCGCGACCGTCTGTGCCGTGATGAAGATCGCGAACACCGCGGCCACGAGGGCCGCGGTCGACAGGGGAACCTGGTAGAGCGAGGCCAGGAAAATCACCGACGCGCCCTGGAAAAGCGCGCTCCCAGTCCGGTTGATGGCCGCACCCAGCGAGAGAACGAAACCGGCGACCGAGGGTGAGAGCTTCAGCTCCTCCGCGGCTTCGAAGAGTGCGGGGAGTGCCGCGGCGGAGCTGGTGGTCGAAAAGGCGATCGCGATGGGCGCGACGGCGGCCTTGAGGAAGGCCCGCGGGCTGACTTTGCCGAGGTAGCAGATCAGCGGGATGTAGATGGCGAAGAAGAAGACGAACAGCGCCACGATCACGCCGCCGACGAAGATCGCGAGGTTCTGGAGCATCGACCAGCCGGACCGGGCCGTCACTGACGCCGCCAGCGCGAACACGCCGACCGGCGCCACCCAGAGAATCCAGTAGGTCATCCGCACCAGCGCCTGCGTGCAGGCGTCCGCGATCCCGGTGAGACGCGTCTGCGTCTCCTCCGGCAGGGTGGCGGTGGCGGCGGCGAAGAAGATCGTGAACACGATCAGCGGCAGCAGGAGCCCCCGCGCCGCGACGTCCACGACGTTGGCCGGGATCAGGCTGAGCAGGAAGTCCACGGTGCCCGGCAGCTTCGTCGCCGCCTGGTCCACCGCCTCCGGCGGCACGGTCGGGGGAGCGAACGGGAGCACCAGCTTCATCATCACCATGCCGACCACGATGGCGATGAGGGTGGTGGTCCAGAAGAACCCGAGCGTGACCGCGCCGATGCGGCCCAGCCGGCGGGGATCGCCGAGGCGGACGACGCCGGTGAACACGGTCGTCGCCACGAGCGGGACGACGATCATTCGCAGGAGGTTCACGAAGGCGGTGCCGGCCGGCTCGATGCCGGTGGCAAACGCGATGAGCCTGGGCGATTCCGTCGCGGACGCGATGAGTCCGAACGTGAGTCCGAGAACGAGACCTGCGGCCATGGCCAGTGTACTGGGCACGATTAGACTTCCTTCCGGGGAGGCGCCGCGACTTTAACACCAACCGCCCGATTGGAGCAACGCCTGCAGCCGATTGATTTCCTGTACCGCGGTCTCGAGCGCGACCCGTCGGCTGTCGCGGTGGAGACCCCGGACGCCCGGCTGACGTTCGCGGACCTGGTGGCCGAGGTCGAGGCGCTGGCCACCGCCTTCCAGTCGCTCGACCCCACTCCCGGCAGCCGGATCGGCACCTGCGCGTGGAACACGCGCGAGCACCTCGTGGCCATCCTGGCGACGTATGCCGCCGGCAAGGTCTGGGTTCCGCTCAATCCCCGCAATGGTTCCGCCGAAATCGGCTCGATGATCACGACGACCCGGCCTTCGGTGATCTTCGTGGACGAATCATGCCTCGAGAAGCTCCCGACCGTGACGGCCCGGGTGCTCAAGGCCCGGGACGCGGCGAAGGCCATCGAGCGGCACCGCGGCCAGCGCCCCCGGAGAATGGAGCGCGCGGCCGATGATGACCAGGTCATCAAGTTCAGCGGCGGGAGCACCGGCCGTCCCAAGGCCATCCGGCAGCCGGTCCGCTGCATCAACACCCAGGCGATCGCGATCGGGTCAGCGTTCGAGTACGGGCCGGACGATGTGAACCTGGTCGCCGCGCCCATTACGCACGGCACATCCTGTTTTCTCCTCCCGGTTCTCGCCGCCGGCGGGCGGCTCGTCCTGCTGGGGAAGCTCACACCGGCGGAGATTCTCGCGGCCTTCGAGCGATGCGGCGTGACCAGCGCCTACATGCCCCCCACATTGATCTACATGCTCCTCCAGGAGCCCGGCCTGCGCCGGGGCGGTTATCCGAAACTGAAGCATCTCATCTACTCTGCGGCGCCGATGCCGCCGGAGCGGATCCGCCAGGTGCGGGAAGTGTTCGGGCCGGTACTGGAAACGGCGTATGGACAGGTCGAGGTGCCACAGATTGTCACCGCCATGAGGGCCGCTGATTTCGCAGCCGCTGATCGCGCTGATGAAGGACTGTTCGAGTCGGTGGGTAGAGCCGTCCCGCCGACCGAAGTACGGATCATGGACAAGCATGGGGCGCTGATGGGCGCTGATGAGATCGGGGAGGTCGTCGTGCGCGGTGACCTGGTGATGACCGGTTACCTCGATCAACCCGAGCTCACCGCGCAGACGATTGTTGACGGGTGGCTGCATACGGGTGACCTGGGGCTTCTCGACTCTCGCGGATACCTCTATCTCAAGGGGCGCACCCGGGAGGTCATCATCAGCGGCGGATTCAATATCTTCCCCGCGGATGTGGAATCGGTGCTCAGCCGGCATCCGGCGGTGGCCGAATGTGCCGTGTTCGGGGTGGAAGACGCGAAGTGGGGGGAAGCGGTGCACGCGGCAGTCCGGTTGCGGTCGCCCGCGACGGTCTCCGAAGGAGATCTCATCTCGTATGTAAAGGGGGCGCTGGATTCGGTGAAGGCGCCCAAGCGCATTCACTTCGTCGAGGCGCTGCCGCACAACGCGGTCGGCAAGGTGAGCAGGGGAGAGGTCAAGGCGATGGTGCTGAGCGGGGCAAAGGCGTGACGAAAACAATCGAAGACCTGTACCGCCGGAGAACTCCGAAATCGGCCGCGATGCACCGGGAGGCGGAATCGCTCTTCCCTGGTGGTGTCACGCGGTCGGTGACGTTCTTCGCGCCGTATCCGACCTACATCGCCGAGGGCTGTGGCTGTCGGGTGACGGACGTGGACGGCAACCAGTACATCGACCACCTCAACAATTTCGGGTCGATGATCCATGGGCACGCGCACAAGGGCGTGACGCAGGCCCTGGCCGCACAGGCGGCGAGCGGGACCGACTTCGGTACGCCCACCGAACACCACATCGCGCTCGCGAAGGTGCTCACCTCCCGCGTGCCCTCGGTAGAGCGGATCCGTTTTGCCAACTCGGGGACTGAAGCGGTGCTGTACGCCGTGCGCGCCGCGCGCGCGTTCACCGGCCGGCCGAAGATCCTCAAGATGGAAGGCAGCTATCACGGCGGCTACGACTCCGTCGCCGTGAGCGTGAATCCGGGTGCAAAGGCGCCCGCATTCCCGCAGGGATTGGTCGGTGGTCCGGGCCTGCCACGCGAGGTCGCGGAGCATACGCTCGTGGCGCCGTTCAACGATCTCGCCACGACGTCGGAGATCATCCGCAAGCACCGCGATCAGGTGGCGCTCGTTCTCGTCGAGCCGGTGATGGTGCGCGGGCTCATTCCGGCGGACCGGGAGTTCATCCAGGGACTGCGGCAGGTCACCGGGGAGTGCGGCGTGCTGCTGCTGGTGGACGAGGTCGTCACGTTCCGGCTCGGTATCGGCGGGGCGCAGGCATCTCTCGGCGTGAAGCCTGATCTCACGACGTTCGGGAAGATCATCGGCGGCGGGCTGCCGGTCGGCGCTTTCGGCGGCCGGGCTGATATCATGGCGGGGTTCGATCCCGCCTCGCCCCATCCCGTGCACCACTCGGGGACGTTCGCGGGCAATGCCGCGACCGTTGCCGCCGGGCTTGCGACACTCGAGGCGTTCGGCGAGAAGGACATTGCCCGGATCAATACGATGGGCGACACACTGCGAGACGGGCTCAACGCCGCGTTCAAGCGGGCCCGCGTGGCGGGGCAGGCGACCGGCACCGGCTCACTGGTCGGGCTGCACCTCACCGATCAGCCAGTCCGCGACTACCGCAGCTCGCTCCGCGGCGACAAGGACCGTATGCTCCAGCTCCACCTCGCACTGCTGAATCGCGGTATTCTTGCGCGGGCGGCAGGAGGCTTCTTCGTCTCGACCGCCGTCGGCGAGAACGACATCCAGCACACCATCGCGATGTTCGCGGAGGCACTCGATGAAATCCGTTAAGACCCTGCTGCTCACGGTCGTCATGGTCTCGCTGGGCGCACCAGCCCTCTCCGCGCAGGCGGCGAAGCCGCGCGCCCGCGACCTCGGCGTCCCCTTCGACGGCACGACCGGCCCGCTCAACGCCATCACCGACGTGCCCGGGATCGAGGTGGGTCTCACGACCGTCAACGAGGGGACGGGTGAGCACGCGGCGCGAACCGGCGTCACCATCATCTGGCCCCGCGGCAAGAAATGGGATCCGGTCTTTGCCGGCTGGTTCGCCGGCAACGGCTTCGGCGATCTCACCGGCACCGCGTGGGTCGAAGAGGGCGGGGTACTCGGCGGGCCGGTTGCGATCACCAACACCAACAGCGTCGGCACCGTGCGTGATGCC
>CAMDCH010000243.1:0-4272 GCA_945889655.1 bacterium HR33
CTTCTTCCCTGCATTGCGAATCTCCGCCGGCACCGGCTCGGCCGGCTTCCAGCGACCCGACTCGTAGTCCAGCCACCGGTTCACGCGGAACTCGCTGATCGACCGCGAGATCTGTGAGGCGTTCGGCTGCTGGCGAAGTCCTTCGTTGAACGTGGATACAGACGCGGCGAGCGATCCTACGCTTCCGAGGGCCACGATCCCGTTGTAGGCATCCGCATAGGTCTGCGCGGTGAATGAGACGGTCTGGTCCTTGTAGTCGATACCGGGTACGCCATCCAACACGGAAAGGCTCGAGGGCGGACGCGCATGCAATGCGGCCTTGATGGGCTTCTGGATCTTCATCGTCTTCATCTTGCCCAGGTTCTCCACCGCCCGCTTCGCCGCCGCGCGCATGTTGGCGTGTACGTCGGCAAGCGGGAACAGCTCGGCGGTCGAGGCACTCGTTCCCTTCTTCACGGGGACGAACTCGATCCAGGACATCGTGCTGCCGATGTCGTTCTTGAGGACCGCGTCACCCGCGACGTAGATGACCGGGACGTTCACCTCGCCCCACGAGTACCCGATGATCTCGGGCTCGGAAAGCGACTGGCCGTTCATCCAGAACTCCATCCCGCCCGTATAGGTGTGCGCCACAAACCCGCCACTGCCCGGCTTCGCGTGCATGCCGACGAGCACGACCGCGTCGTACACGTTCGGCTCCTGCATGTCGATGTAGGGATCGAACGGCTTGTCCCGGTAGATCATCTGCGCGTGCTTGTCGAGCTTGTCGAGGAGGAGGTCGGGCTCCTGGTTGCCGCTGCCATGGCCATCCACGATATCAATCTTCGTGGCGCCCCCGGCCACTAGTCCTTCGATGGTGGCATTCACATCATCGGTGAGGAGCTGGCGGCCTTTCGCGTACTGTTCCGGGTAGCCGAAGCTGAACTGACGCCAGTCGTCCTGGCCCGACAGGCCCTCCATGTCGTGCAACAGCAGGACTCGCACCTGCCGCTGCTGCGCGACCGCCGCGCTCGCCGCCAGCAGCAGGACGGTCACGATGCCGAATAACCGCTTCATTTCACGCCTCCCTGGGATGATTGCCGGGCTGCCCTGGCGCCGATCTCCTCGAAACGCTGGTTGAGGATCGGGTATTTCCGCCAGTCACGATAGTCGAAGTGCCACCATTCCGCGCTGTACACCGTGAACCCCTGTGCCTCCATGGCATCCCGCAGCAGCCGGCGATGCCAGCGCTGGAGGGCCGTGCCGCCGGGATAGTCGGGGTACGCGCGGTCGGAAAACTCGTCGTAGCCGCTCACCATCTCGATCGGCTTGCCGGTACGCAGGTCGTACAGCGTGAGGTCCACCGCGCACCCGCGGTTGTGCCGCGAGCCGTTGGCGGGGTTCGCCACGAACACTTTCTTGTCGGCGGGCGTGGCATCCCAGAACATCTTCGTCACGTACCAGGGCCGGTAGGCATCATGGATCAGCAGGCCATAGCCCTGGGTCTTGAGTCGGCGATGCGCGGCCACGAGGGCCTGGGCCGCGGGTCGCTGCATAAAGGCGCGGGCCTCCGAGTAGAAAGCGGTGCTGACGAAATTGTTGGTCGTGGCGTAGCGGATGTCGAGCTTGATCGTCGGATCCAGCCGGGTCAGCTCCACCAGGTCGCCGGGAAGCTTCGGATCGGTCTCGACGGGGGGCGTGGCGGCCAGCGCCTCGGCCACCAGCTCCTCCGCGGGCCGTAACGGAACGATTTTGAACGTGGAACCGTCCTCCGGCGCGATCGAGCGGCGCGGGAGCGTGACCCCGCCAACGATGACGCTGCCGGGTGTGAACTGCACCCGTTCGCCCGCGTACAGGCCGCGGTCCGGGAACCGCCAGGTATCACCGGCTTCGAAGGTGAGCGGGTAATCGAACAGCGCGTTCACGAGCAGGTGCAGCTGTCCCGCATCCTCGCGGGCGTAGACGATGTTGAAATCCGTCCCGTACTCGCCCACCAGGCCGCGCCATTTCTCCGTGGCCGCCCGCGGCCGCGACTGGGACACGGGCGCCAGCGTATCGCGGCCCACCACCAGGCGATTGCCGGCGAAGGCGAACCGCTCGCCCCACGAACCGCGGTCGTCGGTAACCAGCGTGTCACCGAGCGCGCGAATCTCCACCCAGTTCTCCCCGTTCGCCGGATGGTAGAAGACCCGGCCGTTGCGGTGTTCCATTTCCACGCTCACGCCGGCGCGACCCCACCTTCCCTCGAGGCGGCGGGCGATCTCCGGCTTCAGCGCGGTGGTGAGCGGAACCGGCGTGACCGGGCGGCCCCGTTTCGCGTCACGCATGAGCCCCAGCGCGACGCCGGCCACGTGACCCGTGATGGCGTTGGCGCCGTCCTTGGTGATGATGACCACCACGCCCAGGCCATCGGACGGAAGCAGGCTCAACTCGGTGGAGAATCCGCCGAAGGCGGCGGCATGGCCTACTCGACGCGCGCCGTCGAGGTCGCTCACGCGGAAGCCAAGACCCCATTCACGGCCGCGCCCGGAATCGGCAGCTCCCACCCGCCACATCGCCGCGATGGTCTCGGCCGCAACCAGGCTTCCACGGCCGCCCTCACCGCCGTTGAGAAGAACGGCGCCGAGCTTGGCGAGGTCGATGGCGGTCGTGTAGAGACCTGCCGCGGGTGGTAGCCCCATCTCGAATCGCGGCGCCGGCGACGTGCGGTTGTCGATGCTCCAGAGGAATCCCTGCGCCACCGCACGGTCGATGCTGAAATCCGGCGTGAAGGTGCTGTGCGTCATCCCGAGCTGGCTGAACATCCCCTGCGCCACGAGAGCGAACGGCTGGCCGCGCACCTGCTCGACCACCGCGCCGAGGACGGCCATGCCCGCGTCGGAGTACTTGGTCCGCTTGCCGGGCTCGTAGACCAGCTCCGTGGCACTGAGACTGCGCACCGCGTCGGCCAGGGCCACGCGCGCGGAGTCGTAGTAGCTCCCCTGCGGCGGCTCGCGCACCAGCCCGCTGCGGTGCGAGAGGAGATGGCGGATCGTGACCTGGGACGGGAAGCGGTTGACGGGATTGAAATCGGGGAGATAGCGCGAGACCGCCGCATCGAGATCCACCGCGCCGCTCTCCACCAGCTGCATCACCGCGATGCTGGTCACGACCTTCGCGAGGGAGCCCGCACGGTACACCGTTTCCGCGGTGGCCGGGGTGCTGTCGGCCGGGTTTGCGAAACCGTATCCGGCGCCCCAGACGATCTCGGCGCCCTCCACCAGCGCGATGGAGAGCCCCGGGATTTCCTTTCCCGCCATCTCGTGTCGAATGAACGGATCGAGCGCGGCAACCACGGCGGCGTAGTCGGTCCGGGCGGGCACGTTGGGCCCCTGCGGACGGCGGCACCCGGAGCCAGCCGTCGTAACCGCAAGCGCCATCAAAACAATCAGCTTACGCACTCGCGGGCTCAACCGGACCTCGTTCGCAACGCACCGTGAACCAGGTCAGCGCAGCGGCGAAGGCGAGCACGGCCCCACTGCCCAGCGCCGTGACCCAGCCGTATCGCTCGACCAGGACGGGCACCGCGATGGTCGACACGACGCCGCCGAGGTTGCCCATCGTGTTGAGGATGCCGGTGGCCGTGCCGGCCAGGGGGCCGGCGACGTCCATCGTCCCCGCCCAGTACTCTGGCTCGGCGAACTGGTCGAACCCGATCGACAGGGAGAGGCCCGCGATGGCCCAGTAGGGATTTTCAACGGTCGCGCCGAAGATCATGCACAGGCCCGCGAGCGTGAGACCGGTGATCGCCGGGATGCGGCGGGCCCAGGTCCGGCTCACGTGACGCAGCAGGCGGTCCGACGTGGCGCCGCCGAGGGGAGTGAGGATGGCCGACGCAACGAACGGCAGGCTGGCGAAGAAACCTCCCCTGAGCACGCTGAACCCCCGGACATCGACGAGATAGGTGTACAGGGAGAAAATGAAGATGTAGAAAATGTAGCCGTTGAAAAAATAGCTGAGGGAGATCAGGACGATGTTGCGATTGCGGAACACCGCGCCGAGGGCGGTGGCGTCGAACCGGCCTTCGTCCCGGCGGCTTTCCACGATGAGTCGTCGCTCGCCGACATTGACGTGCGGGTGCATCGCGGGATCGTCAGCCCCGAAGCGCCACCAGGCCACCGCCACGACCAGCGCGACCAGGGACACGAGGTAGAACGAGCCCCGCCACCCGATCTGGAGCATGAGCCACGGCACCACCAGGGGCGTAACGATGGATCCCAGCGAGAGCCCGCCGACGACCACGGCCTGTGCCAG
>CAMDCH010000244.1:0-4268 GCA_945889655.1 bacterium HR33
GGCGCTCGACAACTTCGTGGCCTTCGCCCCCGACGCGCTTTTCCCGGAAGGCGGCTACCCCGGCACTGAAGAGAAGGCCCGCGAGCTGTTCCCCAAGCTCGACACGAACAAGACACGGGAAGACTTCGTGGCCGCGGCGGGCTTCCTCAAGTCACGTCCGGAAACCAACGGCAAGATCGGCGCGGTGGGATTCTGCTGGGGCGGCGGGATGGTGAACTACCTGGCCACGCGCCTGGGCAGTGACCTGTCGGCCGGTGTGCCCTTTTACGGATCGGCGCCGGACGCGGCCGATGTCGCGAAGATCAAGGCGCCCCTCATGATCCAGTCCGCCGAGACGGACGAACGGATCAACGCGAGCTGGCCGGCATTCGAGCAGGGACTGAAGGCCGCGAACGTGACGTACCAACGGCACCTCTACCCCGGCACGCAGCACGGCTTCAACAACGACACGACCCCGCGGTTCGATGCCGCGGCGGCGAAGCTGGCGTGGGGACGGACGGTGGAGTTCTTCAGGAAGCACGTTCGCTAGGTTTCCATCATCTTTTTGTCATGACCGAACGCCGCTATTCCGACGTCGAAACGACCGCGATTTTCCGCATCGCGGCCCAGGGACCGGACCTCCCCGCGCCCCGGGCATCCGAAGGAGATGGCCTGACCCTGTCCGACCTCCAGGCGATCGGCAAAGAGGTTGGGATCACGCCGGAGGACGTCGCCCGAGCCGCCAGGGCGATCGAGATTCGCGGCGGCGCGGTGACACGCAAGCTGCTGGGACTGCCCGTCGGCGTCGAGCGCCGCGTGGTACTGGGACGCAAGATGAGCGGTGAGGAGTGGGAGCAGCTCGTGGTCCAGCTGCGCGAGGTGTTCCACGCGCGGGGACAGACGAAGTCGGACGGCTCGCTGCGCCAGTGGACCAACGGCAACCTGTACGTCCTGCTGGAGCCGACTGCCACCGGCCACCGGATCCGGCTCGGGTCCCTCAATGGCGGCGCGCTCGCCTCGATTCGGCTCGGCATTTTCGGTCTCGGCATGACCGGTGTGCTCGGTGTCCTCAGTACATTTTTCGGCATCGAGATGGGCAGCGCGATTCCAGTGCTCCTCGTCTGGAGTGGCGTGGCCCTGGCGAGCGGCGCCCTCCGGGTCCCCAAGTGGGCGCGGCTGCGCGCCAAGCAGATGGAAGACCTGGCTGCACAGCTCGCGCTCACCGAGGCACAGCAGGGGTAGCACTCCCGCCGCCTTTCGCCCACAACCGGTAGACCGCACCTTACGGCCCATGGGCGCACGCCTGGCAATCGAGCATGTACCAACCGCGAACCTGGATCGCGCTGTATCAAAGGAGATCCGGACACTCTGCGACGCGGCCTACGGCGAGGAAACGGCCGGGTACTTCAAGTCGCTTGGGGAAGGCGACCACCTTCTCGGACGGCGCGACGGGGTGCTGGTCTCACACCTCATGTGGGTCACGCGCTGGCTGGAACCTGAGGGCCTGCGCGAGCTGCGGACCGCGTACGTGGAGATGGTCGCGACCGCTCCGGCCGAGCAGAAGAAGGGATATGCCAGCATGCTGCTCGATCATTTCCCTCCCCTCGCCAGGGAGTTCGAGCTCGCGGCACTGTCCCCGGCCACCGAGGGGATCTATCTCAAGCTTGGGTG
Organism: bacterium HR33; assembly: GCA_945889655.1. Taxonomy (GTDB): domain Bacteria; phylum Gemmatimonadota; class Gemmatimonadetes; order Gemmatimonadales; family GWC2-71-9; genus SHZT01. The sequence continues at coordinate 1,651 of CAMDCH010000244.1, forward strand.
GCAATTCTGGCGCGGTCCGCTCTCTGCCCGGAAGGACGGCGCGATCGAACCCACTCCCGACGAACGGGTGATGATCCTCCCGCTGGACACTACCCCCGCCCTGGACCTGCACGTCCCCTTATCGGTTGAATGGCGGAAGGGCGAGGTGTGGTGAAACGGCCCGCTGGCGTTCCCGTATATTTCGGGCAGGAGGCCTCATGAAGCCGTACGACAGGCTGACCATCATCCCGAACCGTTATCGATCCAGCTCCTTGCGTGCCTTCCGGGAGCTGGTTGCACTGTACTTCGACCGCGCCGAGCTGGACGAAGACGGCATTCCCATGGACCGGGACGGCGCCCGGACGGTGCGGTCGCGCATCAACCAGATGCTGCCACGGGTCGTCGAGTCAATCCGGGCTGCCGGCCTCGGTGACCAGGCCGCGAGCCGCCGGGCGCACGGGCGGATCGACCTGCTGGAGCGGATCTTCACGACGCCGCCAAGCCAGGCCCTCGCCCAGGATCTCTTCGACGTAATCGACATGGCGTCTGGCGTCTACGATGGCGACCGGATCTTCGCGCTGGGTCGCACAGTCAGCCCCTTCCACTACCTCGTCAAGGCGCTCGGCTTCATTGCGGGAATCCCGCGGGCTGGGCTGGGCGCACTCGGCTTCCGCCGCCGCACACCCTTGTCGACCCTGCAGCCCAACGACATTGCGAGACTCGAGGCGGCAGTGGCACGGCTGGCGGATATCGAGGGACTGATCGACTCGCGGTTCGCCGAGCTCCAGGACCGCCAGGCACAGAACAGCGGCGAGCAGCACCGGCAGTTGGTTGAGTTGGCCGAGCGGATGGATTTTGCGGAGCGGCTGCTGGTGGACGCCCGCGCGCCTAAGGAAATCGCCCCTCCCGAGAAGCGGCGCGTCATCACCCCTGTTTAGACGCGTCGCATGTCCGTGACCGGTGGTTTTTCCCTGCGAAGTGTCGCAAGCCAGATCGGATTTGGAGTTCTGCTTGTCGCGGCTCTGTTCTGGTTTGTCCAGGCGCGGCGCGTGCCCACGAACGTGGTGGCCGCACGCGATTGTGAGAACCGTTATGCCGAGGCTCGCACGGCGGCAGATTCCCTATCGGTGGATCAGCGGGTGCTGGTATTTGCAGACCGGTCAAATCCGAATCGCACCTGCCGCGACCTGAGACTGGAAGGACGACTGCAGTGAGCCTGCTTCAGCGTCTGCGCGGCGCACTCGGTTTCGCCACCATGTGGAGCGTCGCATGGGTCGGGCTCAGCCTCGCCCTGTTCGCGCTCTTCAAGATTTTCGATCCGGACGACATCGGCGAGGACGGCCTCGGCGTAGTCGTCCCGATCCTGGCGACCGTCGGGTTTCTTTGCGGCCTGGGTTTCGCCGGACTGCTGGCGCTCCTGGAACGTCACAAAGCCCTAGAGCGCCTCTCATTGGTTCGGGTTGCCATTTGGGGATTCGCCGGTTCCGCCGGCATTCCCCTGCTCATGGGGGCAGATGGAAGCATGTGGCCGGTAACCGGGACGGTCGGCGCCATTCTCGCGACGACCTCGGTCGCCGTCGCGCGGCGACCCGCCCTGCCGCCGCCAGCTGAGCGCGACTACCGCCCGCAACCGGAGCCCTAGACCCAATGCGTCTGCCAGGCGGCACGGCCGGCTGGGTCCTGTACGACGCCTCCTGCGGCATCTGCACCCGCTGGGTCCCGTTCTGGGAGCCCGCTCTCCGGCGGCTGGGCCTCGCCATCGCACCTCTCCAGGACTCGCAGCTCGCTCTCCGCACCGGCATTCCCGCGGTAGAACTGCTTGACGATCTCCGCCTGCTCCACGCCGATGGCAGCGTCACCTCCGGCGCCGAGGTCTATCGGTACGTGATGAAGCGACTCTGGTGGGCCCGGCCGATGTACCTGTTGTCCGTGGCGCCGGTGGGGCGGCTGATCTTCGACTGGGTTTATCGCACGTTTGCAGACCATCGGCAAGCCATCTCCAGGGGCTGTGGGCTCCCGGCGGCGACGCCGTAGACCGAAAACAAGAACGGCCCCCCGAAAAACCGGAGGACCGTTCGGTGCCACAGGACTCCAGAAGGTTCAGGAAGTCTTTTTCACACCCTCGGGACCCTTGTCCCAATCCTGGACGCTGCTGACGTTCGGCATGCCCCACTGGTGTCCGTTCCAGCCGTCGAACCCTTCCAGCTTGTAGGCCCAGAAGCCCGTGTAGCCGCTGGTGACGATCAGGCCATCGGCGTTCCGGACGTCCACGCCCCAGGTGCTGGCGCCGTCAGGAATGTGGAAGCCCACCGTGTAGGGGTTGGTCGGGTCCATCATGTTGAAAATCTGGAGACCGGTGTTGTAGCCCGAGACGAAGACGTACGGCCACCGGACTTCATGGTTGTGCGGCTCGCTCTTCCAGTTGGCCGTCCAGGCACCGACGGGCCGTGTTACGAGCTTCGCGTAGTCCTTGCCATCCGGCTTGAGGTCGAAGAGTCGCAGCGGTGCGGTGGCGTATTCCATCTCGGTGACCGCGTACCGGCCCGTGGGATCAGGCGTGAAGGTGTGGGCGACATCCATGCCCGCGACACCGTAGATGCGCTGGACGAGCTTCACGTCCTTGATGTTGGTGATGTCGA
>CAMDCH010000245.1:0-4252 GCA_945889655.1 bacterium HR33
GGCTTCTCGCCGTTACCCGCGGATTGGCCTAGATCTGGGTCGCTTTAGCGACCACTAGCCGAGTGGCGGCTTCAGCCGTCGACCGCGCGCGATCCCGTGACAAAGCGCCGATAGCGTTCGAGGACGGCTTCGAGATTCCGTTTCTCGGCTGATCGCAGCTTCCGGGTTGGCGGGAGTATCACGTGCACGTCCGGGTCGCCCGGTGCTCCCCGCCACGTTCCCACCACCCGTCCGCCAATCAACACCGCATGCTGGAAGGTCCCGTAGCCTCCCTTCTTTGACGCGACCATCGAGGGTCCGTGGTATTGGCCGCGAAGGTCGCGGTAGGCGTTGACGAATTCGTCGTAGATCGGCAAGAGCTGAACTGCATCAGCCACTATCGGCGAGCGTTTTCCCGTTCCCAAGGTCCAGAAGGTCAGCCCATCCGCGTCAATCCGCGTGGCGCGAACCATGTCTATTCCCCGCTTGGCATCCGCGGCTGTGAGACCAGACCACCACGAAAAGTCCCGGTGCGTAGCGGGCCCGTGGCTCCGCAGGAATACGCGCGTCAGTCTCTCGAGCGCCTCGTCGCGCGAGAGTTTGGGCGTCGGGGGCGAGCGACGGTCGAGCAGCGCGTAGGTGGATTGCTTTCCGCGACGAGGGCCGCTGCAGATCACCCCTTCCAGCTCAGCGTGCATCGCCAGGTGGGCCAGGTGCGTTCCGGAGTCCTGCAGTCGTGCGCGGGCCAGGTGTTCGCCGAGCTCGTTGCGAGTGAGGAATTCGTGGTCGGCGAGTGCCCGTTCGATAATCGCGGTCGCGCGGTTCTTGATGCGCGCGTCGAGGCCGAGCTGGCGGTCGTAGGGTGCCATGCGCCGGCTCACGTATGGCGCTGAAAGCTCCAGCATCCAGCGGATGTCCTTCGGACTCACGAAATGCCACGTTGGCCGGAGCACATGTGTCCGAAGGATCTTGCCGGCATCAAAGGCGCGCTGGATCGTGGCGTCGGTGACGCTCGGCGGCATTCGGAGGCCGAGCGCCCATTTCGCCGGGCCGAACTCCTGGGCCTGCACAACGCCGAACCACTCGACCACGCGGGCAGGATTACGTGGGCCGGGTCGGGTGATGAACTGATTGTGGAGGCGTTGCCCCAGCAGCGTTGCCGGCACGGGAACCATGCTCAGGCCTCCAACCAGAGGAGTGTCCGAAGAATGAGGTAGAGCCCCCTTCTAGCAGAATTACGTATCCTCCGCCAGATTCGACCATCCCACATCCAGGTCCCAGCGGCGCCGCAATGTTTCCCAGCGAACTCAGCCAGGTCCTGGCCGACGACTACCGCTACATAAGTGAAGTGGGGCGGGGCGGAATGGCGATCGTGTATCGCGCCCGCGACCTCAAGCATGACCGCGACGTTGCCATCAAGCTGTTGCGCCCAGAGCTGGCGACAGCGCTCGGCATCGAGCGCTTCCTTCGCGAAATCCGCATTGCCTCTGAGCTCGAGCATCCCCATATCGTGCCGCTGTTCAACTCCGGGGCGACCGACCGCGCGCCCTACTACGTGATGCCGTTCATCGCCGGCAGCACCGTCCGTCAGGTGCTCCGGGCGGAAGGCCCGCTCGCCGTCGGCAAGGCGGTGCGTCTCGCCAGTGATACCGCCAAGGCCCTCGCCTATGCTCACGCCCGCGGGATCGTGCATCGCGACATCAAGCCGGAAAACATCCTGGTCTCCGACGGCCACGCCATCGTGGCCGATTTCGGCCTGGCGCGGGCCATCGATCTTGCCGGCGGCCCGATGCTGACGTCCTCCGGGCTCGTCGTCGGGACGGTGGAGTACATGAGCCCGGAACAGGGATCGACCGGCATCGTGGATGCGCGGAGCGACATCTACTCGATGGGCTGCCTGGTGTACGAGATGCTGGGCGGCGAGCCTCCCTTTACCGGCCCGTCTATCCAGGCGATCGTCGCCCGTCACATGCACGAAGCGCCGCGGTCACTTCGTGTGATCCGCCCGGCCATCACAGAGCAGATGGAACGCGCGGTGCTGGTCGCATTGGAGAAAGTCCCCGCCGATCGCTATCAGACAGTGACGGAATTTGCGGATGCGCTCGTTTCCGCGGCGTCCGCGGCAGGCACGCCGATGGTGCGGGTCAGTCGGCCGGAGCCAATCCCCAAACGCCTCATGAGCTTCATCCACCGGCAGCCGCTGCTCGCCATGGTGTCGGCGATCGTGGTGCTGGCGGCAGGCGCCGGTACGGCGCTGGTGACGAGCCCGACGATCCGGCAGAAATTCACTGGCGGGGCCACCGCGGCCATCCCGGATCCCGTGTCCGCGTCCAAGCTCGCGGTACTCCTGCCCGAGGTGAGAGACACCGGACAGCAGGCCGCGAGCCTGGGCCACCTGATGCAGTACCTGCTCGTCTCGGAGCTCGGGCGGCAACGGTGGCTCGCGGTGCTCGATCCGATGTCGCTGAATGGGCGCGTGCAGGACACCAGCCGGGGTGGGGATCCGATGGCGGCCCTGCGTGATCAGGGACTCCGCTACGTGCTCAGCTCGAGCATGACCGTGCGCGGGACGACCACGGATGTTACCTGGGTTCTCTCCGACGCCCGCGACGGCCAGGTTATGAAGACTGGTTCGTTCAGTAGCGGGGAGGCGGACCTGGCGGCACATGTCCGCACGGCAGCCACCAGTCTGATCGAAGCACTCGAGCCGGTGGCGGGGAGCGGCCCCAAGGGCCGTGATCTCCAGCCGTTCCTCTCGCGTCCCGCCAGTCCCGAAGCGGTGAACGCCTTTCTCCAGGGCACGGAATACTCGTACCGATACATCCCCGGCGGCGGCCGCTTCTTCGAACGCGCGGTCGAGCTGGACCCCGATTTCGTCGCTCCCCGGGTATGGCTGGTTTCCGGGCTGGCGGGCCGAGGGGACACCGCGGCGGCGCGGGAACACGTACGCATCATGCAACAACTCAGGTCCCGGGCGACGCCGTTCGAGCAGGCGATGATCGACTGGGCGGACGCCGCCGTCCGCGGTGACGTGGACGCGAAGATCCGCCATGTTCGCGTGGCACTGGGGTACTCGCCCGGCAACAACGGCCTGCTCTTCACCCTCGGCAGTACGCTCTCGATCGCCGGGCGCCGCGAGGAAGCGCTCGCCGTGCTGCGCGAGGCGGTCGAGTCGCGGTGGCGGTTTGCGCCTCTCTACGAGCTGTGGGGAACGCTTTCGATCGAGGTTGGTCAGCTCGCGGGCCTGCGGACGACCCTGGAAACGGCGGGGCAAAGCCTGACGCCTTCCACTCCGGTGCTGTCCGCGCTCGTCGAGGCGCTGAGCCTCCATGACGGGGATCTCCCGACCGCGAGCCGATTCCACGCGTCTTTCGAGGCTTCGCTGGACAGCGCGGGACGGGTGCGCGCGTTGGCCAGCCTGCTGCCGGTATACCAGGCCTTTGCCCGACAGCCCGGCGGCGAAGGAGATCCGCGCGGCCGAGCCACCCTGTTGCAACGCCTGCGCGAAGCGCAGGCGGCAGTCGCTCCATCACCAGCATCCTCCACCTCATACAAGGAGTGATTCGTGGGAAAGAAGACCAGTGCAAAGAAGACCGGTGTAAAGAAAACCGGTGTAAAGAAGACCGGGATGTCGTACGGCATGACGGCCGTGGCCGGACTCGCGCTTCACGATCGAGCGTTCTTCGATCTGCTGCTCAAGAATCCGAAGAAGGCGATTGAGTCCCGGGCCGCCGAACTCGGTTTCAACACGGCTCTCCAGAAGAAGGTTCTCGCCCTGATCGAGGATGCTCGCTTGCGGGGGCAGAACAATCCGGTCGACCTCTGGGAGCATTACAAGTTGAGCCCGCCGCACATGTTGATTGACTGGCCGACGGCCTGGCCGAGGACCGCCGGGCGGTAGAGCCATAGCCGCCGGGCGGGTCCGCGAGCTCCATCGCCGCACGCTGCGGGTGCTCGGCTCTGTGCCGGGCATCCGCCACGACCGCGTCGCACCGGTCGAAGAAACGCGGCTTCATTGGCTGGTTCTTCCGGAATGCCTTGACCAGGCCTGGGGGAGCGGCGCCTCGCGTATTTCCGAGATCCTCTGGGGACAGTACGCCCTGTTCCTGACGATGCGCCTCCAGGATGATCTGCTTGATGGCGACGACAATGATCCCGCGATGGCGCTGGTTGCCCATCGGGCCCTGCTCGAATCACTGGAGGCCTTCTCCGGACGGCCCCGCCTGGGCCCGTCGTTCTGGGCGCTCTATCGCCGGGCGCTCAGCGATACCCT
>CAMDCH010000246.1:0-4241 GCA_945889655.1 bacterium HR33
GCTCGGGCGTTTCGGGAGCGTGACGCTGCCGCCCCCTGGCGGAGATGTGATTGGGCGGCGGCGGCTGGACACCCACTTCCTCGCGTTCGAGCGACTCGGCGCGGAAGTAACCATGGGCAGCGAGTTCAAGGTCGAAGCTCCCCATCTCACCGGCGCCGACATCTTCCTCGATGAGCCGAGCGTGACGGGGACCGAGAATGCCCTGATGGCGGCGGTACGGGCTCGGGGACGCACCACGCTCCGGAATGCGGCGTCAGAGCCCCACGTCCAGGACCTCGCCCGGGGCCTGCTGACGATGGGGGCACAGATCGACGGAATCGGGACCAATGTGCTTACGATCGATGGAGTCGAGAACCTGCGAGGCGGTACCCTCGAAATCGGTCCCGACCATATCGAAATCGGCAGCTTCATCGGGCTGGCGGCCGTCACCAACAGCGATATCACGATCGAGGGAGTGCGCCCCGAGGACCTGCGGAGCATCCTCCTCCATTTCGAGCGACTGGGCGTGCGCCCCCGCCTGGCTGGCGACTCGGCCATCGTGGAACCGAACCAGGAACGCCGTATCCGGCCCGACTTGGGCGGCCACGTGCCGAAGATCGAAGATGGACCATGGCCGGCATTCCCGGCCGACCTCACCTCCATCGCCATCGTTACCGCCACCCAGTGCGACGGCCTGGTGCTGATCTTCGAAAAGATGTTCGAATCCCGGCTCTTCTTCGTGGACAAGCTGATCGGCATGGGAGCCCGGATCGTCCTCTGCGATCCCCACCGCGCGGTTGTTGCGGGCCCATCGCCACTTCGTGGCGGGATAGTCGAGAGTCCCGACATCCGGGCGGGCATGGCCATGGTGCTGGCCGCCCTCGCGGCCCATGGCGAGAGCGTCATCCATAACATCGGCCAGATCGACCGCGGGTACGAGCGGATCGACGAACGCCTCCGTCAACTCGGGGCAAAAATCGAGCGGGAAGACGGCCCAGGGAAATGACCGTTCCCGCCACCCGCACCACGCTCACCGAAACACCCGTCGCCCAATCCCTGATCCCCCTTTTCGAGCTCGACACCTGGAGACCGCTTGGCCTCCGGGCCGGGATCACCGGCAGGCACGGCAGTTTTGACCTGGGACTCTTCGCCGACGGCCGTGCCGGGGCCGTCCTCGAACACTGGCTCGCATTCGAAGCGGCGCAGGGATCAGCTGTCCGCGGGATGGCCGTGTCCCGGCAGGTACACGGGGGGCGCGTGTCCGTACATGACCAGGCCGGACCCGGCTGGTTTGTCAGCGACGGCTTCGATGGGCACCTCACGGCCCAGAAGGGTCTCCTGCTGACCATCACCGTCGCCGACTGCGTACCGATCTACCTGGCCCACCCCGACTCGGGCACAGTCGCGCTCCTCCACGCGGGGTGGCGTGGTGCAGCGGCCGGAATACTGGAGAATGGAATCCAGGAAATGATCGGGCACTCCGGGTGCCCAACAACAGAGATTGTAATGCATTGTGGCGTCAGCATTTGCGGGGAGTGTTATGAAGTTGGCCCTGAAGTCATTCGGGCCGTGACCGGCAAGGCCGCCACGAGCCCAGGCCGCCTGGACCTAAGGTCCGCCCTGTGCGACCGAGCCGAGCGAGAGGGCGTCAGAGACATGACGGTCAGCACCTGGTGCGCCAGCCATGACATGGACCTCTTTTTCTCACATCGGCGGTCGCGGGGCAGCGACGGCAGAATGGTCGCGTACCTGGGGGTTCCCGCCGCCTGAAAGACCCATACTGCGTCGCTTGCCTGACCCTCTAGACCCCTCTATATTGCGATTTGCAACCAGCGGGCGCAGTCGGCCCGCACTTTTTTTTCCTGAGAAATGCTAGACGACCTCACGGAACTGACAGCTCAAGTGCGCTCTCGTGTCGAGGAGTTGGGTTATGAGCTGGCAGACCTCCGACAAGGCGGCTCCACGGGCCGCCCCCTCCTGCAGGTCCGGATCGATCGGCCCGAAGCCGCCGAGGGCGCCGGAGTTACCGTAGACGATTGCGCCCGGGTGTCCCGGGCGCTCGAGGAGTGGCTGGACGGGGACGGCGGGCTGGGGCTTCGCTACATCCTGGAGGTGTCGTCTCCCGGGATCGAGCGGCCGGTGCGCTGGCTCGAGCACTGGACCAGGTTCGCAGGTCGTGACGTAGTGGTCCGCCTGCGCGGCCGTGGCCGGATCCGGGCGACCATCGTCCGGGTGGTGGACGGGTCGGATGCCGTCATACTGCGGCCGCAGGGAAGCGATGAGGAATTGACGGTGCCATTGTCCGAAGCCAGGGACGCACGGCTGGCGGTGGACTGGAAGTGACAAACGAGACCGGCGCGCTCAGGTGAGTCGCGGGTCAGAAGGAGCCTGAAATGGCGGGTTCGCCCGAAGTACTGGCGGCAATCAAGGAGCTGTCGAACGCCAAACAGCTGGAGCGTGGGGACCTCCTCGACCTGCTGCGTGACGGAATCCAGGCGGCGCTGGCCAAGCGCTATGGTCCCGGCGTCCGCTCTGAAATCGAGTTCGACGAGATGAAGGGCAACATCCGCGTCACGGTGCTGCGGACGGTGGTGGAAACGGTCGAGGATCCCAGCTCCCAGGTATCGCTGGAAGAGGCCCGCTGGGAAGACGCCGATTTCCAGCCCGGCGACGTGCTCGAGGAAGAGGTGCCGTTCGACCAGTTCGGTCGGAGCGCCGTGCAGGCGGCGAAGCAGCGCATCATCCAGCGTGTGCGCGAAGGCGAGCGCAGCCGCATCCGCGACGAGTTCAGCGACAAGGTGGGCGAGCTGCTCTCCGGCGAGATCCAGCAGATCGAGCGCGGCAAGCTGGTGATCATGATCAACAAGTTCCGCGAAGCGGAAGCCATCATTCCGTACCGCGAGCAGAATCACCGCGAGCACTTCCACCAGGGTGACAGTATCCGCGCCGCCCTGAAGCGACTCGAGGAGACCCCCAAGGGTCCGCGCCTCGTTCTCTCCCGCGGCGATCCGATGTTCGTGAAAGCCCTGTTCAAACTCGAAGTTCCCGAGATGCAGCAGGGCATCGTGGAAATCCGGGAGGCAGCTCGCGAGGTCGGCAGCCGGACCAAGATTGCCGTCAGCAGCCGTGACGACTCCATCGATCCGGTGGGCGCGTGCGTTGGCCTCAAGGGCAGCCGCGTGCAAGCCGTGGTGAACGAGCTGGGGGGCGAGCGAATCGACATCGTTCCCTGGTCGCCCGACCCGGAGCGCTTCGCGCGCCTGGCCCTGGCGCCCGCCCGCGTGGCGCTGGTCTTCTCTGACCCCGACTCGCGGACCATCCAGGCCATCGTAGACGAGGACCAGCTCTCGCTCGCCATCGGGCGCAACGGCCAGAACGTCCGGCTGGCGTCCGAGCTGACCGGGTGGAAGATCGACCTCTACTCGAGCCGCGAGTGGCTGGAGCGCGGCGGAGAAGGCCCGCTGTTCGCCCCGCTGCCGCCGGCCGAGGAGATGGTAGCCGACGTCAGCCTGATCGAGCTCAAGGGCATGCCGCCCGAGCTGATCGCCACGCTTGAGAAGGCTGGCCGCAAGACGCTCCGGGACCTCCTCGACCTCGAGCACGAAGACGTGCTCAAGATTGAGGGCATGACGCCCGAGCACGCGGAAGTCCTGATGACGTTTCTGTCCGAGCTCACGGAAGAGAACGAGGGCAGCGGCAAGGAAACTGGTGGCGCCGCGCCGGAGCCACCGGCCGCGGAGTGATGTCCGACGGGCAGCTGAGGCTCCTCGGCCTGGGCCTGCGGGCTGGTTCGGTCGTCGTGGGAACGACTGGAGTGCGTGAATCGCTGCAGCGGGGAGACCTGAAGCTGGTCATTCTCGCGGAAGACCGCAGCGAAAGGACTATCGAGAAAGTTGGACGCCTGGCAACCGCGAAGGGTATCCCGGTGATCCAGGGACCGCCGGCCGACGAACTCGGTCGTCGGCTCGGCCGTGATGCGGTGCAGACGGCAGGCGTAAGGGACCCGAATCTCGCCGCGGGTATCAGCGGTAAACAGGCGGGGCAGCACGATCAGGAGGTTGAGTGACGGGTACGCGGATCCACGATCTCGCGGTTGAATTGGGCATTTCGAGTGAGCAGCTCCTGAAGACGCTTTCGGAGCTGGGTATTCACGTGCGCAGTCACCTCTCGGCCCTGGAGCCGGGACAGGTGGCGCTGGTGCGCGCCCGTCGCGAGCGCGAGAAGCGCAAGAAAGACGAGCCGGAACCCAAGAAGGGACGTCG
>CAMDCH010000247.1:0-4227 GCA_945889655.1 bacterium HR33
GCATGGCCATCGTCTACCTCGCCGAGGATCTGAAACATCGCCGCAAGGTCGCCGTTAAGGTCTTGCGGCCTGAGTTGGCCGCCACGCTCGGCCCCGACCGCTTCCTCCGCGAAATCGAAATCGCGGCAGGTCTCCAGCACCCCCACATCTTGCCCCTCTACGACTCGGGGCATTCGGCGGGCTTCCTCTACTACGTGATGCCTTTCGTGGAAGGCCAGTCGCTGCGGGCCCGGCTGAACCGGGAAGGGGCGCTGCCGGTGGCCGAGGCTGCGCGGATTCTGAGGGATGTGGCTGATGCCCTGGCGCATGCGCATGAGCGGAAAGTTGTTCACCGCGATATCAAGCCGGACAATGTGCTGATGTCCGGCCGGCACGCGATGGTGACGGATTTCGGCGTGGCCAAGGCCGTAAGCGAAGCGAGCGGCCGGCACAACCTGACCACCGCCGGCGTGGCGCTCGGCACGCCCGCCTACATGGCTCCCGAACAGGCCGCGGCCGAGCCCAACCTGGATCACCGGGTGGACGTATACGCGCTCGGTGCCATGGCGTATGAGCTGCTCACCGGGCACGTGCCCTTCGACAAGGGAAGCGCAGCAGCCACGCTGGCAGCGCATGTGACGGAGGCCCCGCGGCCCGTTTCGGAGCATCGCGAAACGATTCCACCCGCCCTGTCGCAGATGGTGATGAAATGCCTGGAGAAGCGGCCGGCGGACCGCTGGCAACGGGCGGACGAGCTGGTGCCGTTACTGGAATCGCTCACGACGCCGAGCGGTGGTACGACACCGGTACGCGAGTTCACGGGCGGCCCCCGCAAACGATCCGCCATACCGCTGACGGTCGGTGCCGTAGTCGCGATCGGGCTTGCCGTCGCGGCCGCTGTGTGGGCCGGCCGCAGGGTGGATGGGCCCGTCCGGATCGCGGTCCTCACCGGCGAGACGAGGGGCAAACCACAAGACGAGTTCTTTGCCGACGGCGTTACCGACGCCGTTCGAACCGAGCTGCGCAAGATACCCGGCCTCTTCGTTCTCGGCGGCCAGACGTCGATGCACTACAAAGCCAGCAAACTGAGCGCCAAGGAGCTCGGACGAGCCCTAAGTGTGAATCACATCCTGACGGTCACCACACAGTGGGATGGCGAGACCAGTGAGTCCAGCCGCTTGCTGGTAAGCCCGGAGCTCGTCCGCGTCGCCGACGAGGCCAGCGTGTGGGCCGAGCCATATCCGGCTGCTTATCGGGACATCTTCACGGTGCAATCGGAAATCGCGCGCAAAGCGGCGAACGCCATCGGCAAAGCCCTGATGGCCTCATCAGTCCCCGCAGCAACTCCGGAGCGGCTCGAGGCGCATACCCTGTACCTGATGGGCATGCAGGAGCTGCGAAAATTCACAGCGATTGGCTATAAGACGGCGGGCGACTACATGCGGCGAGCGGTAGCTCGGGATCCGACGTACCCGGAAGCCTGGGCCGCGCTGGCGGATGCAGTCGCGCGTTTGCAGGATGATCCGGATGAAGCCAGAAGCGCGGGTCAAAAAGCGCTGGAGCTCGACTCCACGAATGCCCGCGCCTATCAGGCTTTGGGACTTCTGGCCTGGGTACTCGACTACGACTTCGTGGCGGCGGAGACGAACTTCCGCCGCGCCTATGCGCTCGACTCGATGAGCATCACCGTCGTCTCGCCCTTTTCGATTTTTCTGTCGGCAATGGGCAAGTATGATGAGGCCCTTCGTGTTGGGCGGCGCGCCGCCGAGATCGACGGGCTTTGGGCGAGGGACGTTCCGTTATATGCGTTATTTGGTAAGCGACAGTATGAGGAGGTCGTGACCGAAGCGCGCACGGCGCTGGCGCTCGATCCCGATGATACGCCAGCTGGATTGCGTGGCAGCCTCGGGGATGCGCTCCTTCTGTTGAATCGGTTTGACCAGGCGATTCAGGTGTACGATACGTTACGGGTCAAGGATGGTCTCTCGCTGTGGCTCTTCGGTTTTGCATACGCCCGGGCGGGACAGGAGCAACGCGCCCGCGAGACGTTACCTGACGCCCTGCAAGCAATCCGTGATGCCACGTCGAGGTCCAAGCGCGTCTCTGCTTATATCGCGGCGGCGGCCACCTATGCCGGCTTGAATCGCCCGGACAGTGCTTTCCTCTTGCTTGAGAAGGCGCTCCCGCTTCGCGGCCGGTGGTTGACGGAGATACGGTGGCGTGTGGACTTCGCACCTCTGTGGTCCGATCCTCGGTTTCCGCAACTTGTTCGCAAGATTGGACTGCCGAACTAGCAAACCCGGGTGGTCAACCAACTGATTGCGCTCGCCGGTCGCTAACCGAAACCCTATCTTGTCCCGCTTGGACACTTCCCTCGAATCCCTGAAAGCCGCGCTGGCCGACCGTTATACGATCGAAAAAGAGATCGGGAGCGGGGGGATGGCCGTGGTCTATCTCGCTCAGGACCTCAAGCACCGGCGCAAGGTTGCCGTGAAGGTCCTGCGCCGCGAGCTGGCGGCCACGCTCGGTCCCGACCGTTTCCTTCAGGAAATCATGATTGCGGCGGGCCTGCAGCATCCGCACATCCTGCCGCTCTACGACTCCGGGCACCAGCAGTCCCCAGGACGAGAACACCGCCACCATTTCCCGCGACGGTTCAATGGTGCTCTACCATCACACGCTCGCGAGCCAAGACTACGCCTGGATGGTCAAGCGGGAGGGAACGGGATGGTCTACTCCTATGCAGGTGACCAATGAAACCAGCGGGGGGGCACGCTGGTCTCCCACGGAGGATGCATTCGGCTATGTCGCGAACGGGACCGAACTTCGCATCCAGGATCTTAAAGGCACCGTCAAGACGATCGCCCGGGTTCCTGCTCCCGAGCGGCTCAACGGGTTTACCTGGTCGCTCGACGGCCGCGCCCTGTACTTCAAGAAGTTCGACGGGGCGGGGGTGGGATCGTTCTGGATGGTGCCGGCATCTGGCGGCCGTCCGCGTCTGCTGGTCACCGCCGAGAGTGTCGCTCAGAGTCCCACTCCCTACCCGATTGCTACTGACGGCAGGAATCTCTTCTTCACAACGAGCACCAGCCGGACGGACATTTGGCTGGCGGAGCTGAAAAGTCGCTAACTGTCGCACGAGGCGACCCGCCCGCGCTTGGGCGTAGCTATACCGCATGGGCTTTGATCCTGACCCTGAGGTTTCGCCGAACCGCGCCAAAGATCGCCGCCAGATTGTCCATGCGCGGATTCCCGCGGGCGGACAACATGCGATGGAGGCTCTTGCTGGGTGTGTCGGTCTTCGCCGAGAGCGCTTCGAATCCGACGGTCGCGTTGACCAGGTCACGGAGTATGAGCCGTGCGGTCTCCGGCTCGCCATTCAGAAAACTGGTGACAGCCTGGTCCAGTAACCCCTTCGCAAACTCCGGGTCGCGCCTGACGCGCTCGACGACGGTTTCTCGGAAATCGCGGGTGAGTGCCATGTCAGCGCTTCCTTTTGCCATGTTGCTTCGGGCGTTTCCGGCTGCGGTATTCAGCGTGGAGTGCCCGTGCCCGCTCGATGTCTTCCTGCTGCCTTTTCTTGGTCCCGCCTCCGAAAAGCACGATGACAGAATCGCCATCCATCGCCAGATAGATCCGGTACCCCGGACCCCAATCGATCACGCATTCGCCGATGCTACCCATCCACTTGATTCCTGAGGTGTTTCCCTGGCTCAGGCGGATCGTGGCGGTGGCGACTTTGACGGCGGCCTGCGCGTCCAGGCCCTCGAACCATTCTCTATACGGAATGGAGCCGTCTTCCTGAACATATTCTCCGACGGCGATCTTTGTCATAGTAACACAAACGGTACCGTCATGCCATGCTGGCCTTGCCTGTCGATTACGTGAGCGACTTGAAAGGGAATGTGGACCGTTATCGAAGCCGGGATCAAAGAACTGCGGTAAGAGGCGGAAATACGCGGGCTTACCTGAGCACGCTCTTCTCGGCCTCTGCGAAGGGGGCTATCAGCCTCGGGACTGAGTTTCTTCTCGCCGCCGCCTGACCAAAACCCTATCTTAGTCCCGCTTGGACACTTCTCTTGAGTCCCTGAAAGCCGCGCTGGCCGACCGCTACACGATCGAAAAAGAGATCGGGAGCGGGGGCATGGCCATCGTCTACCTCGCCGAGGATCTGAAACATCGCCGCAAGGTCGCCGTTAAGGTCTTGCGGCCTGAGTTGGCCGCCACGCTCGGCCCCGACCGCTTCCT
>CAMDCH010000248.1:0-4155 GCA_945889655.1 bacterium HR33
CTCGACTGGACGCTGGTGCGCCAGGCCGCGGACGCCGGGGTGACGATCTCGATCGGCGCCGACGCGCACAGCACCCGCGCGATGAACTACATGGACCTGGGCGTGGGCATCGCGCGCAAGGGATGGCTCCGGAAAGAACAGGTGCTGAACACTCGGCCGATCGAAGGCTTCCTGGAGCACGTGCGGAGCCGCAGAAAAAAGTGAAGCCGCAGAAACGGCTACAAAAGCAGCCGAAACAACGGAAACGAGTGGAGGGCGGGGACTGGAAACGGCCCGCCTCCGATCGGATCGGCCCGATCATCGAGGGTCTCAAGAAGCAGTACCCCGACGCGCATTGCGCGCTCGACCACGAGAACCCCCTCCAGCTCCTCGTCGCCACGATCCTGAGCGCGCAGTGCACGGACGTGCGCGTGAACATCGTGACGAAGGATCTTTTCCGGAAATACCGCGCGGCCGAGGACTATGCGAACGCCGATCCGTCGGTGCTCGAGCAGGAGATCAAGTCGACGGGTTTTTTCCGCAACAAGACCAAGTCGATCATCGGCATGGGAAAAGCACTCGTCGAGCGGCATGGTGGCGGGGTTCCGCGCACGATGGACGAGCTGACCAAGGTCCCCGGAGCGGGCAGGAAGACCGCGAACGTGGTACTCGGCAACGCGTTCGGGCTGAACGAAGGCGTGGTGGTGGACACGCACGTGAACCGGGTGTCGAACCGGCTCAGGCTGACCAGGCACGACGACCCAGTGAAGATCGAGCAGGACCTGATCCCGCTCGTGCCCCGCAATGAATGGACGCTCTTCTCGCACTTGCTGATTTCCCACGGACGCGAGATTTGCGAAGCCCGCAAGCCGAAGTGCGAAATCTGCCCGATAAATCGACTCTGCCCAGCGGCGCTGGTTCGGAACGCAGATGTCTCGCCTCGCTGACGCACAATCCGCCTACCTCCGTTCCGCCGCGCACCAGCCTGTCGACTGGTATCCGTGGAGCGCCGAAGCGTTCGAGCGTGCCAAGACTGCAAACAAGCCCGTGCTGCTCGACATCGGCGCGGTGTGGTGCCACTGGTGCCACGTGATGGATGGGGAGTCGTACGAGAACGCCGACCTGGCCGCGATCCTCAACCGTGACTGGATCTGCATCAAGGTGGATCGCGATGAGCGGCCCGATGTCGACGCGCGTTACCAGCGTGCCGTCCAGGCGCTGACCCAGCAGGGCGGCTGGCCCCTGACTGCGTTCCTCACGCCCGCCGGCGACGTCTTCTACGGGGGCACCTACTTCCCGCCAGATGACCGCCACGGACGCCCCGCCTTTGCCAAGGTGCTCACGGAGCTGGCCCGCATGTTCCGCGAGCAGCCGGACCGTATCGCAACCCAGGCACGCGAGATCCGAGAGCACGTGACCGCGACGCTATCGGAATCGAATCCGGGCGCCGTGGACGCGGGGATCCTCGACCGCGCGGCTGACGGGATTGCGCAGTTCTTCGACGCCCGGAACGGCGGGTTCGGCTCCCAGCCCAAGTTCCCGCACCCGGCCACCTGCGAATTTCTCCTCGCGCGATGGTTCGATACGCGCGAGCGGTGGCCGAAGGAGATCGTGGACCGCACGCTGGTCTCGATGGCGCGGGGCGGCATCTACGACCAGGTGGGTGGTGGTTTTCACCGCTACTCGGTGGACGCGCGCTGGATCGTCCCGCATTTCGAGAAGATGAGCTACGACAATTCGGAACTGCTCCGCGCCTACGTGTCGGGCGCCGCGGCGGAGGGCGCCGGGGACGCGGGCACCGACTACCGCCGGGTGATCGACGGAACGGTCGCCTGGATCCGCGACGTCATGACCGATCCCGCCGGCGGCTACTACTCGTCCCAGGACGCCGACGTGGGCCTCGACGACGACGGTGACTATTTCACCTGGACGGCGGACGAGGCGCGCGCCGCCGTGACCGGGGACGAATTCGACGTGCTCACGCGGCACTACGACATCGAGGAAGCCGGGGAAATGCATCACAACCCCGGCAAGAACGTCCTCTGGGTCAGCGAGCCGGTGGACGCGATAGCGAAGAGCCTGGGCATCGACGAGTCGCAAGTCGTGAAGCGACTCGCCTCCGGCCGCGCGAAACTGGCCGCGGCGCGGTCGAAGCGCGAGGCGCCCTTCGTGGACCGGACGCTCTATACCGGCTGGAACGCGATGATGATTTCGGCGATCCTGGCCACGATGTCCGATGATGCGAACGCGTTGCGCGGGCTCGAGCGGATTTTCCGCGATGCATCGGTTGACGACGGGGCGGGCGGTGTGCGGCACGCCATCGGTAGCGGGATCGGCGGCATCCTCGAGGACCAGGTCCACGTGGCGAACGCGGCCCTCGACGCCTGGGAAGTCACCGGTGAGCGCGCGTGGCTCGGCCGGGCCGAGCGGCTCGCGGAACATGCGTGGTCATCGTTCGGCACGGACGACGGCTCGCTGACGGACACGGCGCGCGGACAGGGCGGCGAAGGATTCCTGGACCAGGTGATCAAGCCCATCCAGGACGCACCCACGCCTTCGCCCAACGGAGTCGCAGGGATCGTGGCCAGCCGGCTCGCGGAGCACACGGGTAGCGATGAGTGGCGTGCGCGGGCGGAGCGGCTGCTCTCGGCGTTTGCGGGCGGCGCGGTGCAGCTCGCGATCCACGGGGCCACACTGCTCCGCGCCATCGACTGGCACGTGAATCCCGCAGCGCATGTCGTGATCGCGGGCAACCTCGACGACCCGGCAGTCGCCGCTCTCCATCGGACGGCGCGCGCGACCTACCGGCCTCGCAAGGTCCTGACGCTCCTCGCTCCCGGCACGGTCGCGGCGTCGTTGCCGGCGCCTCTCAGGGCGATGCTGAACGGCGTGACCCCGCGTGGCTACGTTTGTGCGGGGCCGCAATGCGGCCCGCCGGCCACCACGCCGGAGCAGCTCGCCGACATCCTCACCACCCTGGGCCGGGGCCGGGCATGAAGATCGATTTTGCCGTTGTCTCTGACTACGCGCTGGTAGACCAGTACGGGAAGCTTTCCGTGATGGGCATCTTCCAGCACATCTGGGTGCCGCAGTTCCCCGCCCTGCATCCGCGGCTGCACCTGGTGCTGCGGGTCAAGGGCAGGCGGACGGAGATCGGCGAGCATCGCGTGCGCATCCGGTTCCTGGGTGAAGGCGGCAACCAGATTCTTTCTGGTGACGGGACCGTGAACTTCGCCGAGCCGCCGGCGGGGGTAACCGAGATCGAGGCGGGCGCGGTGCTGGTGTTCGACGTGCCGTTCGAACGCCCGGGCCGCTACCAGTTCGAGATCGTGGTGGACGACGATATCGAGACCGTCGTGCCGATCACCGTGGGACAGACCCCGACCCAGCAAGCGCCGCCGGGCTCCACCGAGCAGAATTGAAAGCCGCAGCGATTGCGCTGGTCCTGCTGAGCCTGTCCGTGGGCCTCGGCGGATACCCGTTACTGGATCCTGACGAAGGACGCAACGCGGAAGTCGCCCGCGAGATGGCCGCCACCGGTAACTATCTCCTCCCGCGGCTCAACGGTCTCCCCTACGTCGACAAGCCGGCCCTGTCGTTCGCCGCCGCCGCGCTCAGCATCAAGGCGTTCGGCGCCACCGAGCTGGCCGCACGACTCCCATCGCTGCTCTTCACGCTCGCCACCATCACCACGGTCTGGGTGTTCGCCCGCCGCGTCGCCGGGCCAGAGGTCGCGTGGATCGCCGCGATGGCCACCGGTGCGAGCCCGCTCACCCTTGGCTTCGCGCGCACGGTGATCTTCGATTCAGCGGTCGCCTTCTGGACGACACTCTCGCTCTCGTGCTTCTACCTGGCGATCGAAAAGAGCGGTGCTCGGTTCTTGGTGCTAGGTGCTCGGGAATCGACCGTTCCTGCGAGCACCGAGCACCGAGCACCGAACACCGATTGGTACGCCACCATTGCATGGGCCGCATTGGGATTCGGGGTCCTCACCAAGGGACCTGTCGCGCTCGCGCTCCCGCTGATGGTGGTCATTCCGTATGTGGCGTGGCGCCGCGCGTGGCGCGCCGTCCTCGACCCGGTGGGCGTGCTGCTTTTCCTCGCGATCGTGCTGCCGTGGGTTCGCTACATGTCCGACCGCGTGCCCGGCTATCTCCGCTACGTATTCGCGACCGA
>CAMDCH010000249.1:0-4132 GCA_945889655.1 bacterium HR33
GACGCGGCCGGCGACCGCTACCTCGTCGCCAACATCAACGGCAGCCCGCTCGAGAAGGACGGCAACGGCTTCATCTCGCGCGTGTCTACTGACGGCAACATCACCGAAGCGCGATGGATCGCGGGCGGTACCAACGGCGTGACGCTGAACGCTCCCAAGGGCATGGGCGTCAAAGGCGACACGCTCTTCGTGGCGGATATCGATGTGGTCCGGATGTTCAACCGCGAGACGGGCGCGCCCATCGGCACGCGGACCGTGCCAGGCGCCACAATGCTGAACGACGTGGCCGTGGGTGCCGACGGGACCGTGTACTTCACCGACAGCGGCCTCAAGGCCGGCCCCAACGGGTTCACCGATTCCGGCACCGACGCTGTCTACCGCTTCGACGACAAGAGCAAGGCGGTGGCCATAGCGAAGAACAAGAACCTGGGCCGTCCCAACGGCGTGACTGCAGATGGGGATGCTGTCATTGTCGCGACGTTCGGCACGGGAGAGGTCTACCGGCTGGACGTGAAGAGCGGCGCCCGCACCGATCTCCCCAAGCCTCCCAAGGGCCAGCTCGATGGCGTCGAGAAAATCGCCGATGGGTCGGTGCTCGTTTCGAGCTGGGAAGGCTCTGCGGTGTACCGGCTCACGGACACCACCTGGACGACGGCGGTCGACAGTGTCCCTTCCCCAGCAGACTTCGGCTGGGACAGCAAGCGGACCGCCGTCGTGATCCCGATTTTCACTGGCAACCGGATCGAAATCCGCGAAGTGAAGTAATGAGGGTCCTCATTCTTTCGCAGTCCGACATCCGCCGCCTGCTGCCCATGCGCGAGTGCATCGACCTCATGGCCGAGACCCTCGGCACGCTCGCGCGCGGCGAGGCGGTCCAGCCGCTCCGCAGCATGATGCGCATTCCGGATGCAGGCATCCTCGGCATGATGCCGGCGTACCTGAAGCCCGGGAAGGACCTGGGCATCAAGGTCATCACCGTGTACCACGGGAATCATGGAACTGCGTACGACTCCCACCAGGGTGCGGTGTTGTACTTCGAGGGGATCCATGGGTCGCTGAAGGCCGTCCTCGACGCGAGCGCGGTGACGGCCATCCGGACCGCCGCGGTGAGCGGCCTGGCGACTCGCCTGCTCGCGCGCGAGGACGCGTCCGAGCTGGCGATCCTGGGAGCGGGGGTCCAGGCATTCACGCATCTCGAGGCCATGCTGGCCGTCCGGCCGGTACGGCGAGTCCGCGTCTGGACCCGCACGCGCGCCCATGCGACGGAATTCGCCCGGCGCGAATCGAAAAGGCATGGTATCGAGATCGTGGACGCGCCCACCGCCGAGGCCGCGGTTCGCGGCGCGCACATTATCTGCACCACGACGGCGTCGCGTGAGCCGGTGCTGCGGGGTGACTGGCTCGCGGCCGGTGCGCACATCAACGCCGCGGGTTCCAGCGTCGCCGCCACGCGCGAGCTGGATACGGCGGCGGTGGCCAAATCGCGGCTGTTCGTCGACCGGCGGGAGTCCACGCTGAACGAAGCCGGCGACTTCCTGATCCCGAAGGCCGAGGGCGCCATTGATGAGGCCCACATCCACGGGGAGATCGGCGAGCTGGTGCTCGGGCGGGTGAAGGGACGCGAGACGCCGTCGGACATCACGCTGTTCAAGTCGCTCGGCATCGGTGTAGAAGACGTCGCCTCCGCGCGCTTCGTATTCGAGCGCGCGGTGAAGGCAAAGGCGGGAACGTCGGTAGAATTCGGGGGCGAGCGATTCGACGCGGTGGCGTCATCACCGCGTCGCCGCCCCGTCAAGAAAACCCCAAAGGCGAATCGCCGGCCGAAGGCGACCGGCGCCAAACGGAGACGCTGATGCGTTCACTTCTCGGGCTGGCCCTCGTCGCGATAGTGACGGGACCGGCCGTTGCCCAGCAGCCTGACCTGTCCCGCCCGCTGCCACTCGACAGCCACGTGGTCATCGGCACCCTGCCCAACGGCGTCAAGTACTACATCCGCGCCAACCATCGCCCCGAGAAGCGCGCGGAGCTGCGGCTGGCGGTGAACACCGGCTCCGTGCTGGAAGCGGATAACCAGCGCGGCATGGCGCATTTCGTCGAGCACATGGCGTTCAACGGGACGAAGCATTTCGCGCGGCAGGACCTGGTCAACTACATCGAGTCCATCGGCATGCGGTTCGGCGCCGACCTGAACGCGTACACCAGCTTTGACGAGACCGTCTACCAGCTCACCGTGCCGACCGACACCGGCAACTTCCTCGCGAAGGGTTTCGAGATCCTCCGCGACTGGGCCGACGGCGTGACGTTCGACTCGGCCGAAGCGGTGCGCGAGCGGGGCGTGGTGATCGAGGAATGGCGGCTGGGACGCGGGGCCGAGGCCCGGATGTCGGACAAGCAGTTCCCCGTGATCTTCAAGGGTTCCCGGTACGCCGATCGCCTGCCCATCGGCGTCAAGGAACAGCTGGAAAAGTTCACCGCAGCCGACCTCAAGCGATTCTACCAGGCGTGGTACCGCGCTGACCTCTTGGCTGTCGTCGCCGTGGGCGACTTCAATCCCAAGGCGGTGGAAGCATTGATCCGCCAGGCATTTTCGACCATGCCGAAGCCGGCGGCCGGGCTTCGACCGATCTATCCGGTCCCGGACCACGCGGAGACGCTGGTAACGACCGCCACCGACCCGGAAGCGACCAACTCGCGGGTGACCGTCTACTACAAGCAACCGCTGCGCCGGCAGGAGAGCGTCGGCAGCTACCGGCAGATGCTGGTCGAGCAGCTCTATTCGTCGATGTTCAACCAGCGTCTCTACGAAATGGTGCAGAAGCCTGACGCGCCCTTCGTCTATGCGTCCAGCGGCCAGGGGCGCTTCGTGCGCTCGGGCGAGGTCTACCTGCTGTCGGCCGGCGTCAAGGATGGTGGGATCGAGGCTGGACTCGACGCGGTGGCCACCGAGGGCGAGCGGGTGGCGCGCCACGGATTCAACGCCAGTGAAATGACCCGGGCCAAGGTGGAGCTGCTCCGCGGCACCGAGAGCGTCTTCGACGAACGGGACAAGAGCAACTCCGGGCCCTACGCCGCGGAGCTGACGCGGGCGTTCCTGGAGAGTGAGCCGGTCCCGGGGATCGAAACCGAGTATGCCCTCACGAAGCTCTTGCTGCCCGGCATTACGATCGAAGAGGTGAACCGGCTGGCGCGCGCCTGGATCGTGAACAAGAACCGCGTGATCGTGGCCAACGCGCCCGCCAAGCGGGACTTGCTCCCGCCGAGTGACGCACAGCTCCTGGCCGTGCTCGACGGCGTCGGGAAGAAGGCCATCGACCCCTACACCGATGTCGCGAGCGACGGGCCCCTCGTCCGGACGCAGCCACGGCGCGGGTCGGTGGTTTCCGAGACCCGGATCGCGGAAATCGGCGTCACCGAGTGGCGCCTCTCGAATGGCGTGCGCGTGGTGCTCAAGCCGACGGATTTCAAGAACGACGAGGTCGTCATGAGCGCGACGAGTCCCGGCGGCCACTCGCTGGCGCCCGACTCGAGTTTCGTCGCGGCTACCACCGCCTCGACGGTCGTGGGACTCGGCGGCGTGGGTGAGCTGCCGCTGGTCCAGCTGGAGAAGTCGCTGGCAGGCAAGGACGCGGGTGTGCGGCCCAGCATCGGCCCGCTCTCCGAGGGCATGTCCGGCAGCGCCTCGCCGAAAGACATCGAAACGCTCTTCGAGCTGACCCATCTCTATTTCACTTCTCCGCGCAAGGACAGCGCCGCCTTTGCCGCGATGCGGCAGCGGCTCGACGCCCAGCTCGAGAACCGGGCGGCGGATCCCCGGGCCGCGTACCAGGACACGCTCCAGGTCACGATGGCCCAGCATCACCCGCGCAGCCGGCCGGTCACGGTCGAGCTGTACCGCGAGATGAACCTGGACCGGTCGATGGCGTTCTACCGCGACCGGTTCGCCGACGCCAGCGACTTCACCTTCTTCTTCGTGGGCAATTTCTCGCCCGACTCGCTGAAGCCGCTGGTCGAGACGTGGATCGCGAGCCTCCCGTCCACCAACCGCAAGGAAAACTGGCGCGACATCGGCGTCCGGGCGCCCACCGGCGTCATCAAGCGGGCGGTCTACCGTGGCGTAGAGGCCAAGAGCCAG
>CAMDCH010000250.1:0-4105 GCA_945889655.1 bacterium HR33
CTGACCGAGGTCAAGGAAATCCTGCCGCTGCCACGAAAGAGCGGAGGCCACCACTAGTGGCACGCGCTCCTCGTCCCGTGCCGAGCGGGATTCTCGCGGCGTACCGCCACGTGGATGCGGCGGTCGAGGCTATCCGGCGGCTCAAGGAAATGGGCCAGAAGGATTTCACGGTCTACACGCCGGTTCCCAACCACGAAGTGGCTGATGCCATCGGGCATCCCGTGAGCCCGGTACGCCTCTGGACGCTGGCCGGCGGCATCACCGGCTGCTTCACCGGTTTCGCGATGTCGCTCTGGATGTCCTACGACTACCCGGTGGTGGTAGGCGGGAAGCCGCTTGGCTCTGTTCTCCCCTACGTGGTGATTGCCTTCGAACTGACCATCCTCTTCGGCGCGCTCGCGACGATCGCTGGTCTCGTGGTCCACGCGACGCTGTCAAAGAAGCCCGCGGCCTACGATCCCCGCTTCAGCGACGACCATATCGGCGTGTTCGTGCCGTGCGCCGTCGAACGCCGGTCGCAGGTGGAGCAGGTGCTCAAGAGCAGCGGGGCGGTGGATGTGAGGGTCGAGGCATGAAGACGAGGCGCGTTAACACGGTCCTGGGTTCTAGGTGCTGGGTGCTGGGGGCCCAGAACACCAGCACCCAGTACCAAGCACCCATAACCATTCTCAGCCTGGTTCTTGCTCTTTCCACGGCGTCCGGCTGTACCCGCGAGCAGTGGCACGCCTCTCCCGGCCCGGATGACGCCGTCGCGGTCGTGCCGTGGTTCTCGACCATGAAGAAGGGGCTCGCGATCCAGCCGTACGCGGTGGCGCCGAGGGAGCCGGTGCCGGGGACGGTGCCGATTACGGGTGCCGAGCCCGACCTGAGCGTGGACCGCGAGGAAGACCTGTCCGAGATCAACCGGATCAGGAATCCTGCCGCGAGAACCGCCGAATCGCTCGAACGCGGCAAGGTGGTCTACGACATCTACTGTCTGCCGTGCCACGGCGCGACGGGCCAGAGCGACGGTCCCATCGTCGAGAAATTCTTCCCGCCACCGATCCTCACGGAGCCGCAGGCCAGGCGGTTGAGTGACGGTTACATCTACACGCTGATGCGCCACGGCCGCGGCATCATGCCTCCTTATGGAGACAAGATCCACGGCGTCGATCGCTGGCACCTGGTGAACTACATCCGCCTGATGCAGGGAACCCGGCCGTGAGTCACGCGACCGTCCCGCGGTCGCAGGTGGACGTCAGTGCCCGCGCCGTGGAAGCTCCCGCGCGGGGCATGCTGATGCTGGGCGGCGCGCTTGCGGTCGTCGGCCTCGGCATGTTCGGGCTTCTGCTCGCGGGGGATGATCCGGGACGCGCCTGGCGAAGCTACCACATCAACTTCCTGTTCTTCACCGGCCTTTCGCTGGGCAGCATCATCTTCGCGGCGATCCAGAAGCTGAGCCAGGGTGTCTGGGCCGGCGCGCTGGTCCGCTTCAGCGAAGCGACCGTGGCGTTCCTGCCCGTCTCGTTGGTGCTGTTCGTGGTCCTGTTCTTCGGGCGCCAGCACCTGTTCCCGTGGATCGCGAATCCCACGCCGCTGCGCGGCAACTGGCTCACGACCTCGGCAGTGTTCTGGCGGGACCTGGTGGCGCTGCTGGTCGTGTTCGGCGTAGCCACCGCGCTGGTCCTGACCGACCTCCGGCCCGACCTCGCCGTCCTGCGCGACCGGGTCAGCGGATCCCGGCGGAACATTTTTCTCCGCCTCGCGAACGGGTACCACGGCACGCCGGAACAGGTCGAGGCCAACCGCCGACGCTTGACGGCCCTCTCGGCGCTGCTCCTCGTTGTGTACGCGTACGGCTTCTCGCTGATCGGGTTCGACCTGATCATGTCACTCGCGCCGTACTGGATCAGCACCCTGCTCGGCGCGTTTTTCTTCATGGGCGCGTTCCTCACCGGCCTTACGACCCTTGGCCTCATGACGATCTACTGGCGGGGGAAACTCGGGCTCGAATCGGTGATCGGGCGGCAGCAGTTCCACGACCTCGGCAAGCTGATCTTCGGCTTCTCGGTGTTCTGGGCGTACCTGATGTTCAGCCAGGTGCTGGTGATCTGGTACGGCAACCTTCCCGAGGAAACGAGCTTCGTGTTCTACCGGCTGTGGGGTGAGTGGCGCCCGATTTCGTGGCTCGTGTTCAGCTTGATCTTCATCGTGCCGTTCTGGGGCCTGATCTGGGTCAAGTCAAAGACCAACCCGATGACGCTCGGTTTCTTCTCGGTCATCAGCCTTTGCGGCGTGTGGCTTGAGCGTTACCTGCTGATCCAGCCGTCACTCACGGATACGGGTCCGATCTTCGGCTTCACCGAAATCGCGGTGACGGCTGGATTCCTTGGACTCTTCCTGCTGAGCTATGCGCTTTTTGCGCGCACCTTCCCGATGGTGAGTCCCCGCCTTGTCGCGGAGCAAGAGGCATTTCACAAGCACGAGAAGTGAGAAGTAAGAAGTGAGAAGTGAGAAGGCGCTGTAGCGTCCGGACTCCGGACTCCTGCACCACAGCGCCTATCGTGCTTTTGCTTCTTACTTCTCACTTCTCACTTCTCACTTCTAGATTTCTCCCATGTCCCTGCGAGCCTCTCTCTGGTTTGCCGCTGCTGATGCCGCCGAGCAGGGCGTAGTGGCCGCGCTGGCAACCGTGTCACGGAAGCGCGGATCGCTGCCCCTGGCCGACGATGCCAAGATGCTGGTGACCGACGCGGGTCAGCGTCATGGGACCGTGGGTGGCGGGTGCGTCGAAGCCGATGTCACGGTGCAGGCGCTGGCGACGGTGCGGACCGGGCGACCGGCAGTGGTGCGTCATACGCTGAACGCAGACCTTGCAGGTGATGTCGGATTGTCGTGTGGCGGGACGGTAGAACTGTTTGTCGAGCCGGTGGTACACGGCGCCGAGATGGCGGCGATCTATCGGAGAGTCGGAGAGGCGATCGACGCTCGGCGCGATGTGACGGTCCGGACGGCGCTCGACTGGTCGTCAGGCCACCGAAAGACATTGCAGCCGGGTGCGCATGGCCGTACCGCGTTCGTAGATGAGTCGGAGGCGGTGTTCGTCGAGCCCATCGTGCGGGATCCACGGGTGATCGTCTTCGGCGCGGGGCACGTGGGATTGGAGATCTCGCGAATTGCCGCCGGCTCCGGGTTCCACGTGGTGGTGGTGGACGACCGGGAAGAGTTCGCCAACGTGACCCGGCTGCCGTGGGCCGCCCAGGTGCTGGCGACGGAATTCTCGGTGGCCCTGGATGGCCTGGCGCTCGATCATGACGACTACGTCATCGCGGCCACGCGCGGGCACGCTCATGACGCCACGATCGTCGAGCGGGCCGCCCCGTCAATGGCGGGTTATGTCGGGATGCTGGGCAGCAAGCGGAAGCTCGCGGTGGTGCGGAAAGCCCTGGAAGGGCAGGGCGTCCCGGCCGAGGCGCTGGATCGCGTGCGCTGCCCCATCGGGGAAGACATCGGCGCTGACACGCCTGCGGAAATCGCCGTTTCGGTGGTCGCCGAGCTGATCAGGCTGCGGCGGCGGTCAGTGGACCGCGCGCAGTAGCACCGCCAGCGAATCGGCGCTGACCGGCGCCGATGCCGTCACGTCAATTCCATCGACAGCGCGGGTCGCCTCCCGGGCGACTTCGTTCAGCGCCCTGGCCGCCGTGCCCGATGCCACGCGCCCGCGGGCGGCTTCCGCCGCATCCTGTGCCAGCCTGTCCGGCTCCGCCACATTCTGCCTGACCGCGTGGCGCACCTGGGCCAGCGTGACTGCAACCCCGTTTGGCAGGGATTGGATCACCACGATGCCAGAAGATCCGCGCGACCGGTAACCCACTACCGGCAGGCTGGGGACGGTGAGCGGGGGGCGTCCCAGCCGCCGGGTCGCTGACTCAAGCGTGATGGCATCGGCCGGCACAGGAGCCACGGCGTCCGCATTGGCCGCCGCTTTGTTGAACTCCGCTACCTGGCCTTTGAGGCCCATCGAGTCACTGAGTTTGCCCAGCTCATCCGCCTCCTTCTCCTTTTTCGCCTCCGCCACCGACGCCAGAGAGGACACCGGCTGGTCCAGGATCGCCGGCGCCGCCGC
>CAMDCH010000251.1:0-4074 GCA_945889655.1 bacterium HR33
ATGGTCGGCCGCGATGATCGAGTCGGGGAAACTGGACGAAGCGCAGCGCGTCCTGACCACGGGCGTCGCCAAGGTCGGTGCCGACGCGCTGCTCCCCGACCAGGCGCAGCTCTCGGCCGCGCGCGGTCAATGGGTGGAAGCGGCGAAGCTGTGGCACTCGGCGGTAGTGGGCTCTGACCAGTTGATCGAAGGCGCCATCGAGACGCTCACCCAGGCGCCGGACAACCAGCATGACGCCGTGATCACCCAGCTTACGAAGACGGTGACCACCGTACAGGGGAAGCGGATCGCTGCCGACCTGCAGGTGGGGTGGGGGCGAGCCGCGCTGGGGTGGACGCTGCTGGAATCCTCGCTCCCCACGGACCGGACCGCCGCCACCGAGGCGCTGGACCGCTTCGCGAGCCGCGCGGGGGCGCTGCGGACGCCGGCGGGTCACCGCGCGCGGGCCCAGGCGCTGGACAAGCTCGCGAGCGTGGCGACGGGTGTGGCGGCTGAGCGGGCGCGGGTGGATGCAGCGCGAGCCTACGCGGACGCGGGCGACCGCGTCGCGGCGGAAAAGATGCTCGAGCGCCTCGCCGCGGATTCGGCGAGGGCGCCGACGGGCGCCGCGGCCGCCACGTACTCGCTGATCGACATGATGGCGCGCACGGGCCGGGTGGAAGCGGCGGAGGCGCAGTACCGCGAGTGGAACGGCCGCATGACGTACGAGGAATCGTCGATGCTGCGGAACCAGATCGCGTGGGCGTGGATCCTCAAGGGCGACTTCCTCACGGCGAGGACGACGATCGCGGACGACTCGAGCATCGCGTCGCTCGCGATCCGCGGGTGGATGGCGCTGTTCGCGGGTGACCTGAAGCTCGCGACCAAGAATTTCCGCTCGGCGGGCCCGCTGGCGGGGAGCCGCGAGGAATCCATCCGGCGCACCCAGATAGCGGGCCTGATCCAGCGGATCGAGCCGGACTCCGTTCCGGATTTCGGGCGGGCGATGTACCTGCTGGCGCAGGGTGACACGAGTGCCGCGCTGGTGCAGTTCGCGCTCGCGGCGGAGTCGTTGCCGCCGCGGGGCGGGAAGGCCGACGTGTTTTTCTATGCGGGGCAGGTGGCGAAGGCCAAGGGTGACCATGGCCGGGCGCAGCCGCTGCTCCTTGGCGTGCTCACGGCGGATCCCCGCGGGGCGGCGGCACCGGTGGCGGAATTCAACCTCGCCGAGTCGTACGCGCTCACGAACAAGCCGCGCGAATCGATCCAGCACCTGGAGCACCTGATCCTCACGTATCCCCAGAGCGCGATGGTTCCGCAGGCCAGGCGCCTGCTGGACCAGCAGCGTCCCAAGGTCCGTTCATGAAGCGACGGGAATTCGTCCGTGCGGTTGGCACCGGGCTGGCGGCGGTAGCCGCGGGTGGCGCCGGGGCGGTGGATGCGCTGCCCCGGGTGCGCGTCCTGCGCGACGACAGCGCCGCCGGGTGGCTCATCTTCCCCATGGACGACCGGCAGCCGGCGCAGCTGAAGGCGTACGGCATGATGTACCGGGCGCTGAAGGCGGGTAACAAGGCCGAGTGGTTGCTGAACTACCGCGCGGGCAGCTTCCTGATGGAGCGCGACCCGGCGACCGAGCGCGACGCGGCACTCAACGGGATCTTCGCCGAGATTATCACGGATTCCGCCGTGCTTGACATCCGTGGGCAGATCGCGTCCAGCAACATGGATTCGATCATCCTCGAGAAGGCCCCGAAGGTGGCGGTCTACCAGGCCCCAACCGTGGGTCCGTGGGACGACGCGGTGCGGATGGCGCTGAACTTCGCGGGCATCGAGCACGAAACCGTGTGGGACGCGGAAGTACTCGGTGGCAAACTCAAGGACTACGAGTGGCTCCACCTGCACCACGAGGACTTCACTGGTCAGTACTCGAAGTTCTATGCGACGTATGCCGGGTCCGCGTGGCTCCAGAAGATGGTCGACGCCAACATGGACATGCAGAAGCAGTGGGGCTACCAGAACGTTCCGGAAGAGAAGAAGGCGGTAGCCCGGAAGATCCGTGACTACGTGGGCGACGGCGGGTTCCTGTTTGCGATGTGCGCGGCGACCGAAACCATCGAGCTCGCGCTGGCCGCCGAGAACGTGGACGTCGCGGCCGTCTACGCCGACGGCACGCCTCCCGATCCGGCCGCGAACGCCAAGCTGCGCTGGGAGCGCACCATGGCGTTCGAGAACGCGCACCTGGAGCTGTCGTCATCGGTCGCGAGCTATTCGGACATCGACGGGCACCAGGTGAACAACATGCCGCTCCGCCAGCCGCTGGGGGCGTTCAAATTGTTCAACTTCAGCGCCAAGATCGACCCCGTGCCGAGCATGCTGGTGCAGTGTCACCGGCAGATCATTCCCGACTACTACGGGCTGACCACCTCGTTCAACCTGTCGAAGCTGAAGCCCGGCGTGATCGTGCTGGCCAACGAACCGGGTGCGCCGTGGGCCAAGTACATTCACGGCGACTACGGCAAGGGCACGTGGACGTTCCTCGGCGGGCATGACCCCGAGGATCCGCAGCACCAGGTAGGCGATCCGGCGACGGACCTGTCGCTGCACCCGAAGTCACCGGGATACCGGCTGATCCTCAACAACGTGCTGTTCCCGGCCGCGAAGAAACGCGAACTGAAGACGTGACCCGGCTGTCGGCGGACGCCCGGACCCGCATCGCGCGAGAGATCGAGCTCGCCCGCGGGCGCGAGGTGTCGTTCGTCGCCGACCTGGATGAAGAGGGCATCATCATCCGGGCCGAGCCCGTGGCCCGTGGCACGGTGGACGCGGTGCTCGCCCTCCCGGGGGTGGCGCAGCGCGGCCAGATGCTCCTGCACAACCATCCCAGCGGCGTTCTCGAACCTTCCAATGCCGACCTCAGCGTGGCCGCGCGCGCCTTCGAAGGCGGCGTGGGGTTCGGGATCGTCAACAACGACGCTTCACAGCTCTACGTGGTGGTGGAAGTCCCGAAGGCCGAGCAGCGCACCCCGATCGATCCGGTAGCAGTCGCGCACATCCTCACCGGCGAGGGCCCCATCGCGGGCGCGCTGGGCGCGTTCGAGGACCGGCCCTCCCAGCGCGACATGACATCGTACGCGGCCGATACGTACAACGAGGGCGGCGTCTCGCTGCTGGAAGCGGGCACCGGCGTCGGGAAGTCCTTCGCGTACCTGGTCCCGGCGATCGCGTGGGCCCGCGCGAACAAGGAGCGGACGGTCGTCTCGACCAACACGATCAACCTCCAGGAGCAGCTCGTGGGCAAAGACCTGCCGCTCCTGGCGAAGGTGCTGGACGCGGAGATGGGTCCGATCACGTACGCGCTTCTCAAGGGATGGCGGAACTATCTCTGCCATAACCGGCTGGAGATCGCGCGGGGAAGCCAGGGCTCGCTGCTCGAATCCGCCCGGCAGGAGGAGCTGCACCAACTCGGCGCGTGGGCCAAGAACTCGCGCGACGGCTCGCTGGCGGACCTGCCGTTCGAACCTACCTCCGAGGTCTGGGACGAGGTTTCGGCCGAAGCCGATCTCTGCGGCCGGCGCAAGTGCGCGCACTTCGATAGTTGCTTCGTGTTCGCCGCGCGGCGCCGGGCCGCCGAAGCCGACATCGTGGTGGTGAACCACCACCTCCTTGCGTCGGACCTCGCGGTACGGCGCGCGCAGGAAAACTGGCAGGACGCGGCGGTGCTGCCGCCGTACCAGCGCCTGGTGCTCGACGAAGCCCATCACCTGGAAGACACCGCCGCGCATCACCTCGGCGCCAACGTCACTTCGTGGAGCGTGTACCGCCTGCTCGCGAGGCTGGAACGAAGCGGGCGCGGGCTGGTCCCGTCGCTGATCACGGAGCTGGTGCAGCGCGACGACGCGCTGAGCAACGCGTCGGCGGACCTGCTGCGTGACGGCGTCCTCCGCGACCTCGTGGAAGCACGGGAGCGCTCGGATCGGCTCTTCGTCATTCTCGCCGAAAGGATCCAGAGCGGGAGCGCGCCGGTGATCCGCCTGACGGATTCCTTTGCGTCAGACCCGATCTGGAGCGCGGGACTCGACGTTTCGCTCGATGCGT
>CAMDCH010000252.1:0-4074 GCA_945889655.1 bacterium HR33
CCCAGATACCGCTGGTGGAGTTCACCATCGCGATCGACCGGAGCAGCATCGCGGGATACGTAGCCAGCACCGGCGAGCCGCTGGTGATCGACGACGCGTACTTCCTCGCGCCCGACGTCCAGTACTCGATCAACCGGTCGTTCGACGAGAAGAACGACTATCGCACCAAGTCCATGCTCACGATCCCGATGAAGGACCACAAGGATGATGTCATCGGGGTCCTGCAACTCATCAACCGCAAGCGGAACCTTGCCGTCCAGCTCGACGAGCTGCCGGACTTCGAGGCCGAGGTGGTGCCGTACAGCAAGCGCACCGTCGAGCTGGTCTCGTCGCTGGCGGGCCAGGCCGCGGTATCCATCGAAAACAGCCGCCTCTACGAGAGCATCGAGCGGCTGTTCGAGGGATTCGTGAACGCGGCCGTCAAGGCCATCGAGCAGCGCGACCCGACGACCTTCGGTCATTCGGGGCGGGTGGCCGTCATGACGGTGGGGCTGGCCGAGGTGGTGGACAAGGCTTCCGACGGCCCGTTCCGCAACGTGGCATTCACGCGGGAAGAGGTGCGCGAGATCCGTTACGCGGCCCTCCTCCATGACTTCGGCAAGGTCGGGGTGCGTGAGCAGGTGCTGGTCAAGGCGAGGAAGCTCTACGAGCCGGACCTGCAGCTCATCAAGCAGCGTCACGCGTTTATCCGGAGGACAGTGGAGCGGGACTTCTACAAGGACCTGGTAGAGCAGTACGAGAAGAACGGAAAGGCGGATCCGGCGCGGGTCCTGCAACTCAAGGAATCCCAGGAGTCCCAGCTCACGTCATTGGATCATTTCGTGAAGCTGGTGCTGGAGTCGAACGAGCCGACCGTCCTGCCGGAAGGAAGCTTCGAGGAGCTGCTGCGGTTCGCGGACGCGCACTACGTGGACCTGGAAGGCAAAGAGCAACCCTACCTGAACACCGACGAGGTCCGGTTCCTGAGCATCAGGAAGGGCTCACTCGACGAGCGGGAACGCCTGGAGATCGAGAGCCACGTGGACCACACCTACCGGTTCCTGCTGCAGATCCCGTGGACCAAGGAGCTGCAGAACATCCCTGCCATCGCCTACGGGCATCACGAAAAACTGGACGGGAAGGGCTATCCCCGACACATCACGGGCGAGAATATCCCGATCCAGACGCGGATGATGACCATCTCGGATATTTTCGACGCGCTCACCGCGTCAGACCGGCCCTACAAGCGGGCAGTGCCGATGCCACGAGCGCTGGACATCATGTCCCAGGAAGTGAAGACGGGAATGCTGGATCCGGACCTGTTCAGATTGTTCGTTGATGGGAAAGCCTACGAGCGCTGATTACGCTGAAACGCGCTGACTTCCGCTGATCCGCTTCCGCCGGGCCCACAGAAACAACCCCACTGTCGATAGTACTGAAAGCACGCCTACCCAGTCGCCTACCTTCACATGAAGAGTCGTTATGTCAGTGGTGAGAACATCGTCCGCGATGACGGTAACCTCGTCCAGTTTCGTTTCGTGATACGTGCGGCCGAAGGGGTCCACGAACTCCGATATGCCGTTGTTGGCGGCGCGGGCGATGCCCACGCGGTTCTCGATGGCGCGCATGACGAGGTGGGCCTTGTGCTGGAACGGTGCCGCCGAGCGCCCGAACCAGGCGTCGTTGGTGATGTTGAGCAGGAAATCGGCGCCGTTGCGCCGGTACTCACGTGATTCTTCGGGGAATGCCGATTCGTAGCAGATCAGGACCCCGAACTTGCCGATGTCAATCTGGTAGACCGGCCCCGGTCTACCGATGCCGAACCCTCCGAAGAAGTTGATGCCGCTGAACCATTCCGGGTTCACGAACGGCACTCGCTCGACGATGGGTACCAGGAAGCGCTTGTCGTAGCGCAGCGTGTCGCGTTTGCCCGCGGCATCGTAGAAGAACGCCGAGTTGTAGTAGTCGAACGCGCTGTCCGAGGTCCTGGTGAGACCCAGGCCCCCCACGACGATTGGAGTGCCACTGGCCCGCGCCTGCTCGGCGATCGTGGGACTCCAGCGTGGGAAATACTCGAAGAAGTAAGGCACCGACGCCTCCGGCCACGCGATGAGCTGAGGCTTGAGGCTATCCAGGCCGCGCTGGGACATGTGGGCGAGACTGTCGAATATGGCGTCGAACAGGTTCAGCTTCTGCTTGTCCCCGAATCCAATACTGGGCTGGACGGCCGCGACACGGCCTACGACGCGCGTCGGCACGCTGCTCATCCGCCAGGCACCGTAACCGGCCGCCAAGAGCACACCGAGCACCACGCCGCCAACCGAGCGCAGGACGAACGACCGGTCGCTTCGGCGGAGCCAGGCAACGGCGAGCACGGCGTTGGCGCCGGCGAGCAGGAAGGTGACACCCCGCGCACCGACCAGGTCCGCGATCTGCACGACCACCGGGTAACCGGTCAGCGACGTTCCGAGACCGAGCCACGGGAAGCGGATATCTCCCTGGTGGCCGATGATCCAGTCGAGCGCGGTCCACGCCACCGGGAACGCGAGTGCCACCGGCACCGGCGTCTGTGTCCCCACCCAGCCGACGAACATGAAGAGCAGGCCGGTCCACGCCGCGAGGATGCTGATGGTGGCGGCATACCCGAGCGCCGACATGGGGGTGAAGTGCCACAGCGCGACGACCATCCAGTAGAGAATCAGGCCGTGCGAGAGGAGACCGAACCAGAATCCCTGCGCGAACCGGCGGCGCATCGGGCGGAGGTCGTTGCCCGCGTCGAGCAGCAACCAGACGGCGGGCACCAGGCAGAGGAACGACGGAAGGAAGAGGTGAAAGGGCGGATACGACGAGACCACGAGCAGCGCACCGCCGGCAACGTAAGGCCAGTCAGTGCGCGGAAGCCGGAACCAGCTCACGGGACGACATCCCGGCCTTCCTCGGCCGCGTGGTAGATGGCCGAAAGGAGCCGCTGGATGACGAGCTGCTCCGCGAGATTCGGGGCCTCGACCTTTCCCTGGCACGCCGCGAGGAAATGGGCCAATTCGGCGCGATAGGACGCCGTGAACGCGTTCTCGCGGCCGGCCGCGCCGGTGGGCGTGACGTTGAGTGGCGAGCCATGCATGTCCTTGAACACCCGCAGCGGCGCAATTCCAGCCGAGCCGCGGTCACCAACGAGATCCAGCCAGAAGTGCTCCGAGTCCCCGACGTACCGCCACGAGACATCCAGGAAGATCGAGAGATCCCCGCTGAAGACCATCAGCGCGCACCCCGCGTCTTCGACGCCACCTTCCCCACGAATGAAGGAGGCCGTCACCTGCTTCGCTTCAGGACCGCCGGCGAGCCAGACCGCGAGATCGAGCAGCGGGAGCCCGAGGTCGAAGACCGCGCCCCCGCCGGATTCCGCGCGCCGGCGCCGCCAGTCGGGGCCGCCACGCGACGGGCGGAAGGCGTACCAGCCGGTGCGGATGGCCCGGATCTGGCCCAGCTCCCCGCGCCGCACGAAATCCCGGACCGCCTGCACGTCGCTCCGGAACCGGTGATTCATGCCCACCATGACCACCTTCCCCGCGCGCTCGCGGGCGGCGAGCAACCGCTCGATACCGGTGATGTTCATGGCGAGAGGCCGCTCGCAGAGAACGTGCGCGCCCGCGGCGAGCGCCGTGGCGACATGGACCTCGTGCAGATGGTTCGGGGTGCAGATCACGACCGCGTCGGGTCTGGTGTAGCGGAGCAGGTCCTCGATGTCGTCGAACGCGTCGGGGACACTGAAGCGGGAGGCGAGCGCCCGGGCCTTGGGGACATCGTTGTCGCAGACGCCCACGACCGTGACGCCCTCGAGCTTCGAGAGCACGGGGAAATGCGCGACCTGGGCTATCGCGCCGGCGCCGACGATGCCGATTCTCACCGGGGCTCCAGAGAGTGGCGGGTAGGCGGGTTGGCGGGCAGGCGGGTGAAAGTCACCGCATGGCCCACGCCCACCCGCCTACCCGCCCACCCGCCTGCTAGAACCATCGTGATAGATCCGTTCCTGGAAAGTAGGCCGACGTTATCTGCTGGTAGCTCTGTCCGGCCCGGGCGCGGCCGACCGCGCCCCAC
>CAMDCH010000253.1:0-4039 GCA_945889655.1 bacterium HR33
CGGGGGGCAATACGCGGGATGGGTGGATCGAGGTGGCGCTGGAAGGCTGGATCTGGGGAGAGTCGGTTGGACGCACCGACCGCGACGGCCACAACCTGGCCGTCACCCTCGGACGCGGCGAGAATCTCCGCACCGCGCCGAACGGGGCGGTCCTCGCCCGGCTCCTCAATGGATTCCTGCTCGATGAAGTGGGCCGCGATGGCGCATGGGTGCGGGCCCGCCGGAGGGGATGGCTGCCCGAGGCCGCGCTTGCCGTCGCCACCGGCGACTCGGGCGCGCCGGCGGAGGTCGCCGCTCAAGCGGCGCCGCCGGCGGGGTCGATCCTCGACCGCGCCGTGGTCGCCCGCGAGACGCCGCTCAGTGCCACCCCGGACGGCGCCCGCAGCGGCAGCCTCGCCGCCGAGACGCCTGTGCGCATCGTGGCCCGTGATGGCGAGTGGGTTCGGGTGCAGGCCGAGGCGTGGATTCGCGAGGACGACCTTCGTCCCGTGGCAACCGGGCTCATCGCCGGACTGACCGCCGCGGAACTCAGGACCCGGCCACAGGAGTACGAAGGAAAGCTGGTGCAATGGACGCTTCAGTTCCTCTCGCTGGCCACGGCGGACGAGCTCCGGCCGGAGATCCCCAACGGCCAGCGGTACATGCTGGCGCGGGGGCCCCTCCCGGAAGCAGGGTTTGTTTACGTCACTCTGGCGGGGGCGCTCCAGCGGCAAGCTGAACAGCTTCCGCCGCTGGCACAGATCGTGGTGGTAGCTCGTATTCGGCATGGGCGGTCGAAGTATCTCGGCAACCCGGTAGTCGAACTGATGGAAATGAGGGTGCGACAGCCATGAACGACATTTTTCGCGAGCGAATCGTGCGCAAGCTGGAGGCCCTGCCCGACGACGTCGGCTACCAGGTCCTCGATTACATCGAGTTCCTCGAGGCGCGCCATGGTACCGGCACCCGCGAGCCCGCGCCGCTACAGCGCTTCGCCGAAGGCGTGCAGGACACGCTCCGCGCGGCGCGCCTTCCGGTGGCCGCCGTCCGCGGGACCATGGACGTCATGGATGCCGCCAACCGCCTGATGAAAGGCGTCGCGGCCGCGGGTCGCGCAGCGGTGGACGAGATCCAGTCGGCCACCTCGACTCCACCAAAGAGCGACAAGCCATCCGCTTGACCGTCACTCGGCGTCACGGCTAACTTTGGCCATGGGGCCACAGATTTCGCTGACTCCCGCTGAACCAACGCTGATTCGCTCCGGACCCTCCATGAATCCGAGCAAATCAGCGTCTTTTTCTTCCCGTCTGCGAAATCTGTGGCTATGACCAAGCTCCGCCCCGGTTACGCCCTCACGTTCGACGACGTCCTGCTGGTCCCGCGGCATTCCAGCACGCACCCGCGCGACGTGGACGTAGGCGCCCGCTTCACCCGGACCATCGGGCTGAACATCCCTCTCGTTTCCGCCGCCATGGACACGGTGACCGAGTCCGAGATGGCGATCGCGATGGCGCGCGCCGGCGGCATCGGTGTCATTCACAAGAACATGACGGTGGACCGGCAGGCGGCTGAGATCGACCGGGTCAAGCGCTCGGAGAGCGGGATGATCGTGAACCCGATCACGCTCGGGCCCGACCGCACGCTGCGCGAAGCGATGCAGCTCATGAACCGCTTCAAGATCTCGGGCGTCCCGGTGGTGGACGAGCACGGCCGCCTGGTGGGCATCCTTACCAATCGCGACCTGCAATTCGAGCGCAGCCCCGACCGGCCCATCCGCGACGCCATGACCAAAGACCATCTCGTCACCGCGCCCCTCGGCACGACACTCGACGAGGCCGAGAAGATCCTGGGCCAGCACCGGATCGAGAAGCTGCCGGTGGTGGACGAGAAGGGCGTGCTGAAGGGTCTCATCACCATCAAGGACATCTTCAAGCGCCGGCAGTTTCCCACCGCCAACAAGGACGGGCTCGGCCGCCTCCGCGTGGCGGGCGCGCTCGGTGTCGGGCCCGATACCAGGGCCCGCGCGGCCGCGCTCCTCGCCGCCGGCGCCGACGCGCTCGTGGTGGACTCCGCGCACGGTCATTCGCAGGGCGTGCTCGATACCATCGCGATGCTTCGCCAGGCGTTCCCCGATGCGCAGCTCGTGGGCGGCAACATCGCCACCACCGAGGGCGCCAAGGCGCTGGTGGAGCGGGGGGTGGACGCCGTGAAGGTCGGCATCGGTCCCGGTTCCATCTGTACCACCCGTGTCGTCACCGGCGTGGGCGTTCCGCAGGTCACCGCGATCGTCGATGCCGTGCGAGGAGCAGGGGACATCCCGGTCATCGCTGACGGCGGCATCAAGTACTCGGGTGATGCGGTGAAGGCGCTCGCGGCCGGCGCGGCCAGCGTGATGATGGGCTCGATGTTCGCCGGCACGGAGGAGAGCCCGGGCGAGAGCTTCCTGCTCGAAGGCCGGCGCTTCAAGACGGTACGTGGCATGGGCTCGCTGGCGGCCATGCAGGAAGGCTCGGCCGACCGCTACTTCCAGGAGGGCGAGGGTTCCGTCCGGAAGCTCGTGCCGGAAGGCATCGAGGGGCGCGTCCCGTACCGCGGCCCCGTGGGCGACGTGATCTTCCAGATCGTCGGCGGCATCCGGAGTGGCATGGGTTACTGTGGCGTTGCCACGCTCGACCAGCTCCGCTGCGACACCGAGTTCCTGCAAATCACGGCGGCCGGGCTGCGCGAGTCGCACCCGCACGACGTGGTGGTCACGCGGGAAGCGCCCAACTACAGCGTCTGAAGCCACGCCCGACTGCATTGCTTGACATGTAACCCCTCGGCGCCCTACTCTTGCCCGTCCCGCGCCGTCGGCCGACGCGGGCATGCAGGTTGTCAAATCATTCCCCGCCGTTTCCGTATCTGAACCAAGGAGAGAGCAGAGAATGGCTGGCAACCTGTTTCGCACCAAGTCCATTGAGCGCCTGATGTCCGATGGCGCGGCCACTGGCGACGGCGCGCTCAAGCGTACCCTTGGACCCGCGGCCCTCATCGCCCTTGGCATCGGCGCGATCATCGGCGCCGGTCTCTTCGTCCGGACCGCCGCCGCCATCGCGGACCGGGCCGGCCCGTCAGTTACGCTCGCGTTCCTGGTCGCAGGGCTCGGCTGCGCGTTTGCCGGCCTTTGCTATGCCGAGTTCGCTTCCATGATCCCGGTGGCCGGCAGCGCCTATACCTACTCGTATGCCACGATGGGTGAGCTGGTGGCGTGGATCATCGGTTGGGACCTGGTCCTGGAGTATGCGGTCGGCGCTGCTACCGTGGCCATCGCGTGGAGCGAGTACCTCAACAACGTCTTCGGCTTTTTCGGCATCAGTATTCCCTGGCGATTGTTCCATTCACCATTCCAGACCATGCCGGGTACCGGGGTCGGTGACGTGGCGGCCGTGCACGGGCTCATCAACGTGCCGGCAATCGTCATTCTCTTCCTGCTGACGCTGCTGCTCATTCGCGGTACCCGTGAGTCGGCATTCGTGAACAACCTGATCGTCATTACGAAGGTGACGATCGTATTGATGGTGATCGTGCTCGGCTGGGGCTTCATCAACCCGGCCAACCACACACCCATGATCCCCGACCCGACCATATACGTCACTCCGGAGGGCGTGTCGCACAATTACGGCGGCATCATGGGAATCCTGGGCGCCGCCGGTGTCGTGTTCTTTGCGTTCATCGGGTTCGACGCCGTGTCGACAGCCGCGCAGGAAGCCAAGAACCCGCAGAAGGACATGCCGATCGGCATCCTCGGCTCCCTGGTGGTCTGCACGATCCTGTACGTGCTGTTCGCCTACGTCCTGAGCGGCATTGCGACGGTCGAAGACTTCCGGAGCACCGGCCGCGAGGCGTCGGTGGCGTTCGCGATCAGCAAGTATATGACCGGTTATGGCTGGCTCGCGAAGTTCGTGACCGTCGCCATTCTCGCGGGCTTCTCCTCGGTCATCCTGGTGATGCTGCTCGGCCAGTCGCGCGTCTTCTACTCGATGAGCCGCGATGGCCTCGTCCCGAAGGCGTTCTCAGTGAC
>CAMDCH010000254.1:0-4028 GCA_945889655.1 bacterium HR33
GTTCGCCATCGGCGCAAGCATTCCGATGACGGCGGCGCCCTCGCGCACCATGGAGGCTTCGGCGACGGAAAGCTTCTGTACGCGGAGCACCATGTCGGCGCCGCTCCAGAATGCCGGCCCGCCCTGCTCCACCTTGGCTCCAGCCGAACGGTACGCTTCGTCAGGGAACGCGGCGCTGGCCCCGGCGCCGGCTTCGATCCGCACATCATGTCCCGACTTGACCACCTTCCCGGCCGCGTCGGGTACGAGCGCGACCCGGGTCTCACCGGCTACGGTTTCCCTTGGTACCGCAATGATCAACGAGTGCGCTCCCCATCAGTGTAGGCAATCAGCTGCGCCAGCCCGGCGCCGCCGCGAATTCCAAAGACTTCGGTGCGATTCACGGTCATGACCTGCATGCGTAACCCGGGTCCGCCGTCGGGTCCATCGCCAGCCGCCCGGCCCTTGGCGCCTTCGGGACCATTGGCGCCCGCCTGGCACTGCTGACCCGGGCTGGCCTGGATGGTTCCGCCTTTGCCACCGGCGCCGCCGGTCCCACCCGCACCGCCGCCGCCACCTGCGCCGCCGAGGCTTCTTCCCTCAACCAGGCCGGCGAGCAGCGGCTCGTCGCTCGGTACGATCACCGTGACGATACCACCACGACCACCCCCGCCACCGGGGCCGCCGGCTCCTCCTGGTCCCCCAGCGCCGCCTGCCCCCCCTGGGCACCCGGCGACGCCATTGGCGCCCACCTGGCCCTTGGCGCCCGTCTGTCCGCGGCCGCCTCGGCCGCCACGGCTCTCCACCCGCAACCAGTCGGCCGGCGGAACCTGGTCCGGCTGGCCGAACACGAACAGCGGTGGCGCATTACCAACTTCGATAGAGGCCACGAGCAGCTTCGGATAGAACGGCGTCTTGAGATAGCGCAGTCGGACCGTCACATCCGGCCCGTTGAACCCGGCCTCGCCGTTGGCTCCGGGCTCGCCTTCGAAGCTGAACGAGTGGGGCATGCAGCCGTAGTCAGGCTCGACCGTCGCAAAACCCTGGACGGAGGGGTTTTCCCTCATGAAGGCGGTAAGCCGGAAGCCATTCATGGCCGACACGGTGGGATCGGGCGACGTGCTCCAGTCACCGTCTTCCTGGGCGCCGGCGTCCGGGCTCGTGCGCCGGAGGAAGACCACGTGGAGCTTGGGCGGCCGCTTCTTGTCGTAGGTCCGCGAGAACGGAACCCAGAGGCCGCTCTCGAGCTGGGCCTGGTACGACGCGGGAATGACCTCGCCCGGGCAGGCGCGCTGGACCCCCGTGGTAATCCGGATCTGGCGCATGCCGCGGATGTACTCGGGGTCCGGTGCGAACGTCGCTGGCGGCTTGTGGGAGCAAGCTCCCGACAGGGCCACGATCGCCGTGAGGACGGTTAGACGGTTAGACGGCCAGACGGTTGGCTTCCGAACCATGTCCATGGTGCCCTTATCCTCCACGGGTATGCATCTCTCTATGGGGATCAGACCGCAATCCTTCTATCTGGTAGAGCGCGCCGCGGTTACCCATCTCCGCGCGGCGCTCCGCGCCGCGATCATTCCGCCGACGCCACGCGTCCTCGATGAGGCCCGCGATCTCGGCATCGTCCGCCCCGCGGCGCAACAGCTCGCGCAGGTCGATTCCACGCTCGGCATAGAGACAGAGAAACCAGATACCGTCCGCCGTCACGCGGCTGCGGTCGCACGAGCGGCAGAACGGAGCCGTCGTCGAGGCGATGATACCGAAGCGCGTTCCGTCGGGCAAGGCAAATTCTTCCGCCGGCGCGCCGGGATGCTCGCCCGTTACCGCGCTGACAGGTCCGTAGTGACGCTCGAGAACCGCGAGGATGTCACCCCGCGAAAACACCTCGCCGGCATCCCACTTCGTTGCCCCGCCCACGTCCATGTACTCGATGAACCGCACCTCTGCCTGCTTCGACTTGGCAAACTCGAGGAGATCAACCAGCTCGTCGTCGTTGTAGCCCCGCAGAACGACCGTATTGAGCTTGAGCGGTGCTAGCCCGGTCGCCGCCGCCGCGTCTATGCCTCGGATGACATCCTGGTGCCGCTGACTCCGTGTCAGGGCCTTGAAGCGCACCGGACGCAGCGTATCGAGACTCACCGTAACTCGGCGCAAGCCGGCACGCGACAGCGCCGGCGCGTGCTCCTCAAGGAGAAGACCGTTAGTCGTCAGGGCGAGATCGGTTACGCCTGGGATGGGACGGAGCATCCCGATGAGCCTCGGGAGATCCTGCCGCAGGAGCGGCTCCCCTCCGGTCAGCCGTACCTTGCCCGCCCCCAGCCGCGCAAAGATCGCCGTCAGCCGCGCGAGCTCCTCGAACGAGAGGATGGACTCGCGAGGGAGCCAGACGTACTCGTCCTCGGGCATGCAATAGAGGCACCGGAGGTTGCAGCGGTCGGTGACGGAGAGGCGGAGGCTGCCGAGGGGACGGCCGAAAAGGTCATTCATGGCAATAAAAAAAGTGCCTTTATCCCGGGGCTGTAACGCGGTCGGGCAAGTAGCACTAGTAAGACCACCGCGGGGCAAGAGCCCTATGCTTCAAAGTCTGGAAGTAAGATAGCCGGACGGCCCGAAACGTGCAAGTGCTGGCCCCATGTAGGGTTCCGTAGGGGAACCGGGAGGCGCAAAACCCTGTTTTAGGGTGACGGAGGTCACTTTTGGACCCCTTCGGCTGTACTGGCGGTACCATATTGTAGCCAGTAACTTGTGGACGCCGGCTCATCCCGGCACACCTGAACGGGAGCAACATGAACGCCCTGACCAACCCCAAAGCCGCGCTCATAGCATCTGAGCTGGAGAGCGACATTGGCGTCCTGGTTCCCGGCCTCGACAATCTGCTGAGCCGGGTGACTGGAGGCGAAGCGACCGTGGCGGAATACGACCGGAACAGCATCCGGCTCGTAGCCGTTCTGCCCTTCCCCGACGGCCTCGGCAAGGGCGAAGTGGTCGCCAGGCTCTTCCATTACCGGGACGAAGTCCGGCTCGACGTCGAAGTCGAGCACAACCGGATGTTCTCCCGCCCCGACGGCACACCGTCCGACCGGGCCTGTTACCTCAATGACTTCGTGGCGTCGGTGAAGATCGAGAACGGCGCGCAGGAACTACCCGAGGCGTTCGTGCGTCACGTGGTGGCTGGTGTCGCGGCGGCGCGGGATGCCGTGCGGCGCCACAACCGCCGGAACGCGGCTCCCTGGAGTGAAGTCCTGGTGGCGCCCAAAGAGGACTGACGACGGCTGGCAGAAATCAGAAGTAATGAATCGCGGGGTTCGGAATCACGGACCCCGCGATCTTTTTTACCCCTGGGCGACCATCGGGAGGAAGTAGAAGGCCATGCCGAGCATGCAGTAGACCGCCAGCAGCTGCACCCCTTCCATCCAGTTCGTCTCCCCGTCCTGGCAAATCTGGGCTATCACCAGCGCTGATACCGCGACTGCGACGATCTCCATCGTCGTGAACCGCAGGTCCATGGGCGTCGGGCCGACGAAGTAGCTCAGGAACACCAGCGCCGGCGCCACGAACAGCGCGATCTGGATCGACGAGCCAAGGGCCACGTTGATCGCCAGGTCCATCTTGTTCTTGTACGCCACCAGCACGGCGGTGGAATGCTCGGCGGCGTTGCCGATCAGCGCCACCAGGATCACGCCGACGAAGACCTCGTTCATTCCCAGCTCGTGGGCCGCCTCGTCGATGGCGCCTACCAGGAACTCGCTCATCACCGCCACCAGGACGGTGGCCCCAATGAGCACGCCAATCGACGTCTTCTGCGACCAGCCGCCATGATGCCCGGCCGCCTGTGCTGCCGCGGCGCCGTCCGCCGAGGTGTACAGGTGCTTGTGCGTACGGAGAGTGAACCACATGCTGAGCACGTAGGTCAGCATCAGCACGACCGAGATTTCCACGGAGAGCATGTTCTCGTTCGCGACCCGGTCACCCGCGATGAGATGGAAGATGGCCGGGAGGACGAGCGACACGACCGACAACAGCAGCAGCGTCGAGCCCAGCCGGGCGGC
>CAMDCH010000255.1:0-3996 GCA_945889655.1 bacterium HR33
AGACCGCATTCAGACCTTCATTGACGGCATCGGGGCGAAGAGCATCCTGCCGGAGATGTGGGGGCTCGCGAGCACGCTGCTGGCGGGGTCGCTGGTCAGCTCGCTCGCCGACGTCATCTTCGCGCTCCGGCTGGTCGTGGAGCGCAACCACGTGGTGCCGGAGGGGGCTGGGGCCGCGGCGGTCGCCGCCGCGCTCTCCGGCCGGACTGGCGGAAAGAAGGTCGTGGCGGTCATTTCGGGGGGCAACATCGAACCTGCTGTGCTGGCGAAGATTCTCAACGGAGAAACACCGTGATTCCTTTTCGCGGCTAAAGCCGCGACTCGGCTAGCTGTCGCTGAAGCGACCCGGCGCGCGCCTGCTACCGCGAGGCTCGGCGACGGTGCGCGCTCACTGGATCGTGCGCTCCGGAGAGGACTTCGCGCGCCCACTTCGCGTCGCGCAGGATCTACGGGCCGGCCAGCTGCTTCTCGGCGCCGCCGTCTTTTCCGGAGACCGTCTCACCCTCAATGCGACATTGCTGCGCGTTCCCGATGGGAAGGTGCGGGTTCACGCCGAGGTAGCGGGTCCGGTCGACAGCCTCCAGGCGTTGGTCGATCAGCTTACCGCCCAGCTCATTGCACGTGACGCGGGCGAGCGCGAAGACCGTTTGAGCGCCCTGACGAGCACCTCGCTGCCGGCGCTACGCGAATACCTGATGGGACAGGCTGACTATCGCCGCGGCCTTTACCGTGAGGCGAG
Source organism: bacterium HR33 (assembly GCA_945889655.1). Lineage (GTDB taxonomy): Bacteria > Gemmatimonadota > Gemmatimonadetes > Gemmatimonadales > GWC2-71-9 > SHZT01. Next base: position 740 of record CAMDCH010000255.1, read on the forward strand.
CGACCGCTTCGCGAGAGCGATGGACCTCGATTCCACATTCGCGCTGGCGGGACTGGGCTTCGTCCGGGCGCGCGCGTGGATGACTGGTACCCCGAATGAGCCGGGGTACAGCCTCGCCTGGCGTTATCGCGATCGTCTGAGCAAGCGCGACCGGATGCAGACATTTCTCTTCGATTCATTACCGGAACCACCCCCCTACAAAGAGCGGTTCGCCAAGAGGGATGAAGTCGTCGCCGCCCTGCCCGACCAGCCCGAAGCATGGCATGCGCTCGCGGACGGCCAGTATCACTATGGCGCTGCGATGGGTCTCGATTCGCCGCTGGTCCGCGCGCGCCGGGGCTTCATGCAGGCGCTTCAACTCGATCCTGATTTCTCCCCGGCCCAGGACCACCTGCACGATATCGCCGTCGCGTTGGGAGACACCGCGACCATGCGGCAGATGGCGGCCAGTTTGCCCGCCGAGTCCATCGGCACGCGCCCGAAGAACAATGAAGCCATTTGGCTGCTGGCCATGGCTCTCGGTGACTCGTCGAAAGTGGCAGCTATTCGCGCCCGCCTCGACCAGCTCGAGATGCAGGAAATGCCCCGGCTGGCACTGTTAAACGGCTTTCCGCTGGACGATGCCGACCGCTACTTCCGCGCACTGCTGGCCCGGCCCCAGACCGCCCGGATCCGTTGGGGGCGAACCCGCGAATGGGCGAATCTCGCGATGAATCGCGGCCAGCCGAGCCGGTCCCGCGCCCTTCTGGAACAGGCCGCTGACCTGGAGACTCTCGTGTCGCGCGGACCCCAGGTTCAGTTCACCGTGGAAGAGGGTCAAGTGTGGGACGCATTGTTCGCCGAAGGCGACACCGCAGTTGCGTCTCGCAAAGTACGGATGCTGGGCAACGTCGTTGATGCTCCTCTCAAGTCGGATTCGTTCGCGCGGGAAGAGCAGCTTCGCCAGTTGTGCACCGTGGGATTGTGGAACGCACTCAGGGGATCAACGTCCACGGCCAGTCGAGCGGTCGCGAAGCTCAAGCTCGGCCGGCCCGGCGCGCCCCGCGCGTACCGGCCGGGGATCGAGGTGTGCTACACGATGATCGATGCAATGGTCAGCCATGCCGAAGCGCGGCCGGATGAGATGGCGAAGATCGACGCGCTCGATGCCCTGTCCCGCACGGGCCCGTTTGTCTACGAGTTGCGAACCCACGCGATGAACGTCGCACTAGCCCGACTCCTTGAGCAAAAGGGCGACTACTCGCGAGCCTTGGCTGCCGCGCGCCGCCGGTGGCACGCTGCGGGCAGCAACGTCTACACCGCCACAATGCTCCGACTTGAGGGGCGGCTGGCCTTACGGACGGGTGATCGCGAAGGAGCGGCTCGAGCGTACAAGAAGTATCTGGTTATTCGCGCCGATGCAGAGCCGTCGGTGAAGCCACAGGTCGACAGCGTTCGGAGAGAACTCGCTGAGGCTTCCCACCAGTAGAGAACATCGAGCTACCGCTGCGCCGCGATCGCGCTACTGCCGGGCTACGCTGGCAGTCAGGAGCAACACCGCGGCAAACAAGATGAAGCGCGTAGGGAATCTCGTTTGCCCGTCAGAGTCACGAAGCTCGGGGCTTCCACACTCGCGGTCTTTCGAAACGCGCGTTGCCGAAAAGCGGCTTGTAAATGGGCTGGTCGTTCAGCCTCCAGGCCCATACCCCCCCGGCCGATCTCCTTCTCGATCGCGTAGCGGTCGGCCAGGGCAGCCTTCAGGCGATCGAGGGTGTCAGTCATCGGCCCAGAAGATGCGATAGAAGGACACGTCCTGCAACGAATTGATCCCGCCTGCACCCGCCCATGGTGTCATGATAGCCCAGGCACCGGAATGCCCGGACGATGATCCAGTCTTGTAGAAGGCGCTATATGACCATATTTTACGACCAGACACTATATCTGGATATATCTATGGCCCCCAGGACCATCGGCGCCGCCGAGTTCAAAGCCCAGTGCCTCGCCCTGCTGGACAGCGTGGGGCCAGAAGGCATCGTCATCACCAAGCACGGGACCCCGGTCGCCCGCCTGGTCCCGGTGGCCCAGGAGTCCCAGGACCTGCTGGGCGCCCTGGCCGGGAAGCTGCGCATCAAGGGCGACATTCTCTCAACCGGTGCGGCCTGGCGTGCTCAATCTTGATACGCACGTGCTGCTGCACGCCCTCGGCGGCCGGCTCACCGCCCGTGAGCGCGAGATCCTGGGTGGCGATGTGTGGAGCATTTCCGCCATCGTGCATTGGGAGATCTGCAAGCTGCGCCAGCTCGGACGCATCGAGCTGAATCTGGACGACCGAGGGGTAATCCGGGTGCTGTCCCGGATTCACACCTGGCCGCTCAGTTGGGAAGTCTGTCGGGAAAGCTGCCGACTCGATGTGGGCGGGGATCCCGCAGATGAGTTGATCGCCGCCACCAGCCTGGTGCACGGCGTCCCGCTGGTGACTCGCGACCGCCAGTTACGGCGGTCCCGGCAGGTTCCCCTGGCCGGCTAGGAACCGGCCGTGACTAATTGACACCGACCGCATTTTCCTGGTACTACTCGGCGTTACCCAAGGAGTTACCATGTCGGACGAAATGGGGACATTCCGCGTAGATGTCGAGATCGAAAACCCACTCCGACCCGGCGAACGGCGGGTGGTGCACTCGGTGCTCGTCGACACTGGGGCCGAGCTGTCCTGGTTTCCCCGGGACATTCTCGAATCACTGGGAGTCGAGCGACGAAAGCTCTCCCGTTTCCGCCAGGCCAACGGCACGGTGCTCGAGCGGTCAACGGGGATGGCCTCGCTCTACTTGGTCGGCATCTGGACGGTGGACGAAGTGGTGTTCGGCGAGCCAGGGGACCTCACCCTGCTCGGCTCTCGATCCTTGGAAGGACTGAACCTGCGAGTTGACCCGATCCGCAAGCAATTGATCGATGCGGGACCGGCGCCCGCCGCCGCAGCTCAGCTGATTATTGCCGCATGATTGATCGAGTACGGGCGCAGGAACTTCTGGGCGAGACGATACGCGAAATGGGCATCCTTGTTGTGGTGTTCGTCCCCGTCGACGCCTTCTTTCAGTCCGAGCCGATCGCACCGTGGACACTAGCTGGCGTGGTCACGGGCGCTATTTTCCATTGTGCTTGGGATTCTGGCTGAGTCGCAGGGGAAAGAGAACAAATGAAATATCTGCTGCACTGGTTACCGACGTTTGCCGCCATTGCGGTTCTGCTTGTCATGACTCTCCTCCTCCACTTGAGCATCC
>CAMDCH010000256.1:0-3990 GCA_945889655.1 bacterium HR33
ACGGTCCACGCAGAGCACAATCGATACCAAATCTCTGTGGTCGCGTGGACCTGCGTTCGCTCGATCCCGCACCCAGCGCTCGGCCACCCCTCATCGCAGTCACGGACTGGTTGGCGCGTGGCTCCAGCGGCTCACGATGGTCGCCACGCCCATGTGGGACGCGACGATCACCGCACTCTTGAACATGTCGGGAATCGCGTCGATCGCGATGAGGATCCCGATCCCCTCCACTGGCAGGCCCAGCGCCGAGAAGATTGGCGCCTGGATCAGCAGCCCACCGCTCGGAATCCCCGGCGTGCTCGCGTTCAGCGCGATGGATGCCGCGGCGATAGTGGCGAGCTGGGACGGCGCCAGCTCGATCCCGTAGAGCTTCCCAACGAACATCGCGCCCAGCGTCCAGAAGATCGGGCTGGTGATCTTGAAGACCGACAGCGAGAAGGGCAGCACGAAGCCGGTCACCTCCACCGGCAGCCGCAGCACGGTCCGCGCGCCATCCACCAGCGCCGGCAGCGCGGTGAGCGACGAGCGCGAGGTGAAGGCAACTACCTGGGCGGGGAACACGGCCCGCGCGATGGTGGCGATCGACACCCGCCCCACGACCGAAACGAAGACGTAGAGTCCCACGGCAAAGACCAGCAGGACCACCACCGCCATCGCCACGTAGTAGACCAGTGCCGCTCCCAGCGTGGTGGATCCCAGCCGCGCGGACACGACGAACGCCAACGCGAAGACGCCGAGGGGTGTCAGCACCAGGACCCATTTCACCACGATCATCAGCGCGTCGGCGAGCGTGGCGAAGAGCCGCACGATGGACCCGCGGCGCTCGGCGTCGAGCCGGTTGATGGCGAGGCTGAAGATGACGGTGAAGACGATGAGCGGCAGCAGCGCCCCGTCGGAGGCGGCCTTGATCGGGTTCACGGGAATCAGCGAGACCAGCCAGGTGGTCCACTTGAGGTCGTTGGGGTTGGCCGGCGTGATCCGGGCGCCCGTCCTGAGGGCCTCGGTGGCGGCCGGATCCAGCGTGAGCGGATCGAAAACGAACGGCGCCAGGATGGCGGTGAACACCGACGCGCACGCGAGCAGGAACAGGAAGAGGCCGAGGGACTGGGCGCCCATCCGCCCGACTTTCTTCGCGCTCGCAGAGGTGACCCCGGTGACAAGCAGGGCCACGACCAGCGGGATCACGGTCATGCGGATGGCGTTCACCCACAATGTGCCGATCGGCTCGATGAATGGGACGGCGCCGCTGAGCGCGGGCACCGCACCCAGCAGGAGACCGGCGACGAGGGCTGCGAAGTAGCGAACGGTTGGGGAGTTCACGGGAGGGATTCTGCTACCGAAACCGGCGGCCCGGAAGGCTAGTTCTTCTTTTCCTTGAAGAGCGCGGCATACTGGCCGTAACCGTACGATTCCAGTTCATCCGCGGGGATGAAGCGAAGAGAGGCGGAGTTGATGCAGTAGCGTTCGCCGGTTGGGCCGGGCCCGTCATCGAAGATGTGGCCAAGGTGCGAGCCGGCCAGCACCGAGTGGACCTCGACCCGTTCCATGTCATAGGTGAGGTCCAGTGACCTGGCCACGCGTGTCGAGTCCAGCGGCCTGGTAAAACTCGGCCAGCCGGTTCCCGAATCGAACTTGTCGAGCGAGCTGAAGAGGGGCTGCCCGGAGACCACGTCCACGTAGATCCCGGGCTCGTGGTGGTTCCAGTAGCGGTTGTCGAACGGCTTCTCGGTATGCGCGCGTTGCGTGACCTCGAACTGTTCAGGGGTCAGCCGTTTCCGGAGCACATCGTCGGCGGGCTTGATCCAGTTCGATGGCTGCGCCGAAAGGGTGGCCGGCATGACGAGCAGGGCGAGCAGAAGAGCCCTCACCGGCGGCTGCTTGTCTTGGCGCGGACCTTCGGCCGCGCCGCCTCTTTACGCGCGGCCTTCTTCGTTCGGACGAGCGGGATCACCTCTTCGGCGAAGCGCTCCATCTCTTCCAGCTGTGGGCTGAACTGGAGCAATACCAGGTCCGCACCAGCCGTCTCGAACGCCTGCAACTGTTCAGCGATCTGCTCGGGTGTGCCCACGAGGCCGGCCTTGAGTCCGCGATTCGAGACCGAGTAATCCTCGACGGACACCCGCTGCTCGAGCTTGGTGTTCTGGAGCCAGTCCTGGTAGTTGGCGTAGCCGGCCGCATTCTGTTTCACGTCGGTGATGCGTTCCACTTCCTTCTTCGCCTGCGCCTCGGTCTTCCGGCAGACGACGTATCCGGCGAGCCCGTACGTCATGGGGGCCAGGCCTTTCGCTTCGCGGCGCGGCCGCATGTCGGCCACCTTCCCCGCGATGCGTTCCGGCGGATCGCCGTGCATGAGGTACGCGTCGCACTTCGCCGCGATCATCTCCTTGGCCGCGGGCGACTCGCCACCGGCGTAGATCGTGGGTCGCGGCTGGCTGACGGGCTTGGGCTCGAGGATGGCGTTCTGGACGTTGTAGAAATTGCCGGTGAACGAGTACGTCGGCTGCGACCACATGCCGGAGACCACGTCGAGCCACTCGGAGGTCCGGGCGTAGCGCTGGTCGTGCTCGTCGAACTGGGTGCCGTACTGTCTCGCCTCTTCCTTCCACCACGACGACACGACGTTGATCGTCACTCGGCCGCCGCTGATGTGGTCGATGTTGGCGGCCTGCTTGGCTAGCAGCGACGGCTGGTGCATAGTGGGCCGGACGGCGACCATCAGCTCCAGCTTCTTCGTCACCGCGGCCAGCGCCGCAGCCGTGCTCCAGGCATCGAGTGACGGCGCCTGCATGCCCTTGATGTCGTTGAGGTTCAGCTCTGCGATCAGCGTAAGGTCGAACCCGATCTCCTCCGCGCGCCGCGTGAGCTTGCTGACGTATTCCCAGGTCGCCTGCATGTTCTCGTCTTCGACGTTGCGCAGCCACCCCCCGAAGACGGGCATCCAGAAACCGAAGCGCATCGTCAGCGGGCTTCCTGCTCGAGGTAGTCCGCCAGCTTCGCGAACGGATCCATGCCGACCACGCGGGGCGCGTCGGCCACGAAATTCGAGAGCGCGTTGATGTCGTAGTAGTAGAGCTTGCCGTCGCGCGCATCAACCATGTACTCGATACCGCCGACTTCGATGCCGGCCGCCTTCATGATGTTCTCCACGTCCATGATCTGCTGCTGTGGCGGCGTGGTGCCTTCCACGCGCAGGCCGGTTTTGGGCGCGTCTATAGCGCACGCCTTCCGCTCCAGCTCGGCGCCGTCGGTGGTCTGGCAGGCGTCGGCGGGGCAGAGGTTGAACGACGCGCCGTCGGAGTAGACGTTGATCGCGTAGATGTAGCAGCCGCCCAGGACCTCGACGCGGGTGATCTTGCCGTCGGCGGTCGGAATGAATTCCTGCACGAGCGCGGTGGAGTCGATCCCCAGCTCGAGGGAGCCTTCCTCCGCCGCGGCCTTGAGCGTCTCGGGGCGGTCGAAACGGCGGATGCCCGCCCCGCTGCCGCCGATGTTCGGCTTCACCACCACCGGGAACCGGAGTCCCGCCGCCGCGTCGAACGCCTGTGAGGCGTGATGGATGACGCGTGCCCTGGGGTAGGGGAGGCCGAGCCGCTCCAGCAGCGAGAGCTGGTAGGCCTTGGAGATCTCGGTGGTGAACGCGTCGTACCCGTTGACCACGCGCACGCCCTGCTCGCGCAGGTTGGCGAGGTACTGGAGCGTGTAGAAGATCGTGTGGGCGTGCCCGCGGAGCCACGCGGACGGGCTCATCCGGTTGAACACGAGCGAATACTTCGCGGCGTCAGATGGGTCGAACCGGTGCGTGGCCGGGCTTTCCTTTACATAGTGCGTCCCGCGGCGATCCAGCTCCGCGAAAAGCGGCTTGAACCAGTCGGGGTGCTCGTAGTAGATCGAAATCGGGCGTTCTTTGGTGGCAGGCATGACGTTGTTCCTGTACGGGTCGGTGTGTCGGGCGTCCGGGACTGCTCACCCTCCAAAACAAACCGGCCGTGG
>CAMDCH010000257.1:0-3975 GCA_945889655.1 bacterium HR33
AACGATTCCTTCATTTCGTCTTCGATTAATCGGGGAAGTATCCGCTCGCGCTGATTGGGAGCAGTCATGATCATCCGGGCCGGGGGAAACAAGAAAGGGGGCCAAAGACCCCCTCTGAGGGTCCTCCGAATATACCGGAACCCGGCACCGAACGCAACGCTTTAATGCATTGAAAAATAAGGTTTTACGTGAGGCCTCATGACCCGTCAGAGCGTAACGACGAGCTTCCCAAACTGGCCGCCGGCCTGGAGTCGCTGGAACGCCTTCGCACCTTCTTCGAGGGGCACGACCGAGTCCACCTGCGGTCTCAGTTTCCCCTGTCCCAGCAACCGGACGATCTCCCGGAACTCGGCGTGATTCCCCATCGTGGAGCCGAGGATATCCCATTGATACCAGAACAATCTCCTGACGTCGGTTACCAGCTCGTGGCCCGTAGTGCCGCCACACGTGACGACCCGGCCACCCCGCCCCAGCGCTCGCAGCGTCTGCTCCCAGGTAGCGGAGCCCACATTGTCGACCGCCACGTCCACCCCGCGCCGCTGCGTGAGCCGGCGGACTTCCTTGGCGACGTCGGTCTTGTGATGGTTGAGCGTGACGTCGGCGCCGAGCGCCCGGGCGCGCTCCAGCTTCTCGTCGCTGCCCGAGGTCACGATGGCATGCCCGCCAATGAGCTTGGTGATCACCAGGGCGGCGAGTGATACGCCGCCACCCACCCCCCAGATCAGGACGGTTTCCCCGGGTCGGACCCGTGCCCGCGTGGTCATCATTCGCCACGCCGTGAGCGTCACCAGCGAGAAGGCGGCCGCCTCCGGCCAGCTGATCTCGGGCTCGACCGATGGGATGACCGCCACGTTGTGCTCAGGGACCGTCACCAGCTCTGCCAGAGTCCCCGGTAGATGCTCACCGAGTATCCGGTATTCGATGCACAGCGAATGCTCGCCGGCCAGGCAGTACTCGCATCGGTAACAGGAAATGCCCGGGTTGATGAGCACCCGGTCGCCAGCCTTCACGCTCCGGACCCCGGCCCCCACCTGCTCGACTATGCCCGCGCCGTCGCCACCCAGGATGTGGGGAAACTTGAGAGAAAGCCCCGGCAGGCCCTCGAGGGTCCAGAGGTCGAGATGATTGAGGGCCGCGGCCTTGAGACGGACGAGTACCTGGTGCGGATCGGAAAGTGACGGCTGGGGGACATCAGCCACGGCGAGCTGGGAGAGGTCGCCATGACCGCGTATGACGAGAGCCTTCACAGGTGTGAGGTGTGAGGTGCGAGGTTCGAGGGGTCGTGATGGGCGAGCGCGGGCCCTCGCACCCCGCACCTCGCACCTCGCACCTTTGTCACCGACGGAATGAAGGAGAGAAAACCTGTTCCGTAGGTATTGAGAGCGGCACGTCGGTTGGCGTTCCGCCGGGCGACGAGGTGGGGAGCAGCGCCAGGCGGCTGGACATGCTGCCGCCCTGTCCGGACGAGCTGATGATCAGCGCGAGCAGGTCGCCCGAGGGCGAGACGGCGAAGTCGGTCACGACGATGGAGAGCGGCGTGAGGTTGGTCAGCGCGCCCGCGGCATCCCGACGCACCACCACGCTCGTGAGCGGCGCGTTCCGCCCGGTCCCGTTCCGCTGCTCCTGGAGGAACGCCAGCTGGCCGTCCGGCATGAACTGCGGGATGGTTTCCTTGCCGGGACTCTTGTGCCCGTTTCGCTGGCTCGTGCCATCCAGGTTCATCAGGTAGACGTCGTAGTTGCTCTCGCGCGTGGACGTGAACGCGATGGATTTCCCGTCCGGCGCGACAGACGGCTGGAAGTTGAAGGCCGGGCCGTCGGTCAGCTTTTTCTGCTCGGTCCCGTCGGCATTCATGATCCAGATCTGGTAGGAGCCCGCGGCGTTGGAGGCGTACACGATCTGCTTGCCGTCGGGCGTCCACTCGGGCGAGTCCTCCTGCGCGGGGGTGTTCGTCAAACGGCGCAGGTTCGTCCCGTCCGCATCGACGGTGTAGATCTCCTGGTTGCCGTCCTTGCTGGAGATGAACGCGATGCTCGTGCCGCCGTGCGCGAACGAGGCGGCGACTTCCGTCGAGGGAAGGTTCGTCAGCCGGTTCACAGCCGTGGGCGCACGGCGGTCGAGGGCATAGATGTCGGCGGTGCCGCCTCTCGTCGACGTGATCAGCAACTCACCCTGTACCATCACCACCAGCGTGTCGGAGCGCGCCCACGGCGTGGTCGCGATGATGGACGCACGCCCGAACCCGGCGGCGGTGACGTTGCCCTCGGCATCCACCTGCGCGACGGCCGGAGCCGTCGAGATCCAGCGGAGCCCCGTGGCCGGCGCAATCGGGTTTCCGGAATCGTCCACCAGCGACGCCGAGACGTGCAGCCGGTCCCCGGTCGCGAGGCCGACCAGGTGCGTGCCGATCCGCACTCCGCCCGCGATCACGCTGACGGTCCACGCCGTATCCAGCCCGCTGCCGGCCGACACGCGAAGGCGGGTGGTACCGACCCGCTTGGGTGACATGACGCCGGTGTTCTGGTCGAAGCCCACCACCGACGTATCGAGGAGCCGCCAGGACACAGGCGCCTCGGCCACCGTGGTATTGTCGAGGGCCTGGGGCTCCGCTGTGAACCGGACCGTGGATCCCAGGGGGATCCGGATCGTGTCCCCGCGCGCCGGCGGCGACAGCTTCAGGTATTCAACCTGCTTGTGCACGTTCACCGGCAGGCGGATTTCCTGGAGGAAGCCCGACGCGATGATCTCGACGCGGCCGCCACCAACGGCCGTGACCACGCCGAACGGCGAGACGCGCGCGACGCTCTCGTCACTGGACCGCCACTGGAACGAGTTAGGCGATAGCACGCGGTTCTGCTGGTCAGGCACGATCACGGTGAACGTGTCCATCATCCCAGGCGACATCGTGGCGGAGCGCCTCGCGACGGCGATGTTGCTGAGCGTGACCTGCACGGGGATGCGCGCGGCCAGGTTGCCCGCGGTCGCCTCGATGAGACCCTGGCCGGGCGAAAGGGCGACCACGCCGCCTTCGGCGTCCACGGTCGCGATCGTCGGCACCAGGGATTTCCACGTGAGATTGAGCGGTGTCGCGGGGGTGCCGTCTTCCCGCAGGAAGACCGGGAGCAGCTTGCGTCCTTCGCTGAGGAGCAGGAACAGCGAGCTGGGCTCGAGCTTGATGAGCGCCACGTTCCCGGTGCTCACTACCACGGGCGGCGGCGGGTTCGCGGGCCTGGCCGCCGCAACGGGGGCCGGTGCCGGGGCACCGCCACCAGTCACCGTGACGGTAGCGACACCGCGGCGGTTGCCGATGCGGGCTTCGACGATCGCCGAGCCGCCGGCCACACCGACCAGGTTGGCGATTTCGGGAGACGTGCTGTCCGCCTCCACGCGCACGATCGCCGGGTTGGAAGACACCCACGTGATCCGCTGGATCACGACGACCGCGTTCTTCGCGTCATAGGCGGTTGCGAAAACGCTGGTGCGCTGGCCGGCGGCGAGCGAAACGCTGGGCGGGGCGACCTGGATGTCGGCGACGGCGGGGGCTTGGGCGCAAAGCGGCCGGAATGCGCCAGCGCCCAGGACGAGCAGCCCGAGGCTCAAAACCGGTGCTGAACGACGCATGACGAAACCGCCCCCGGAAAGCGCGTAAACGCAAAAGCTGCTATGAGATATGAGCTTGCGACTGGTCCCATTCTACGACGCCGCAACGCACGGTGTCAAGCAGAATCGCGGCTGCGCTCTTGCGAACGGTGGGCCCTCTCATGAAATCTATAGCCGCACTCGCCACTCTCTTGGAGGTAGGTCACATGAGTCTCACGTTCGAAAGCGGACTGGGTGGACCGGGGATGTGGGATCCGATGCCGCTGACCCCACCCGTGAAGCCAACGCCTGCTGAAGCGCCGCTCTGGTCTCAGCCGACTCCTGCGCCAGCGTCGGCAGCGCCCGCAGCCGCGCCGAAGCCGAAGAAGGCCAGCC
>CAMDCH010000258.1:0-3965 GCA_945889655.1 bacterium HR33
CTCGCGAGCGCGCCCACGGTCGCCATGCGCGCGGCCTCCACGACGATCTCGCCCGCCCAGGCGGTATCGGCCAGCACTCCGACGACGCCGATGCCGCGGACCGACCTGCGGCCTCCAGTCCAGCGAATCCAGCAGCAACAGAAAAAGAAGAGTGGGGCCGGCGCGTTCTTCGCTTTTCTCCTGTTCTTCGGCGGCGGCGGAGCGGGCGGCTGGTACTACTACCAGAACTACGAGATGGGCACGCTCAACCTGAAGCAGCCGCCCAGGCCCGAAACCCAGGTGGCGACCATCCCGCCGGTGGATTCCGCGCGGATCGCCGACTCGACCCGGGTGGCCGACTCCGTGCGAACCGCCGACTCCCTGAGACAGCTCGCAGTGACTCCCTCGCCCGCGACCGAGAAGGCGCTCACCGGTACGGTCGTGGTCACCGGCCTCCCGCGGGGCGGCCGGGTGCAGGTGAACGGCAAGGGCGTGGATCCGGCAGCTCCGATTCTCGTCGATCCCGGCTCGAATCGTATCACGGCCCAGGCGGCGGGTTACGAAGATTTCTCCACCACGGTCACGGTTTCGCGCGGACTGGAGAAGGTCATCCCGCTCGCGATGACGAAGCGCCCGCTCCCGCCGGGGTCACAGCCCACGGCGTCCCGGCCCCCGGCCGCCGGCGCCGGGCAGTGTGACACGCCGGGTGACACGTACAACGTGAACAACCTCTGCTGGGACGACCGTGCGGTCCAGCTGACTCCGCCCCTGGTACCGATCGGCGACGATATACCCGGCAATCCGAGTCCGTCGATCGTCCAGGTGCTCGTGTCCGAGACCGGGACCGTCCTGTTGGCCCGAGGAAAGCAGATTTCGAACAACCCGAACTTCCACATGCAGGCCTTGACCTTCGCCAAGACCCTCGCTTTCCAGCCGGCCAAGAAGGACGGCCAGCCCGTGAAGGCATGGGCGGAAGTCCTGCTCAAGCCCACCCGCAACAAGTAGCCGCCCCCAGGCTGATCATGTTCTGCTCCCGCTGCGGCACCGAGGTTCAGCAGAAATCGAAGTTCTGTCCCTCCTGCGGACTGGATCTCAGCACCGACACCGGGGGCGGTGGCGCCCCGGTTACATCAAGCGGACCCGCCGATCAGGCCGACTTCGACGTCGTCCGCGACGCGCTGAAGGTTGAGTATGAGCTGATCAAGGAGCTGGGCCGTGGCGGAATGGCCACCGTGTACCGGGCGCGTGACAAGCAGCTCGACCGCGAGGTCGCCATCAAGGTGCTTCCCTTCGCCCTGTCGTTCGACAAGGATTTTGTCGAACGTTTCCAGCGGGAGGCCCGCACTGCCGCCAGGCTCGAGCATCCCCACATCATTCCGGTCTACCGGGTCGGCGAGAGCGACCGGGTCACCTACTTCGTCATGAAATTCGTCCGGGGCAGCTCCCTTTCCGATGTCATCAAGAAACGGGGCGCACTCCCCCCGGCGCAGATCCGCAAGGTGCTCTCGGAGACCGTGAGCGCCCTGAGTTACGCCCACAAGAACGGCATCGTCCACCGGGACATCAAGCCGGACAACATCATGCTCGACGACTCGGACCGCGTCGTCGTTATGGATTTCGGCATCGCGAAGGCGGCGAGCGGGGCCAAGCTCACGGGCACGGGCATGTCCATCGGCACACCGCACTACATGAGCCCGGAGCAAGCCCGCGCGCAGCCGCTCGATGGCCGGAGCGACATCTATTCCCTCGGCGTGGTCGGGTATCAGTGCCTCACCGGCGACGTGCCCTTCGACGGCGAGGATTCCTTCTCCATCGGGTACAAGCACGTCACCGAAGAAGTCCCTACGCCGGCGCTCAACAGTCCGGAGCAACGGGACCTCTACGAGATCATCCGGCGCATGATGGCCAAGGTGCCGAACGATCGGTTTGACGACGCCGACCATCTGGCCCGTGTGCTCGAGGGCAAGGCCGCGGTTCCCGATGGGCGGCCCTCCGCCGGGCCGAACATCGCCATGCGTTCGGCGCCGACGACCATGACGCCGGCGCGCGGGCGGGCAGTTTCGGCGTCGACGCCCACCACGCCGATGCCGCGAAGCGATCTGTTTCCGCCGGAGCCGAAACCGGTGCGGAAACGGCGTAGCGGTGTCCTTGTCGGGATGCTGTTTGTGGTGCTGGCAGGCGGTGGAACCGGCGGCTGGTACTACTATCAGACCGGCATGCGCCCCCCGAGTCCCGCATCACCGCCGGATTCGGCGCGCATGGCGGTGGCCCGTCCCGATTCTTCCGTCCCTGCTGCCGTGGTACGCACCGATTCTGTCGTGCCCATGACCGGATCACTGGTGATCAGCGGGCTTCCGGTGGGCGGCCAATTGAAGGTGGACGGCAAGGTCGCGGATGCGGCGGCACCGCTCACCGTGAGCCCTGGCCCCCATCGAGTCGAAGCGACGGCCAGGGGCTTCGATCCGTATTCGACGACGGTGATCGTGGAGCGAGACAGCCAGAGCAAGATCGCGCTGGACTTGAGAAAAACACCGCCGCCGAGAACACGGGAGCGGCCGGCGGAGGCCCGCGTAGCCGCCGCGCCGCCGCCGAGGGCGGCGAATCAGCCGGCAACGAATCCGCCGGCAACGAATCCGCCGGCAACGAATCCGCCAACGACCCCGAACAAGCCGCCCTCCAGCGCACCCAACTGTGAGGATCCGGCGACCGGGGTAGCGAACCCCGGCAACGCCTGTTTCGACGACCGTCCGGGCAATCTCACGCCCCCGCTCGTGCCGATCGGCGCCGAGATCGAAGGCAATCCGAAGGCGTCGGTGGTCTGGGTTCTGGTCGGGACGGATGGTACGGTGCAAAGGGTCATTGGCCGGCAGATCTCCGACAATACCAGATTCCACGTTCAGGCGTTGAACTTTGCCAAGTCCCTGACTTTCAAGCCCGGGCAGAAGAACGGCCAGCCGGTCACGGCCTGGATCGAAGTCCCCCTCCGACCCATCCGCAGGTAACGTGATCGATCCCACCGCCTTCATCGCCCCGGGTGCCATCGTGCTCGGGGAGGTGTCGCTTGGCCGCAACAGCTCCGTCTGGTACAACAGTGTCATCCGGGGCGACATGGCGCCGATCGTGATCGGTGACGACACGAACATCCAGGACCTCTCGATGGTTCATGTCGATGAAGGGGTACCGTGCACGATCGGCCGCCGGGTGGGTGTGGGCCATCGCGTTATCCTCCACGGATGCACCGTGGAAGACGATTGCCTCATCGGGATGGGGTCGGTGCTGCTGAACCGGGCGCACATCGGCCAGGGATCGGTGATCGGAGCCGGGGCGGTGATCCCGGAAGGGATGCGGGTGCCGCCTGGTTCGCTGGTCATGGGGGTTCCGGGGCGTATCGTGCGGCCGGTGGACGCGGAATTAAAGGCCAGGATCGCGGGAACGTGGCGGCACTACGTAGAGCAAGCCGAGAGTCACCGGGAAGGGAAGTACAGGAGGCACGAGTGAGGTGCTGGGAAGGTCCTTCGCTTCGCTCAGGACAAGCATGTATGTGATGTTCATAACTCCAGATTGATGAAGCGACACTGATCGCGAGGGGTATTTTTCTCGATGTCAAGCCACTTGCTTGTTTCATCGACGGACTTACCTTGTCCTCCCGCGCTGAAAAGTTCCGTCTGACGCCCACAGACACTGAAAGCGGAGAAACACGCGACCATGGCCGTTCAGTCCCGCGCCAAGAAAACGATCCCGCTCGCCCTGAGCGAAAACGCCCTCACCGTCCTCAAGCGCCGCTACCTCCTCAAAGACGACAAAGGAAAACCCGCCGAAACGCCGGAAGACCTGTTCTGGCGGGTGGCGCGGACCATTGCGGCGCCGGATACCAGGTTCGGAGCAACGGCGGACGCAGTGGAGTCGGTGGCGGAGGATTTCTATCGCCTGATGGCGACACGGGTCTGGATGCCCAACAGCCCGACCCTCATGAACGCCGGCCGGCC
>CAMDCH010000259.1:0-3959 GCA_945889655.1 bacterium HR33
TTGGTGAAGAACAAGTACACCTCGAGCGACCGCCTCGTTATCCAGGGCGGCAGCGCGGGCGGCCTGCTCGTCGGCGCGGTGGTCAACATGCGACCCGACCTTTTCAAGGCGGCCGTCGCGCAGGTCCCGTTCGTGGACGTGATCAATACGATGCTCGACGCGTCACTCCCCCTGACGACGGCCGAGTATACCGAGTGGGGCAATCCGAACGAGAAGCCGGCGTTCGATTACATCCGGCAGTATTCGCCGTACGACAACATCAAGGCGCAGAACTATCCCGCGATGCTGGTGCAGGTGTCGTACAACGACAGCCAGGTCCCGTACTGGGAGGGGGCGAAGATGGTAGCCCGGCTGCGGGTGACCAAGACCGACAAGAACCCGCTGGTGCTCAAGTCCAACCTGGGCGCGGGCCACGGCGGCGCATCGGGCCGCTATGACGCGTTGAAAGAGACCGCGTTCACGTACGCGTTTGTGCTGTGGCAATTGGGTTTGCTTGAGAAGACGAGTTAACGACCTCATCCCCAACCTGGAGCGTCCATATGGCAGAGAGTGTCTACAAAGTCATCGAGCTGGTCGGCACGAGCAGTGATTCCTGGGAGAAGGCGGCCGCGGCGGCCGTGAAGCGGGCCTCCAAGACCCTGCGTGACCTGCGCGTCGCGGAAGTGATCAAGCTGGACATGACGCTCGGCGACAACGGGAAAGTCGAAGCTTACCGCGCCAAGCTGAGCGTCAGCTTCAAGTACGAGGGAGCATAAGGTTCGAGGTGCGAGGTTCGAGGGGCGAGGGGATCCGTGGCCAGCACCCCCTCGCACCTCGCACCTTTTCGGAACGACTAGCGCCGGCCCGTGTCTATAGAAGTCATGACTTCTTCACGCTGTCCGCATTGCCACGTGGCATTGGAGCCGGTCGCCGAGTCCACCAGTGCCACGTGCCCGTCCTGTCAGGGCGTCTGGGTCCCCCGCAGCTCACTGCCGTCCGGTGAGCGCGGGGGGCTCTTTCGCTCACTCCTCGGCGGCTTCGCGCCCATTGAGAAGGATTCCCCGCTCCGCACCTGCCCCGAATGTGGTACCGAGACGCTCGAGCAGGTCGGCAGGTCGGGGTTCGAGATCGCCCGCTGCGGGAAATGCCAAGGCGTGTGGCTGGATGCCGGGGTGCTGGAGAAACTGAGGACCGAGATCGGCGCGCGGTGGGCGCCATTCCTTACCCAAGCATTTGGTAAGGGGCTGGGATCGGTTCTGCAGAAAGGGTGATAGGTGGTGGGTGGTGGGTGACTGAAGCCCACAACCCACAACCCGTCCCCCACAACCCGCGGCTACGACGCGATCTTCTTCCCCACCATGATCCCACCGATCAACGCCGCCAGGAACAGCACGATGAAGATGACGAACAGCACCTTGGCGATGCCGGCGGCGGCGGTAGCAATGCCCCCGAAGCCCAGCGCAGCCGCAACCAGGGCGACGATCAGGAAAACCACAGCCCACTTGAGCATTTTCTCCCCCATCCCGAAGTAACCGTTACAAACCCCTCACCTGCATTCCTACCCCGGCCCCCCCGGTTGGTTGGGGAGCATCTTGCGCACCTACGCACAGTTTCTCACCTTAACCGCGGCATGAATCAGCCCGAATATCAGAAATCGCACCTGTCGCCGGCCGTCGCCTGGTCCTTCCTCGTCGTCGGGGTGGGAATGGCGCTGTGGCGCGGCGCGCTCGCGCTCTACTGGGTGCGACAGTGGTCGGCCGCCAAGGTGAACGATCCTACGGGCGCGGACCTCTACCAGGTCAGGTTCTGGGTCGAGCTCGCGTTCGCCGCGATCACGCTCGCGATCGGGCTGGGTGGATTCAGGCTGCTGCCGCACGCGAGCACCACCTCGGACCGTTAGTTCCCACACTCCCAGATGACCGTCGCTGAGTTTCTCGCCGCCCTTCCCGCCGACCGCCGCAAGGAGCTCGCGAAGGTCCGCAACGTCATCAAGCAGAACCTTCCGAAGGGCTACAAGGAATCGACCGGCTGGGGCGCCATCACGTACGAGGTCCCGCTCAAGGCCTATCCCGACACCTATAACAAGAAGCCGCTCTGTTACGTCGCACTCGCCGCGCACAAGAGCTACCTCTCGCTCTACCTCATGAATGTCTACGGTGATCCTGAGCGGCGGCGTGGATTCGAGGCGGGGTTCAGGAAGGCGGGAAAGAAGCTGGACATGGGAGGGTCGTGTGTCCACTTCCACAAGGCGGACGACCTCGCGCTGGACCTGATCGGTGAAACGGTCGCGGCCACGCCGATGGCGAAGTGGATCGAGATCGCAAAGAAAGCCCGGCCGAAGAAGACATAGCCTGCCCTCGTTGACGACCAGTCGCTCGATGGTGAGGACGTCTGCCCGAATTCAGCTGTCAGCTGCACATCATTTTCTAGGCCCTTCCCACCCCTCCAAAACCCCTTTCCGGCGCGCTTTTTGCGCCCCGTTTCCTGTCGTACGGTTGCAACACAACCACACGAGAGGATTCGGACAATGAATAAGATCATTCGACGCCTGGCAGTGGCCGCGATGATTCCCATGACGGTCGCGGGCTGCGGGCTCAACAAGACCGGCAAAGGCGCCATCATTGGCACGGCGGCGGGCGCGGCAGCGGGGGCGGCGGTCGGCAAGGCGACCGGGTCCACGGCGCGCGGTGCGATCATCGGCGCGGCGGTGGGCGGCACAGCGGGTGCCCTGATCGGCCACTACATGGACAAGCAGGCGGCAGAGCTGGCGAAGGATATCCCGGGCGCCACCGTCCAGCGGGTGGGCGAGGGCATCGCGGTGACATTCCCGTCGGGCCTGCTCTTTCCCTTCGATTCGGACCAGCTCAAGACCGAAGCGCGGAACAACCTCACCAGCCTCGCGTCGAGTCTCAAGAAGTATCCCAAGACCAACACGATGATCGTGGGACACACCGACTCGCAGGGGGCCGACTCGTACAACCAGGGTCTCTCGGAGCGCCGAGCAACCTCGGCCTCGAACTATCTCGCGACCCTCGGCGTTCCATCCGAACGGCTGGCGAAGCGCGGCCGAGGCGAGACGGAATCAATCGCGAGCAATGACACCGAGGATGGGCGGTCGCTCAACCGTCGGGTCGAGGTGGCGATCTATGCAGATGAGGCGTTCAGGAAGGAAGCGCAGGCTACGGCGGCGAGAGACTGAAGCCGGAGGACGGATGACGGGGTTCGGAGGTCGAACTGCTTCTGCTCGACCTCCGAACCTTACCCCTTGGGCGAGTTTCGTTGGCGGTCCCGCTCGATGCCCCTCCACGCGACGATAAAACCAATGATAGCCACTACCAGGAGGCCACCAAATCCAACCGCAATATTACCCCACATGGCGTCGCCTCCTTTCGAGCAACAAGGCTAGGACGAACAATAATACGCCGAAGACCAGTAGTAAGAGAATGGAAGGTCGGCGCACGGGCTCCGTAAGCAACGCGTCAAGCGGCCTTCGAGCGCGAAAGGCCGCGCCGGGCTTCCTGCTGGTTAGGTAGCCCCCAAACCCCTATCCTTTAGTCGTCCTTTCCATGGCCCCCCTCTGGATCTCCTCAGTCGATTGAAAGCCGCGCTGGCCGACCGCTACGCCGTCGAGCATGAGCTCGGGCGGGGCGGCAGTTTTTCGCTCCATTCGAGCGTTTTTTTGGTGCCGCACCCGGGATGAGTCGTTGTATCATGGGGGATGACAGGATCCTTTCGGTTGCGATTCTATCAGCGAGTCCAGGATGGGATGCGAGAGATAGGCACGCTGCTCATCACGTTCGCGCCCCTCGATCTCGGGTTGCGGGGAAGCGAGAGTCGGGTGCACGTGCTGCTGCTCTTTCTCACAGCTGGAGTACTACTATTCCTGGGTGCCCTCGCTCTCGAGTGGAGACTGGAATACGTTGACCACCAGTGAGATTGTGGCGTTCGGTGGGGTCCTGTTGCTGGGCCTGATCGGGTTT
>CAMDCH010000260.1:0-3951 GCA_945889655.1 bacterium HR33
GTTCCGCCTCCCATCCGCCATCTACCCCGAGCTCACGTTCGAGCGCATCACCATCGTGGTGCAGGGCTCCTCGCTCGGCGCGAGGCAGGTGGTCTTCAGCATTACCCGGCCCATAGAGGAAGCGCTCAGCATCGTCCCGGGGATCCGGCGGGTGCAGTCCCGCTCGATCCGCGGCGCCGGCGAAGTCACCATCACCTTTGCGCCGCGCACGGACATGGCGTACGCGCTCCAGCTCGTGCGAGACCGTGTGAACCAGCTGCGCGAGGACCTGCCGCAGGGATTGAGCGTAGAAGTCGAACGCCTCGAGCCGTCGCTGTTTCCGGTGATCTCGTACAATCTCGAGGGCGGCGATCCCGCCACGCTCTATGACATCGCGCGTTACGAGATCAAGCCGGTGGTCTCCCGCGTCCCCGGCGTCGGGCGCGTGGACATCCAGGCGAGCGATACGCGCGAGATCGAGGTCGTGGCCGATCCCGCCCGGCTCGCTGCCGGCGGTCTCACCTACGCCGACCTCGCGCGCCAGATCGAGGAAGCGATCTCGGTGGATGCGATCGGCAGGGTGGCCAAGGATTACAAGCAGTACCTGATCGTTACCGACCAGGAAGCGCACACGGTCGAGGACATCGAGAACGTGGTCGTCAAAGGCGGCCTGCGGGTCCGGGACCTGGCCCGCGTCACGGCGGGGACCGAGGACCACGTGCGCATCATCGCGGGCGACGGGAAACCCGCCGCGCTGATCAACATCAGCCGTCAGGTAGGTGGGAACACGGTGGCCATCGCGGACAGCGTCGCGGCTGCCTTCGCCGAGCTGGGGAAGTCGCTCCCGCCGGGCGTGCATGCCAAGGCGGTCTACGACCAGTCGGAGCTGGTGCGAGACGCCGTGCGGTCCGTGGCCGAAGCGATGCTCATCGGCGCGATCCTCGCCGTCATCATCCTCCTGGTCTTCTTGCGCCATGGCCGGATCACCGCCATCAGCGCGGCGGCGATTCCGCTCACGCTCTCCATCACCGTCTTCCTGATGCAGCAGGTTGGGCAGACGTTCAACCTGATGACGCTGGGCGCGCTGGCCATCGCCATCGGGCTCGTGATTGACGACGCGGTGGTGGTCACCGAGAACATCGCCCGGCATACACGCCTCAATCCCGACCGCCACCGGGCGATCCAGGACGCCGTCCAGGAACTGATCTGGCCGGTCACCACGTCCACCATCACCACGGTCGTCGTATTCCTGCCGCTGGGCCTGCTGGAAGGCGTGGTCGGTCAGTTCTTCGTGGCGCTATCCCTCACGCTGACGACCGCCGTGCTGGTCTCGCTCGTGCTGGCGCTGACGATCATCCCGCTGCTGAGTGAACGATTCCTGCGGAACGAAGATTCAAAGCAACACGTGGATGAGGGCCACGGCGCGGGTCGGCGCCTCGGCCGGGCGATCGACGGCCTGTCCGATCGCTACGAGAGGGCACTCGGCGGCGCGCTGCACCACCCCCGGTCCATGATGGTGGGGGCGGTGGCCATGGTGGTGGTGGGTGTCCTGCTCTACCGGTTGGTCGGAACAGGATTCCTTCCGGAAATGGACGAAGGTGCCTTTGTCTTCGACTACTTCACGCCGGGTGGCACGGCGCTGGCGGAAACCGACCGCCAGCTCAAGATCGTCGAGCACATCATGGCCGAGACGCCGGAGATCTCCGGCACGTCCCGGCGCACGGGGGCGGAGATGGGCCTTTTCGCCACCGGCCAGAACACGGGCGACATCGTCGCCCGGCTCAAGCCGGCCGGGGACCGGGACCGCGACATCTTCACGGTGATGGACGACGTCCGTGACCAGGTGGCGGAGGCGGTGCCGACCATGCGGGTCGAGTTCATCCAGATACTCTCGGACGTGATCAACGATCTCGCCGGCGCCGCGAGCCCGGTGGAGATCAAGCTCTTCGGCTCCCAGCTCGACTCGCTGGAAGCGTATGCCGAACGGCTCGAGCCGAAACTGGAGCCAGTCGAAGGTCTCGAGGACTTCTATAACGGCGTCAGCGAGCCGGGGGCGGAAATGCTGGTAAAGGTCAACGAAGCCGAAGCGAGCCGGCTGGGCCTCACACCAAGGCAGGTGGGTGAGGCGGTCAGCGGGGCATTGCTTGGCGTGACCGCCGGCGAAGTGCGCACGGATGACCGCGCGTACACCGTGCGGGTGCGCGCGCCGGACTCGGTCCGGTTCGATCCGCTGCGCCTGCCGAGCCTGCCCGTGTTTTCGGAGGCCAGGGGAACGGCGGCGCCGCTGGGAACGCTCGTGTCCCTGCGCACCACGGACACGCGCGCCGAGCTGCTCCGGGAGAACCAGCAGCAGATGATCGTCATGACCGCGGAAGTGGAAGGCCGCCCGCTGGGAGACGTGATGCGCGAAGTGCGCGCCGCCGTGGCCGAGACGCCGCCGCCGCCCGGCGTGCGCATCGAGTTCGGCGGCCAGGATGCCAGCCAGCGCGAGGCCTTCGGCGCGCTGCTGCTGGTGCTCGGGCTGGCGGCTGTCAGCGTCATCGCCGTGATGGTCGTGCAGTTCGAGTCGTTCGCGGAGCCGCTCATCGTGACGCTGGTGGCACCGGTCTCGTTCGTCGGCGCACTCCTGCTGCTGCTGGTGACCGGAACGCCGGTGAACGTGTCGTCGCTGATGGGGTTGATCCTGCTGGTGGGTCTCATCGTGAAGAACGGCATCATCCTCCTCGACTTCACCCGTCACCGCATGCGGGCCGATGGCCTTGCTCTGGAGCCGGCGATCCGGGAGGCGGCGCGGATCCGCCTGCGGCCGATCCTGATGACGACGCTCTGCACGCTCTTCGGGTTGCTGCCGCTGGCGCTGGGGTTCGGATCGGGGAGCGAGTTGCAGCGGCCGCTGGCGCTCGCGGTGATCGGCGGGCTCACACTCTCCACACCGATCACGCTGTTCGTCGTTCCAACGCTGCTCGTTGCCTTGCGGGGTCGTGACTACCGGCTCGGCTGAGGCAGCTTCCCCTCATCGTCGAGCGGTTCTTGCGCGTCCTTTCCCCCAACTCGTGTCACCCTCCTAACAGGTTGCACCTCTAGCTTCTGGCCGTGCTCCCCCCGAGCGCAGCCCTTTTCCTCCTGGTCGTCCAGGCACCGGACTCGCTCGATCTCGCACGCTCCCTCGCGCGGGCCCGCGAAGCCCGGGCGCAGGTCGCGGCCGCGAGCGCCGTGGTCACCCGCGCGCGCGGTGCCGCCGGTCTCCTGTCGCTCATCCCGAATCCCAGCCTTCAGTTCGAAGTCGACGACCTCTCTCCCACCCGGAAGCTCGTGGCGAGCCAGCCTCTCACCTGGCTCCTGCGATACGGGGCCGACCGCGCCGCTGGACAGGCAGGGGTCCGGCGTGCTGCGGCGGATTCCACCCAGATGCTGGCCGACCTCGGTGGCGAGGTTCGACGTGCCTTCTACGGAGGGCTGGCCGCGAGGGATCGGGCCCGCCTCGCGGATGAGCAGGTCGTTGTCGCCGATTCCGCGCTGACGCTCGCGCAGCGGCGGGTGGACGCGGGTGACATCTCGGTGCTCGACCGCGACCAGGTGGCGCAGGAGGCGGCCCGCGCCCGCCTGCTGGCCTCGCGGGCGCGCGAAGGTGCCCTTGCAGCCCAGCTCGCCTTTGGACGGTCGGTCGCGTGGGACGGGCCGGCGCTGCCTGCCCCCAGTGGCTCGCTGGACGAGGGGCTCGATGCGCCGTCCAGCCCGGCAGAGAGTGGTGATGCGTCGGCGTTGCCGGCCGTACGTGCCGCCGTGGCGGACTCGGCCGCCGCCGCCGCGCGACTCAGCGCGGCGCGGATAGCGCAGCTTCCGATGCCTTCCATAGTAGTGGGCCGGGAATGGGGCGCCGCGCCGGCGAACAACACGATTCTCGGCCTCGCGATATCGGTGCCGCTCTGGAATCATGGCGGCGCGGCGGCGCGTGAGGCGAGCGGCCTTGCC
>CAMDCH010000261.1:0-3919 GCA_945889655.1 bacterium HR33
CTTTCGGGCCATAGATCTCGATGGGCTCGGTACGCTCCAGCGTCCACGGGCTGAGCATGAGGTCGGGCAGGCCCAGCGTGTGGTCGGAATGCAGGTGGGTCACGAAGACGATCCGGAGCCGCTTCGGCGCGAGCGCGCCGACACCCTCCTTCTCCGCCGCCGCGGCACGCCGGACGACACCTGGGCCCGCGTCCACCAGGTACGCCGCATCGTTGACCACGATCGCCACGGCCGGTCCCGACCGGTCGGGGTCGGCGTTCGGCGTCCCGGTGCCGAGCATGACGACGCGCGTATCCCGGGTAACGATCCGTTCAGGCAGCTGCGACCGGGGCTGGGGAATGAAAGCGGGTTGCTGGGCCGGCAGCGTTGGGGCTGCGACCAGCTTCACCAGCAGAACGAGGGCGAGGCGTGCGACCACGGGCACCTCCCGTGCGGGCTACTTCTTCAGGAACTGCGCGATGGATTTCCGGAAATCGGGGGTGCTGCGCGCGACGGCGTTGACATCGGCGCCGAGGTTGATGGCCTCACCAAAGAGCTTCCCATCGATGGCGTAGAACTGGCGCTTGGTGAGCGCCATCGCGGTGGCGCTGGAGGTCGCCAGCTGCGACAGCGCCTGGTGGACCTCCTCCTCGAACTTTTCGGCCGACAGGAGCCTGGAAACCAGACCCAGCCGCGCTGCCTCGTCGGCCCAGAGCAGGCGGCCGGTAGCGACGAGATCGAATGCCAGTTTCTCTCCCATGGTCCGCCGCAGCATCGCCATCACGATCGCCGGGACGAATCCCCGCTGGATCTCGGGATACCCGAACACGGCGGTCGGGTGCGCGACGATAAGATCGCACCCGCTGGCGAGGCCGAGTCCGCCTGCGAGGCAGCGCCCATGCACCACCGCAACGATCGGCTTGGGCATCTCCCGCATCTTGATGAAGACCGAGCCAAAATGCCGCGCGCTCTCGCGGTTCTCATCCAGCGTCCGCTCCGCGGAGGCCAGCAGGTCGTCCAGGTCCATGCCGGCGCAGAAATCCTTCCCTGCACCGCGCAGGGCGACCACCCGGACGTCGGGATCAAAGTCGGCCTCTCCGAGGCGCGTGAGGAGCTCGTCGATCATCGCCACGTCGATGGCGTTGCGCTTCTCAGGGCGGTTGAGCGTGAGCGCATAGACGCCATCACGGAGCACCACGTCCACGCGGTGCGTCACTTGAGCAGCCCAGCGGGCACGGTGATCTCCATGCGAAGCAACGCGGTGGAGTACACCTTGCCCTGTGCGTCGGTCTTCAGTGACAGCGTTCCCCCGCCCCCGAGCGCACCGTGCAGGAGAAAGTTCAGTGCGTTGAGGTTCGGCAGCTCAAAGCGCTCGACCTTTCCCTTGATGATCCCGCGGAAATGCCGCGCGACTTTCGCCGCCGTGACTTCCTTCACGAGGACCGGGTAGTAGCGGGGCTCGAGCGCAATCAGGCCGACATTCGCCGTATCGCCTTTGTCGCCACTCCGCGCGTGCGCGAGCCGCAGCAACAGCACGGTCTTCGTCGCGCCCTTCTTCGCCGCGGCTTTGGGCGTCATGCCTCGAGAATCTCCACGACAGCCCGGATCTCCGTCTTTGGGATGAGCGCGGGCCAGTAGGCCACGATCTCCTCGACTTTCGGCCGCCCACCCGCAAATCCCGTGACGCTCGGCGGGCCATTGAGGATCAGCGGCGCGATCTCGCGGGAAAACCGCTCGACCGGCGCACGCTCGGGGGCCCGCACACCCACGCGGAGCTGCACCTCGGGAAGGTCGGGCCCCGGTTTACCTGCCAGCCGCCCGTGCGTGGCGTTGGCTCCCACGAACTCCGTAAGTATCTCGTCGAACTCCAGGCCCAGCCCCTTGAGCCGCGCCCGCAGAATCTGGTCTGCGCGGGTGGCCTTGTCGAACGCCTCGGGCCACGAGTACACCAGCGTGCCCACGGCCTTGTAGCCGGCCGCGTACGCGATCGAGACCTTCAGGGAATCCGTCGCCGCCCTGCCCTTGATACCACTCACCCGCACGCGGTCTTTCCCCTGCTGCTCGAGCCGGATGGTGGTGAAATCGGCGATGCAGTCCGGTGTGATATACGAATTGGGATCACCCATCTCGTAGACCAGCTGCTCCGAGACCGTCGGGACCGACACCCGGCCGCCCGTGCCCTCATGCTTGGTCACGACGAAGGAACCATCGGTCGCGGCCTCGACGATCGGGTAGCCGGGATCCTCCAGCCCGCGGATGGAGCGCCAGTCCCGCAGGCAGTTTCCTCCCGAGCACTGCGCGCCACACTCGATGATGTGTCCCGCCACCGTTCCCGCCGCGAGGCGGTCCCAGTCGCTTTCCTGCCACCCGTACTCGTGGATGATGGGCCCCAGCGTGAGCCCGGTATCCGTCACGCGGCCGGTGATGATGATGTTCGCACCGCGCCCGAGCGCTTCCACCACGGGCCAGGCACCGAGATAAACGTTCGCGCTCTGGACGCTCTCCCGGACGGCGGAAAGCGGAGCGCCGGTATCCATGTTCTTCAGCTCGTGCCCGCGGGCGATGAGGTCGTCGAGCCGGCCCATGATGTCGTCGCCGGTCACCACGCCCACCTTCACCTTGCCCCGCATTCCCTGCTTCCGGGCCGACGCGATCACTGCCTCCGCGCAGGAGCGAGGATTCACGCCGCCCGCATTGGCCGTGACCCGTATGCCCCGCGCCACGATCTCGGGCATCAGCCGATCCATCGCGGTCACGAAATCCGTCGCATACCCGAGGGTGCGGTCGCGGGAGCGCTGCTTCTGGAGGATGGACATCGTGACTTCCGCCAGGTAGTCCATCATCAGGTAGTCGATGGGCCCACCAAGGACCTGCCGGGCCGGCGCCTCCAGCCAGTCGCCCCAGAACCCCTGCGCGCTGGCGACGCGCACGGAGGTCTTGCCGGGCCCGGTCACCAGGCCTCCATGCGGACCGCTGCCGGACCGCCGCCCACGGCAGCCGAGGCCTGGACGTACGGCTGAAAACCGGACGGCATCTCGAGCGTCACGTTGAAGGGAACGCCGACGGTTGCCGTCGCTCCGGGTGCAATCGTGACCGAGGCCACCGAATCGGGGAGCGCCTGCCGCGTCGGAGACGGGGCGAGCAGGGCCACGCGCACGCTGGCGTTCCAGCGCCCTTCCGGTTTCAGGTGCGCGAAGGCGGGAAAGAGCTCGATCCTCAGCGGCGCGTCACGCTTCACCGCTTCGATCTTGATCACTTGCCGGTTGTACGCGTAGTTCATCGGTCCCTGGCTCACCATCTGCCCGCTGCCGTCGAAAACGGTCAGGCCGAAATCGGTCACGGTATTCCAGAGCGCCGGCTCGAAGGCGACGCTCACCTCCATCCGGTCCGCCCAGGGAGCTGTGGGCACGCTGAATGACACTGGCTCGGAGCCGGCGCCCGCGAGCACGGTGTCACGCACCGCGCCGCTCACGGCGACGGCCACCTTCGCCTGCACTTCTTCTGCGTGCGCATTCCTGATCGCCAGCTGTCCGCGGCCCGGTCCCGCCAGGACGCCAGTCGCGGGCTCCACGACATCGAGGGAGTACTTCACTGGCGCGTTTGGTGGGGCGAGCACGGAGACTTCGTACACGCCCGCCACGACATCCTCGGCGTTTACGCGGATGGACACGGTCGCCGAGTCCTTGCCGCCGGCATCCACGCTGCTCCCGCCACGGTGGGGCTTCCCGTCCGGCTCGAAGACATAGAGTGTGGCCCCGGAACCGTTCGCCGGTACCGTGAGCTTCGCGGTGAACCCGCGACTCTCGTCCGGGACCGACACGAAGAACCGCGCGAGCCGGCCGGGCAGGAGCGTTTCGCGGGCCCTGACGGGCTCCTCCAGCGTCCTGGGCACGATGATCGTGTTCGTGAGACCGAAGAGGGTTCCGCCCAATGAATCGGT
>CAMDCH010000262.1:0-3902 GCA_945889655.1 bacterium HR33
GCGGCTGGCCGGTGGCGGCCAGCCGCTCCACGTGGGGACCGCCCGGGTACCCGAGCGAGAGCAGCGCCGCGACCTTGTCGAACGCCTCGCCCGCCGCATCGTCACGCGTCTCGCCCAGGAGCCGGTAGCGCCCCCACTCGGGGACGTCCAGCAGGAGCGTGTGCCCGCCGGACACGACCAGCGCGACGAACGGCGGCTCCAGCTCGGGATCTTCGAGGGCCGGCGCGAAGACGTGGCCTTCCAGGTGATGAACGCCGATCAGCGACGTGCCGGTGGCGAGCGCCAGGCCCTTGGCATAGCACACGCCCACGAGCAACGCGCCAAGCAGTCCCGGCCCGGCGGTGACGGCGATCGCGTCCACCGCCGACAGCTGGATGCCGGCTTCCGCCAAGGCGCGGTCGACCACGGGCCCGATGGCCCGGAGGTGCGCCCTGCTCGCCAGCTCGGGTACCACGCCGCCGAAAATCTCGTGCACGTCCTGCGACAGGATCACCAGGCTCGCCAGCTCCGGGCGCCCCCGGTCACCCACCAGCACCGCCGCCGAGGTTTCGTCGCACGAGGTTTCGATTCCCAGCACCACCTCAGCCACGCGTTCTCCTGATGAAGGCGGTATCCGGCGTGACGGTAGCCTCCACCCCGCTCGGCGGAGAAACGGTCAGCCGCACCGTGCCTGGTTCATCGCCGTGCGAGGCGGGCGCGGCCACCCTCACGCTGTCGCGGGTAAGGCGGGTGACGCGCTGTCGCGGTCCGCGCACGGTCACGATGACCGCCGGTGGATCGCTGGACCACCGGCCGCCCGAGCGACCGTCCGGCACGCTCACCGGCACGCCCATGATGACCCGTTCCACGATTTCGGCGGCGGGCTCGCGCGCGCTGTCGCGCAGCGCGAGCGTGAGCCACCCTGGCTCGATGCTTTCCGGGCGGGCATTAATGCTCGGAGGCATCTCCACGTCGCCAGGAACGAGCTGCACCGACCAGGTGGAGTCATCCACGTCAGTTGGGACCGCGACGCGAATGGACGGTGCAGACGCGTAGAGCTTGAGAAGCTCGCGCGCCGAGCCGGAGAAGACCGCGTAGACGACGGGTGGAGGGGACGCCAGCGGGTGGCCCGGCGGTGCGACGATATCCAGCCTGATCGGCAGGCGGCGGGTGGTCGTCTGCTCCGCCGCGACTCCTGCCCACAGCACGGCGGCCAGGGCGAGGGCGGTGAGCTTCATCGGCCAGTTGGCGGTCACAAGGTCGTAGAGGCGCGGCCGGGCCAACGCCATCACTCTCCCGCGCCCCGCCCGAGCAGGCGGCGGAGGAGTGTTTTCTGGGTGGCATCATCCCATTTCAGGATGTGGCCGGTGATGCGCTTGACGATGCGGCCCTCGGTGTCGAGGACGAACGTCTCCGGCAGGCCCCTCGCCTGGAAGAGGGTCTGTGCCACCTGCGCCTGGTCGTGCAGCACGTCGAAGGTCAGGTGCCGCTTCGTTATCCAGTCACGAACGGACTGCGTGGTCCCTTCGTCCTGGCTGACCGCGACGAGCTTCAGGCCCTCGGGACCGAGCTCGTCGTAGAGGCGCTGGAATTCCGGCATCTCTACTTCGCAGGGGACGCACCAGGTGGCCCACAGGTTCACCACGGTGACGTGGCCGCGGTACGCGCGAAGGTCGATCGTGTCGCCGGAGGCGAGGCTGACGGCCTTGAAGGACGGGGCTTCCAGCCCGATCCCCACGGCGGGCGGGGCGAAGATCACGGCGAGGCCGAGCACGATCACCAGCGCGCCGGCGATGCCGCCGGCCAGCAGCCATTGGCCCCGCCGGCTCATTTCACACCGTTTCTGCGCAGAGGCGGCGCAGCGCGCCGACCTCGGCGCCCGGGTCGGCCGCGCCGAAAATCGCCGAGCCCGCGCCGAAGGTGTCGGCTCCCGCCTTCCAAGCTGTGGCGATGGTCTTGCGCGAGATGCCACCGTCGACCGAGAGGAGCGCGGCACTGCGCCGGGCCTGGAGCATCTGGCGGGTGCGGCGGATCTTGTCGGTGGATGACGGGATGTAGTCCTGCCCGCCGAACCCGGGGTTCACGCTCATGATGAGGATGAGGTCGATGTCGTCGATCAGCTCTTCGGCGAAGTCGATCGGCGTGCCCGGGTTGAGCGCAATTCCCGCCTTCATCCCGGCCTTCCGGATGGCGCCAAGCAGGCGCTGCGCGTGGATTGTCGCCTCGGGATGGAAGGTGAACATGTTCGCGCCGGCATCCGCGAACGACTGCACGTAGCGTTCGGGCTCGTTCACCATCAGGTGCACGTCCAGCGGCAGCTTGGTGAGCTTCCGCATCGTGGCGACCATGTTCGCGCCGAACGTGATCGGCGGAACGAACTGACCGTCCATCACGTCGATGTGCATGAGGTCTGCGCCGCCCTTTTCCACTACGGCGACCTGCTCCGCCAGCCGCGCGAGGTCGGCGCTCAGGATGCTGGCCGCGATCCGGACGGGGCTCATAGCGGTCTCCGCGCAATGACGAGGTCGATCGCCGTGCCAGCCGCGCCGAGCGTGCCGGCCTGGGGCCGCTGCTCGGTCACGATTCCGGGTTCCGCCACCGTGGTGCTCCGCGAGAGAGTCGTACCGGATCTGAAGCCCGCTTCTTCGATTTTCAGCTTGGCGTCCTGCAATGTAAGACCGACCACGTTCGGCACGGTAACCGTCGGCGCGCCGAGGCTCACGACCATCGCTACCGGCCGGCCGGGCGTGAGCGCGGTGCCCGCGGGGGGCCGGGTATTCACCACCACCCCCTTCGGCGTGGACGTCTGCGTCTGCTCTACGGTCGCGGAGAGTCCCGCGGCCTCGAGCAGGAGGCGCGCCGTCGCCTCGTCGTAGCCGGCCACGTCGGGAACCAGGACGCGCGGCGCCCCATCGGACACCGCGAGGTCCACGGTAGTGCCCCCGGTCACGAGCACGTCGGGTGGCGGATCCTGCCAGACGACGCGTCCCTGGGGAGCCGTGGGATGATTGATGTGCTCGGTCACCTTGCCAGCGACACCAGCCTTGTCGAGGACCGCCTTGGCCGAGTCCTGCGAAAGGCCGATGATGCGGGGTACCGAGCTGGTCTGGGCGAAGATCGGCGCGCGGAAGAGAAACAGCGCCGCGACGAAATACCCGGCCGTGGCCGCGCCAAAGAAGATGGCGGCGTGGCGCAGCGAGAGCCGCAGTTCCTGCACGTGCTGGGCGCGCGCCGGGCTTCCCTTGCGGAACAGCTCGCGGATGTTGAACGCGCCCGGGATGTGCCGCCTGAACTTCACGCGCTGCGCTCCAGCCGCGACGCGAACGCGCCGTCCGTCCCGCTTTCCGGCGGGAAGACGAAGAGGTCGTCGGCGGTGCGCCGGAATCCGGGATGCCGCGTCAGAAATCCGTTCACTTGCTGCTCATTCTCCTCGGGCTCCAGGGAGCAGGTCGCGTACACCAGCACGCCGCCGGGCCGCACCAGCGGTTCGATCGCGTCCAGCAGATCCGCCTGGAGGGCGACCATCAACATGATCCGGTGCCGCGTCAGCTTCCAGCGGGCATCGGGATGCCGGGCGATGGTGCCCGTCGCGCTACAGGGCGCGTCGAGCAACACCCCGTCCAGGCTCCCGTCGGCCAAGGGGGGCCGGCGGGCATCCGCTGAGAATATCGCCAGTCCGGGCGCTATTCGGTGAGCGTTCGCCTTGAGCCGCTGGAGCCGGGGCGGGCTCACGTCGGACGCCACGACCCGCGCATGCTGGGCCAGCAGGACCGCCTTCCCGCCGGGGGCGGCGCAGGCATCCCAGACGAGGGCTCCCTCGGGGAACGCGGCGTGCTCCAGCACCCGGGACTGCGCCGGGTCCTGCACGAGAAATGCTCCCTCATTGAACCCGGGAAGGTCCTCCACGCGGGCGCCTTCCACCG
>CAMDCH010000263.1:0-3866 GCA_945889655.1 bacterium HR33
CGCGCCCCGGTCATCCGCGTCCGCACGAAGGCGGACGTGGTGGAGTCAGCGACAGCAACCGGCGAAGAGATCGCCGTGTCGGCGCGGTCGGGGGAAGGCCTCGAAGCGTTGCGCGCTGCGCTGGCACGGATCGCCTTCTCAACGTTCGCCCAGTCAGGTGATGTCGAGCCGTTCGTGAACCGGGCGCGGCACCGTGACGCGCTCGAACGGGCGTCGCAGGAGCTCACCGGGTTCGTTGCGGCACGCGCCAGCGGCCTGGAAGGAGCGGTGGCGGCCACGCACCTGCGGGCGGCAGTGACCGCGCTTGAAACGATTATCGGCACCGTGACGGGAGAAGACGTGCTGGACCTACTGTTCTCGACGTTCTGCGTGGGGAAATAGCGCGGGTTTACGCCGACTGGACTCCCGCGGCCCGTTCGGCCGCGTCGTGGAATTCGAGCGGCGCGGCGCGGAGCGCCTGCTCGATGCCTCCCTGTTCGATCAGCGGCTCCACCATCCGCAGGCCCAGGTAGTACCCGGCGCGCTCCGGAATGACCTTGCCGTTCACGAGGCGCGCGCTCGGGCTCATCCCACCGGTCAGGTAACGCAGCCGGTAGCCCAGGCCCGTGTGCCCGAGCTCCGGCGCGACCGCGCGTTGCAGGAAAGCGTCCAGCTCGCGCATGCGCCGGTACTGGCGCCTGCTGTAGCCCAGGTAGCTCCACGGCTCGTGCCCCGGAATTACGGCGTGCGCCGCGGCCACGGCGAGTCCCTCGTTGACCAGCAGCTCGCGCAACGAGGCCCGGCTTCCGCTCTCCCAGTAGTCGTAGAAGCCGCGCGCTTCCTGGATGATGCGCGGGAATTCACTGCGGCTCTCCGGCGACGTGTAGCGCACCACGTGCGCCAGCTCGTGCGCGATCCAGAGCGCGATCTCGTCAGGCGACAGGCCCATCCCGTACGTCTCCGGGTTGGGCCGGCCGGTGAAATGCTCCAGGCAGATGAACGCGGCCCCCTTGCCGTTCACCACCAGCTCGCCCGCGTTGGCCGCGCCCACGCCGACCATCAGGTAGACGGATACGGGGCGATCGATGCCGAGGGCGTCCGTGCAACGCGCCAGCGCATCCGTGGCGATGTACTTCACATCCACGCGCTCCAGCAGCGCGTGGAGGTCGCGGCGCTGGGCCGCCAGGGCGCGCAGCATGACGCCCTCGGCGTGCGGACTGTCGAGGTCGATGACGTAGTTATGCCAGTATGCTGCGAGGACGGCGCGATGTTCGTCGAGATACCGCTGGTAGGCCTGGAGGGGGTCCCGCGCGCCGAGCGCCGCGACAAAATCTGGAACGAGGTCGATAAGCATTCGCGCCCACAATCTGGACGCGACTGCGGGGTGAAACAAGCTGCTGTTCGTGAGTGATCAGCTACGTACGGGAAGCCCTACTTGACAGCGATGGGGAACGGCATGTGCCGGTCAGACCTTGCGGCGCTCGCGACTCTGTTCCGTGAGAAACCGCTTCTCCTCGGTGGTGAGGCTTCCCATTCCCTTGGCGGAAATCTTGTCGAGCACACGATCGATCTCGCGCTGCGTGGCCTCCTGCCGTTCGGCGGGGCGCGCCGGCGCTTCCCGCTGGCGCGCCACTTCGGCGGACGGGTGCACGAGCACACGCGCCTCGGTGCGGGGCTCGCGCGCGCCGCGGGCGCGCTGCGCCAGCATTGCCTCGCCCTTCAGGTACAGGAAACCGAAGAGGAAGCCGCCGAGGTGGGCCAGGTGCGCCACATCGCCGACGCGGAAATACGCCCAGATCACGTCGATCACTGCGAGCGTAAGCACGAGGTACTTCACCGGGATCGGCCAGGGCAGGGGAAAGACCTGCACCATGGTGTTGGGCCAGTAGAACGCGAACGCGAGCGCGATCCCGTAGATGGCGGCGGACGCCCCGACCACCGGTGCCGGTGACCAGAACGCGAAGACGAACGACAGGACCGCGCCGCCGAGACCGCAGAAGAAGTAGTACCGCAGGAACGCGGGCCCACCCATGTGCTCTTCCACTGCCGGACCGAAGAAGAACAGCGCGAGCGAATTGAACGCGAGGTGCAGGAACCCGCCGTGGAGGAACATGTACGTCACCACGGTCCAGGGCTGCTTCGCCACGGCTTCGGGCGCCAGCGCGAACCACTCCCCGAATGACGAGGAGCTGAACACGGTGAGGGTCAGGAAATAGACCACCGCGTTCGCGATGAGAAGCCGGCCGACCCAGCGGGTCACGGATAGTGGAGAGCGTGCCATCATGTGTCCTGTCTGTACTCTACCCTGTTACGCCCCGACTTTGTTCCGGGGAGTCCCTCGCGTCAGCGCGAGCCGGGCGATCTCCTGGCAGGCCGCGCCGAAATCGATCCCGACAGCGCCGGCCGACTGGGGAAAGAGGCTGGTGCGCGTCATGCCGGGCAGCGTATTCACTTCAAGACAATACGGCGTACCGTCCTTGTCCAGCCGGAAATCCACCCGCGAGAAATCGCGTAGCTTGAGTGCACGGTGCGCGGCCAGTCCCAGCTCCTGGATCTGGCCCGTGGTCCGCGAGTCGAGGTCTGCCGGAAACACCTCGCGGCACATGCCGGGGGTGTACTTGCACTCGTAGTCGAAAATCTCGTGGCTGGGCAGAATCTCGCCCACTGCCAGCGCCCGGGCGCCCAGGACGCCCACGGTGAACTCACGCCCGGCAATGAAGCGCTCGAGGATGACCTGGTCGTCGTAGCGCTGTGCCAGCTTCACCGCGGCCTCGAGGCCATCCGCCCGCTTTACCAGCGACAATCCTACCGTCGACCCTTCGCGGGATGGTTTGACCACCAGCGGGAATCCCAGCAACGCGACCGCGCTCTCCGAAGCCGGCCAGACATCCCAATCGGGTGTCGGGATCGCGGCACCACGGAACAGCCGCTTCGCCACGTCCTTGTCCATCGCCAAGGCGCTGCCGAGCGTATCGCTCCCCGTGTACGCGATTCCCGCCATGTCCAGGAGCGCCTGCAGTTCTCCACCCTCGCCCTGCTTGCCGTGAATGACAAGGAAGGCGACATCCGCATCACGCAGTGCCGGGATGTTCACGACGGCGGGGCCGAGGTCGGCGGCGCGGAGCGCCGCGACGTCCGCGTCGGTCGGTGGGCGCGTGCCCACGCTGGCTACCAGGTAACGCCGCTCGTCAGCCGGCGACAGCAATCCGTTGACCGTGTCCACCACCGCGACCTCGGCGCCGCCGGCGCGCAATGCCGTGACGACCTGGGACGCCCCCGCGAAGGCAACGTCGCGCTCGGCGGTGGAGCCGCCGGTGAGAACGGTGATGCGCGTCATGCGGGGCGGTAGACTACGCGGAACTGTGGCGTTTCCCAGATCTCCACGCTCTCGATCCTCGCGTGTGACGCCAGTTGCTCGGCGGCACGGGTGCACACCACCTTCGCGACGCGCTCGGCCGTGGGCGGTCGGTTGGCGAAGTCGGGCAGGTCGTTGAGGTAGCGGTGCTCGAATGCGGAGACGACGTCTCGCGTCACGCGTTCGATCTCCCGGAAATCCACGCCCATGCCAGTTCCGTCAAGCTGATTCTCAGCAACGCGCACGGTCAGCCGGACGCGCCAGTTGTGGCCATGGAAGCGCTCGCACATGTCGACGCCAGGGAGCGTGTGGGCGGCGGAAAAACCCGCCTCGGCCGAGAGCAGGTAGTGGCCGTCGTTCACCGGATCCCCACGAGCTGGTGCAGCAGGTCGTAGCGGGTCACGATCCCACCGAGTACCCCCTTGTTCCGCACCAGGACGGCGGGCGATCCATGAGACAGGAGCTGTCCCACCCGATCTACGGGCCAGTCGCTCTCGACGACCGGGAAGGGAGCGTCCATCAGCTCCTGCAC
>CAMDCH010000264.1:0-3835 GCA_945889655.1 bacterium HR33
GTGTATCCTCGAGACCCGCGTCCGCGGCTGCCGCACCAGCGGCCGGATCGTGGAGGTGGAGGCCTACCTCGGTCCGCACGACCCGGCCGCGCATGGTTTCGGCAACCGCCGCTCGGAACGGAATAGGTGGATGTTCGGCCCGCCGGGCCGGGCCTACGTCTATTTCATCTACGGCATGCATTGGTGCTTCAACGCGGTGACTGAGGCGGAGGCTACCCCGCCGCCGTGCTCGTGCGGGCGTTGGAACCACTGGACGGCGTGGATGTCATGCAGAAGCGGCGAGGAGTGGATGCGGTGAAGGATCTCTGCGCCGGCCCCGGCCGGCTCTGCGAGGCCCTCGGCATCACCGGCGCGATGAACGGTGAATCGCTGGCTGGCGACCGGATCTGTATCCTGGCATCGGGCGCCGGGCGTCGCGGCCGAATTCACGCCTCCGAGCGCATCGGGATTACCAAGGCCGCCGACTGGCCACTGCGGTTCTCCCTGGGCGACTCCACATGGCTTTCGCGGAGAGTCCGCCTAAAGACGAAACGCCGACCAGTCGTGGACTGATCGGCGTTCATCCGTTGTAAATCCGCGTGATCCGCGGCTCTATCTGTCCGTACTTATCTCTTCGTGCGCACTCGTGAGCGCGTACCGGATGCCGGCCGTGAGGGCCATGGCGTCACCGGGGACCAGGAAGTCCTGTGCGGCCGGCATGTAGTTGAAATGGGCGAACGCGGCCCACCGCCCGAAGCGGTACTGGGCGCCCACCGCCGCTACCATGAAAGCCTTGGTGTCCAACTCGGCCACGGTGTTATTGGCGTTGATGGCTTCCTGGAGCGTGGCGAACGGGCCCTGCGCGACAGCCCCGTTGATCTGGTTGATCGAGAAGCCTCCCCCGATCATGAGCTGGAGCTTCTTGTCCATCGGAATTGCGAAAATCGACGCCTGGATCCGCCGGCCGCTGGTGAAATCCACCAACCGGAGGCCCCCAGTCGCGGCCGCGGAGGGGTCCGCAATGACCGCCTGGGAGGAGTCGCCGAAAAGGATCTGGTCGACCGAAATGAACAGCGCGGTCTTCTTGCCGGTGATCATCCAGTGCCCGCCGGCGGTAATGGCCATCTCCCCGTCGCCGCTCACTGGATCGGTATAGGTGAAGATGCCCCCCTCGGCGCCCCAGTACCACTTCTTCTGCCAGGCATCAGCCTGGGCAGACGCGGAAGGCGCTACCAGGACCAGCGCGAAGGCGACGATTAACAGCGAACGTCTGTTCATGGGGCCTGCCTCTCACCTTTCAAAAGTCCACCCGGGACCTCGGGCGGGCCAACAGTATAGGCACATCCCTCAAAAAAACAAGAGCCATGCTATTGCCGTGACGCAGCTTAAGGCGGATAGGTGCGAAATTACTTGAACTAGGCTGGTTGGCGGGTAGACGGGTGGGCGGGTGGCCAAGAAGACCCATCTAAGTTCGATTTTCAGGCCATTCGTGGCGTTATGTGTTGATTATGTCATGTAGATGTCTGGTTGATGTACCAGCCTACGCGCCTACCCGCCTACCCGTCACACTAGCCCCAGCTTCTTCCCCACCTTCGAGAATGCCCGGAGTGCCTCATCCAGCTCATCGCGGCTGTGGGCGGCCGAGATCTGGCAGCGCACGCGCGCCTCTCCCTTGGGAACCACCGGGTAGCCAAAGCCCGTCACGAAGACCCCTTCGCCGAGGAGCATTTCGCTCATCTGGATCGCCTTGGCCGTCTCACCGAGGATGACCGGGACGATTGGCGTGTCGCCATCGAGGGGCTTGAACCCGCGGGCCTTGAGCTGGTCCCGGAAATACGCCGTGTTCGACCGCAGCCTCTCCACCATCTCCGGGTGACTGACCAGGTACCGCACCGCCGCGATGGCGCTCCCGCAGATGGTCTGGGGCAGGGCGTTGGAGAAGAGCTGGGGCCGTGACCGCTGGATGAGGTAATCGCAGAACGCCTCGGAGCTCGCCACGAATCCGCCCGCCGCCCCGCCCAGCGCCTTCCCCAGCGTGGACGTCACGATATCGATCTGGCCGAACGTGCCGGTGTGCTCGTGGGTCCCGCGTCCCGTCTTGCCGAGGACGCCGGTGGCGTGCGAGTCATCCACCGCCACCATCGCGTCGTACTTCCGCGCGAGCGTCACGATATCGGCCAGGCGGGCGGTGTCGCCTTCCATCGAGAAGATGCCGTCGGTGAAGATCAGACGGGCCCGCGCACCCTTGAATGCCTGGAGCTTTTCCTCCAGGTCCTTCATGTCCGAGTGCTTGTAGACCGCGTGCTGGCACTTGGTGATTTGTCGAGCAACGCGGATGGAATCGATGATCGAGGCGTGGTTCAGCTGGTCGGAGATGACGACGTCCTCCGGTCCCAGCAGGGTGGGGCAGACCGCCTCGTTGGCGGTCCAGCACGAGGCGAACGACAGGCTGGCGTCGGTCCCCACCAGCTTTGCCAGCTCCGCCTCGAGCTCCCGGTGGATCGTGAACGTCCCGCAGATGAACCGCACGCTCGCGGTGCCCGCGCCATACCGGTCCAGGGCCTTGTGACCGGCCTCGATGACTTCGGGGATCGTGCACAGTCCGAGGTAGTTGTTGCTGGAGAGGATGATGACGTTGCCGCGGCCTTCCATCACTACCCGCGCCGCCTGCGGTGAATCGAGGTAGTTGAGGCGCTTGTAGACGCCGTCCCGCTTGAATCCCTCGATTTCCGCCTGCAGCCGCTGTTCCACCGGCTTCAGCATGAACCTGCTAGCCCCCGATTTCGAGGATGACTTTTCCCGCCGCGCCGGACCGGATCGCCGCGAGGGCGTCGTCCATGCGCTCGAGGGGGAACTTGTGCGTGATGACGGGCGTGGGATCCAGCAGTCCGGAGGAGAGGAAGCTCCGCATCTGGTGCCAGGTTTCGTACATCTTCCGGCCGACCACGCCGTACACCGTGACGCCCTTGAAGATGAGGTCGTTCGCCAGGTCCAGCGGCACGTCGCCCTTCGGAATGCCGAGGAGGTGGACGCGGCCGCCGAGGCGGCTGGCCTGGAGCGCTTGCTTGAGTGCCGAGGGATGGCCAGACATCTCGCACACGAGATCCGCGCCGTCGCCGCACGTCTCCGACATGACTCGCGCGACCACCTCTTCCTTCGCCGCGTTGATCAGGACGCCTGCGCCCATGGACCGAGCGAGTTCCAGGCGAACGGGGTTCACGTCCGACGCGATCACCTTCGCCGCCCCAGCCGCGCGGGCGATTCCCACGGCGAAACAGCCGATCGGGCCGCAGCCGAGAACGAAGACGGTGCTCCCGGCGAGATCCGGCGAGAGCACCGTGTGAAACGCATTTCCCATCGGGTCCATCACTGCACCCGTGGTCGTGGGGATGCCGTCCAGCGTCATCACGTTGGTGGACGGCATCGCGATCAGCTCCGCGAACGCACCGTCCCGGTCCACTCCGATGATCTGGGTCTTCTGGCAGATGTGGCCGTTGCCGGTGCGGCACTGGCGGCAGTGGCCGCAGACGATGTGGCCTTCGGCGGTCACGAGCTGCCCCGGCTGGAACTGGCCCTGCGCCTGTTTGCCGACCTCGACCACCTCGCCGGCAAACTCGTGGCCCACGACCACCGGCGGCTTCAGCCGCCCCTGGGCCCACTCGTCCCACTCGGCGATGTGGAGGTCGGTCCCGCAGACGCCGGCGTGGCGGACCCGGATGAGGATGTCGGTGGGACCACACTTCGGTTCCGGGACGTCTTTCAGCTCCAGTCCCGGGGCACGTTTGGACTTTACGATTGCGCGCATGACCCTCGAAATGGACGGTCAGACGGTCGAGACGGTCAGACGGTCAGAAAA
>CAMDCH010000265.1:0-3813 GCA_945889655.1 bacterium HR33
GATGATCGGCGGTGGAGTCCTTCCCACGGCCACGCCCGCCCCCAGGGCGCCCTTTTCCGGCAGCGACGGCGCCGAGCGTGGGTTGCTGCTGGTGGATTCGCGCGGGCTGGTGCTGGGCGGAGGCATCCGGAACGCCGCGGGCATCGACGTCGCGGAGGCGGTGGCGGCCCTTCTCGCGGGCGTCTCGCAGGAAGCGGAACGCACCACGCGCCTGCTGGACATCGGGCCGTGGCAGTCCATCGTCGCGGAAGCGTCCGACGGCAATCTCTATCTCGCGCAGCCCGCCAAGGATGCCGTACTTCTCCTGGTGAAGGACCGCTCGGTGCCGCCCGGCCGTCTCGCGGTGCTCGCGGAGAAGGCCGCCGAGGAAGCGCGCGCCTGGCTCAAGGACCAGGTCCTGTGACCGGCACCCGGTTCCGGCGGCTTCTCGACCAGGTCACGCGGGTGCGCGGTGTGCGCGGCGCGCTGCTGGTCGCGGGCGAGGATGGCATGGTGGTCACGGAGGCCGTGATGGAAGGCGTCCGCGGCAACGCGCTCGCCGCGCTGACCGGGAGCCTCGCCCGCCGCGTGCGCCGGACCGCCGACGCCGCGGGCCTCGGCTTCCCGCAATTCGTCCATCTCCAGGCCACCCAGGGAGCCATCTGCATCGTGCCCGCGGCGGACGGCACCCTGGTGGTGGCCCTCGCCGATCCCGAGGTCAACGTCGGGATGCTGCGGCTCGCGCTGCTGAAGGTGGCGGAGGTGGTCGAGTGACCATGCGCGCGGTGGAGCAGTGGACCGTGGGGCCGCTGGAGCAGTTCGTGAAAGAGGCGGGCGCGCGGCTCACGCTCCTGATGACGCCGTCCGGCCAGGTCCTGGCGCAGTACGGTTTCACGCGCGCGGTGGACGTGATGGCCTCGGCCGCGCTGGGCGCGGCGATCGTGGCGTGCACCGGCGAGATCGGGCGCATGCTGGATGAGCCCGGGTTCAACGCGCTCAATCACCAGGGTGTCCGCCACGGGATTTTCGTCGCGGGCTTCAATTCGCCGCGCGGCCGGCTGCTGGCCCTCGTGGTCTACGGCACCAATTCGTCCTTCGGGCTGGTGCAGCTCTTCTTCGACGACTTCGTGCGCGACCTCACGGCCGCCTGCCCCCAGCCGGAGAACCGGAAGCCGGTGCTGGCCGAAAACTTCGAGCGCGAACTGAACGACAGCCTCGCGTCGCTCTTCAAGGTCTAGCGGATGTCACTCGTCAACTTCCAGTCGCGCGAGATCACCTGCAAGATCGTCTACTACGGGCCGAGCCGGTCCGGGAAGACGACCAACCTGCAGTACATCTACGGGCGCGTGCCGCAGGACCGGCGGGGCAACATGATCTCGCTGGCCACCCAGAACGAGCGCACGCTGTTCTTCGATTTCCTTCCGCTCGAGCTGGGCACCATCTCGGGTTTCACCACCCGTTTCCAGCTCTACACCGTGCCGGGGCAGGTCTACTACAACGCCACCCGCAAGCTCGTCCTCCAGGGCGCGGACGGTGTCGTCTTCGTGGCCGACAGCCAGGCCCGCCAGCTCGACGAAAACATGGAAAGTCTCGCGAATCTCCAGGCCAACCTGCTGGAGCAGGAAGTCGATGTGCGCACGATGCCGGTGGTGCTACAATACAACAAGCAGGATTTGCCGCCGGAGCTGATCCTCAGGAAAAACGAGCTGGATGAGGCGCTCAACTTCCGCGGCCTTCCCAGCGTCGTGGCCGATGCCCTGAGCGGACGAGGCGTGTTCGAAACGCTCAGGGAAATCTCCGGCCTCGTCCTCCGGCGCCTCAGCCAGGAAACCCCGCAGTGAGCGAGCTCAACCCGAAGTTCGGCTTCGACAGCTACGTGGTCGGCGCGAGCAACCAGACTGCCGCCGACGCCGCGCGCTCCGTCGCCGAATCGCCGGGGTCCGGCTACAACCCGCTCCTGATCTACGGGACCACCGGACTCGGCAAGACGCACCTGCTCCAGGCCATCGGTCTCCGGGCGCGCGATCTCGCCAACGTGCCCGAGATCGAGTTCATCACGCTCGAGGAGTTCGTGGAGTCCCTGCACGCCGCCACGGGCGCGGGGCAGGTGGACGCCTTCCGCCACCGGTACGCAGGCGTGGGTCTCCTCCTGGTGGACGACGTGCAGTTCCTCTCCAGCCGGCGCGAGGCCCAGGCGGAGCTGCTGAAGATCGTGGCGGAGATGCGGGCCGCTGGCCGCCAGGTGGTCGTGACCAGCGACCACGCCCCGGGGGAAATCGCCAACCTCGACTCGCGCCTCCTCTCGGAGCTGTCGGGCGGGCTGGTGGTGGACGTCGCCCGCCCGGACTACGAAATACGGCTCGAGATTCTCCGCCGCCGTGCCGACGAGCGCGGAGCCGACTTCGGGCCTGGCGTGCTGGAGGCCGCGGCGCAGATCGAAGTGGGCAACGTCCGCGAGCTGGTGGGGGCGCTCAACCGTCTCGTCGCGTTCCAGGCGGTCAGCGAGTCACCTGTCACCCCGGGGGCCGCGGCCTCGCTCCTGACCGACCTCGTGGCCGTCGCGCCGACACCGTCCAAGCGGCCGTCGGTGGTACAGGACGTCTCCGCGGTCATGGATCCCAATGTCGACACGGGCCAGTTCACCCTGTCGAACGACGACATCATCAAGGGCGATGACGCCCTGATGCCCGATCCGCCCGTCATGCCGCAGTTCGCCGCCCAGCATCCGAAGGTCGCGCCGCCACCGCCGCCCGCTCCGCCGAAGCCGGCTGCCGCGCGTCCGTCAGCCGCGACCCCCCCGCCGCCCGCCCCCAAGCCGCCAGCGGCCCCGTCCGCCCGGCCCCGCACCACGAAGCCGATGGGCGCGCCCGGCGCCGAGGCCATCAAGACCGATGAGTTCGCGGCGTTCGTGAGCGGCGTCGAGACCTCGGTCAAGCGCACGGTCGAGGGGTGGAAGGCGCGCGTTGGCGAAGCGATCCTGCGATTTGAAGGCGAGGGGTACCAGACCTCCCGGCTCGGCGCGCTGCTCGACGAGGGCAAGCACAAGGAAGCGGAAGCGGCCGTGAAGCAGTTCGAGCAGGACGTGGATAAGCTGCGGTCGTTCGAGACCGAGATGAACGTCATCGACCCCGCCGCGGCCGGCGATTCCGTGTTCCGCGATCCGGACCGCGTGAGGGAAGCCGCGGCGATCGTGGAGCGCGCCCGCGAAGGCGCCGCCCCACCGCTCGGCCCATCGGGCGCCTGGGCGTTCGACGGGTTCCGCGTGGGCGACTCGAACCGCCTCGCGTACAACGCCGCGCTGGCGGTGGTCGAGAATCCCGGGAAAGGCTACAACCCGCTCGTGCTCGTCGGGCCGCCGGGAATCGGGAAGACGCACCTGCTGCACAGCATCGGGCACGCGCTGGCCGCGGCCCCCGGCGCGCTGGTCGCGTGTCTCTCCGCGCAGGACTACGTGGATGAGCTCTCGCAGGCGGAAGACGGCGGTCGGCTGGAACAGTGGCGCTCGCGCTACCGCCGTGCCACGGCGTACCTGCTCGACGACGTCCAGCTGCTGGCCGGGAAGGCGCGTGCCCAGGAAGAGCTGTTCAACCTGTTTAACCACATGATCGAGGCGAATCGCCAGCTGGCGTTCACGATCACCGCGCCGCCACGCGACGTCGAGGGACTGGATCCCCGGATCGTGTCCCGGCTCGACAGCGGGCTCGCGGCGGTGGTGGACCGGCCGGACCGCGACCTGCGCGTGAGCCTCGCGGCCAAGCTGCTCTCCGAGAAGCTCGGCAACCTCGATCCCGATCTCGCCGAATACCTCGGGAACCGGCCCGCCGAGTCGATCCG
>CAMDCH010000266.1:0-3788 GCA_945889655.1 bacterium HR33
GCCAGCTCTCGGCGTGCTTCGTGCTGCCGGTCGAGGATGCCCTTTCCAACAACAAGAACGGCATCTACGACACGCTCCGCAGCATGGCGCTGGTGAACCAGTCGGGTGGAGGGACCGGTTTTTCGTTTTCGCGGCTCAGGCCGAAGAACGACGTGGTGCGGTCCACCATGGGCGTCGCGTCCGGGCCCGTTTCCTTCATGTCACTGTATGACGCATCCACGGACGTCGTGAAGCAGGGCGGCACCCGCCGGGGCGCCAACATGGGCATTCTGCGTGTCGACCACCCCGATGTGCTCGATTTCGTTACCTGCAAGGACGACACGACCAAGATCACCAATTTCAACATCTCGGTCGGTGTCACCGACGCGTTCATGACGGCGGTGGAGGCGGGAAGCGACTACGACCTGATCCATCCCAAGACGAAGAAGGTCGTGGGCCAGCTGA
Source organism: bacterium HR33 (assembly GCA_945889655.1). Classification (GTDB taxonomy): domain Bacteria; phylum Gemmatimonadota; class Gemmatimonadetes; order Gemmatimonadales; family GWC2-71-9; genus SHZT01. The sequence continues at coordinate 445 of CAMDCH010000266.1, forward strand.
ATGCCCGCGACGTCTTCGACAAGATCATTCATGGCGCGTGGAAGACCGGCGAGCCCGGTGTCTTCTTCATCGACCAGGCCAACCAGTACAACCCCGTCCCGCACCTCGGCAGCTACGAGGCCACCAATCCCTGCGGCGAGCAGCCGCTCCTGCCGTACGACGTCTGCAACCTGGGCTCGATCAACGTCGGGCTCTTCGTCACCGAGAACCGGGACGTGGACTGGGAGAGCCTGAAGAAGGCTGTCCATGTCTGCACGCATTTCCTCGACAACGTCATCGACGCCAACCGGTATCCGCTGGACGAGATCACCGATCTCGCCAACCGGATCCGGCGCATCGGGCTTGGCCTCATGGGCTGGGCCGACTTCCTGGTCCGCATGGGCATCCCCTACAACAGCGCGGAAGCGGTGGAGTGGGGCCGGCGGATGATGGAGTTCATCGACGACGAGTCGAAGGTCGAGAGCGAGCGCCTGGCCAAGCAGCGCGGCCCGTTCCCCGAATGGGAGAAGAGCATCTGGGGTCCGGACGCCACCTGCGCGCGGGATGCGAAGGGCAATCGCATCCGCCCCATGCGGAAGCTGCGAAACTGCAACCTGACCACCGTAGCGCCCACCGGCACCATTTCGATCATCTCGGGGTGCTCGTCGGGCATCGAGCCGCTGTTCGCGGTCGCGTTCATGCGGAACCAGGCCGGCGTGCTGATGCCGGATGTGAACGAGGACTTCATCGCCATCGCGAAGCGGGAAGGCTGGTATTCCGAAGAGCTGATGGTGAAGATCGCCGAGGCCGGCCATATCCACTTCGACCAGGTCCCCGCCAAGTGGCAGCGGATTTTCGTGACGGCGCACGACGTCACTCCCGAGTGGCACATCCGGATGCAGGCGGGGTTCCAGGAATTCACGGACAGCGCCATCAGCAAGACCTGCAACTTCTCGAACGAGGCCACCGAGGCGGACGTGCGCGCCATCTACGAGATGGCGTTCAAGCTCCATTGCAAGGGCGTCACCGTGTACCGGGACGGCAGCCGCGACATGCAGGTGCTGTCCACCGGCAGCACCGCGAAGAAAGTCCAGGAGGGGGCGGGAACCCCGGGCTCGCGCCCGGGGTCGGCAGAGGATACGGCCACGATCACAGATCTTCGGTCGACGATCGCGGAGCTGGAAGCCGAGCTGGCCCTGAAGGGCAAGCGGCTGCACGAGGTGGAGAGCGAGAATCTCCAGCGGCGGGCGAAGCGGTCACGGCCTGAGCTGCTGCGCGGCACGACCCGGCGCCTCGAGACTCCTCTCGGCACCATCTACGTCACGATTACAGAAGACGACCGGAGCCAGCCGTTCGAGGTGTTCATGAGCCTCGGCAAGGCGGGCGGCGCGCTCATGGCGGATGTCGAGGCCATCGGCCGACTCATCTCGGTCGCGCTACGTGCCGGCATCCCGCTTTCGGAGATCCATCGGCAGCTTCGCGGTATTTCCTCGGACAGGGTCACAGGGCTCGGCCCGAACAAGGTCATGTCGGTACCGGATGCCATCGGTATCGCCATCGAGAAGTGGATGCAGGACAAGGCCGGCGTGCAGCAGGACCTGCTTGGCCCCGCCGCATCGGCTCCGACTGCCGGGGCCCCGGTGGAACAGGTGCGCACCATGGGCACCTCGGGTGCCTTCAGCTACCAGGTAGGGGGCATGAAGGAAGAGCAGTTCATCGGCACCTGCCCGGATTGCGGATCGCAGCTCGAGTTCGCGGAAGGGTGCGTAAAGTGCCACGTGTGCGGGTACAGCGAATGCGGGTGAGCTGACCGGCCACTGTCCACAAAACGACGAGCGGCGGTGGAACTCTCCACCGCCGCTCTCGCATTGCGCCCTATCGCGGAATCAGCGCTCGCCCTCCCGGGATTTGCGCGACGCTGTCGGCATGCTGGACGATGCCGCCGCAGGAGATGCCCCTGGGGCGCGATGGCGGGGAACCGGAGGAGGCTCGGGAGCAAATACTTCCATTCCCGTGAGCTGCACCATGATCGGCGGCGCCGTTGCGGGGCCGCTCAACACCTGGACCGGGGCTGTCCTTACCGTGCGGGTGCCGTTGCCGAGCTGACCACTCTCGTTGTTCCCCCAGCAATAGCCGCTTCCCCCCGCGTTGGTGAATCCACAGGTATGCGCGTCACCCATCGCGATGCCCGCGAACGCGAGGGAGGTGTTGATGAGGGTTGGTGAGGAGCGGTCCGTGAATGTACCGTCGCCGATCTGGCCGGTAAAATTGCTGCCCCAGCAGAAGCCGACGCCGCTGGAATTGAAGCCGCACGTATTGGCGCCGCGGCTGGCAGAGATCCCGCCCCAGGTAACGGCGCCCGGGACAACCGTGGGGCTGGAGGTGTTCGTCGTGTTGCCGAGGCCCAGCTGCCCCAGGTTGTTCCAGCCCCAGCAGTAGGCGGCGTTCGCCGTCGTGCGGCCGCAGGAAAAATCGTATCCCGGATTGATTGAGGCGAACGTCAGACTCCCCGCCAGCGGTGTGGGAATGAGGACAGAGCCGCCGGCGGTTCCGTTGCCTATGCCGCCGCCGCTGTTGTCGCCCCAGCAGTACCCGGCACCCCCGGTGTTCAGCGCACAGCTGATCGCCCCGCCGACTGCGACGGACGCGAACGAGACGGCGCCGCTGATGACGGTGGGGAACGAGGCGTTGGAGGTGCTGTTGATACCCAGCTGGCCGTTGCCCCCATACCCCCAGCAGTAGATCTGGCTGGTGCCCGTCCGTCCGCAGTTGTGGTCGTCCCCAACGGACAGGTGGGTGAACACGAGTGATCCGCTGATGGGGGCGGGCGTCAGGTGCGGGGTCGTGCCGCCGTCGCCCAGTTGCCCGTAGACGTTGTCCCCCCAGCAATAGGCGGACCCGGCCGTACTCAGGCCGCAGCTGTGCCGGTACCCAGCGCCCACATAGGCGAGAGCGACACCGACCGAAATGGCCTGGGGGGTGAGACGATTCGTGGTACCGCCATCGCCGAGTTGCCCGCTGGTGTTGAGACCCCAGCAGTAGGAGAGGTTGGTCGTTGTCACGGCGCAGGTATGCTGATAGCCAGCGGTCATGGCTTTCCACGCGAATGACCCCGAGACGCCGATCGGGCCGGCCTGATTGAACGGCTGATTGTCACCGCTCTGGCCGAAGCCGCTCCAGCCCCAGCAGTAGATCGTGCCGCCCGCCGCGCCGAGCGCGCAGGTGTGGAAACCTCCGGCGCTCACCGAGGTGAACGTCGTTCCGCCCGATACGGCGGTGGGGCTCGCTTGATCGATCGTGTTCCCGTTGCCGACCTGCGCATCGAAGTTCGATCCCCGTGGCCGTGGAGTCGTCCTTCTTCTTCG
>CAMDCH010000267.1:0-3772 GCA_945889655.1 bacterium HR33
ACCTGCGGCATCGCGGGCGAGCACGTGGGTGCCCAGAGCTCGCTGGGCCTCGCGGCGATCACCGGCGACGAGATCAGCCGGGATGACGTGAAGCGGGTGGAAGACGCGGCGCGGGCCATCAACCTGGGTCCCGACCAGCAGCTCCTGCACGACATCCCGCAGGAGTACAAGGTCGACAACCAGGGCGGCATCAGCGATCCGCTCGGCATGACGGGCATGCGGCTCGAGGTGGACATGTACCTGGTGTCCGCCCAGAGCACCGCGCTCCAGAACCTGAAGAAATCGGTCGAGCGCGCGGGGTACCGCGTGGCCGACATCGTGCTCGAGCCGCTCGCCGCGTCACTCGCGGTGCTGGCGGAGGAAGAGAAGGAGCTGGGCTGCGCGCTGCTGGAGCTGGGCGGTGGCTCGACCACCGTCGCGGTGTTCCGGGAAGGGAAGATTCGATTCGTCTCCTCGTACCCGTTCGCGGGCGCCCGGGTGACCAGCGACATCGTCCAGGGACTCCAGGTGACGCAGGCGGACGCCGAGCGTCTCAAGGAAAAACTCGGTATTGCCTACGAGCCGCTGGTGGATCCCAACGAAACGTTCGATCTCCCCGCGACACCGGGGCAAGGCGCGCGCGTCGCCAAGCGCGAGCTGCTGGCCCACATCATCCACCAGCGCCTCGACGAAATCCTGGGCCTGGTGAACGGGCACCTCGAGACGGCAGGCTTTGCCGGGCGACTGCCGGCGGGCGTGATCCTCACCGGTGGTGGGGCGCACATGGCAGGCATCGTCGAGCTGGCGCGCGAAGTGTTCGCGATGCCGGCGCGCGCGGGCGAGCCGGATCGCGGCATCACCGGCCTGGTGGACAGCGTCCAGGCGCCGCGGTACGCCGTGCCTGTGGGACTCGCGCGCTATGCCGCGCGGCAACGGGCGCCGGGAGCAGGGGATCGCGACCCGGTGGAGCGCGTCTTCGCTCCGGTCAAGAAATGGTTGCAGGACTTCTTCTGAGCCCGGCGTAGCCGGGGCTCAGAAGAATCCTGAGCGCGCAGCGCGAAGGATCTACTTACGGGGGATCGATGAGTCGTCACCAAGGGAACCGAACCGCTCCAGTCGAGCGCGGCGGGCATCTCGTTCGCAGCAGCAACCTCGAGCGGGACAGCCTGTGTGAGCACGTGAGCGTCGATTTGCAGGCATGGAAGGTGTCATTCGCCCGGTCTGCGCGGGGCGGCGGCCAGGGGATGGTCGAGCTGGATGTCGAGCTGGAAGGCGAAGGGTTCACGATCGAGTGCAGGGGGCGCGCCCGCCCCAACGATTTCACTCTCTAGGGGAAACACACATGGTCTTCGAATTCGAGGAAACGGTCGCCCAGAGCGCGCGGATGAAGGTGGTCGGTGTCGGCGGCGGCGGCGGTAACGCGGTGAACCGGATGATCGACGAGCACCTCACCGGCGTTGAATTCATCTCGGTCAATACCGACTCGCAGGCGCTGGTCAGCAACAAGGCCGACGCCAAGATCCAGATCGGCAAGAAGCTGACCCGGGGCCTCGGGGCCGGCGCGCGCCCGGAGATCGGGCGCCAGGCCATCGAGGAGAACCGCGAGGAGGTGGGCCGGCTGCTCGACGGCGCCGACCTCGTGTTCGTCACCTGCGGCATGGGTGGCGGCACCGGCACCGGCGCGGCCCCGATCATCGCGCAGCTCGCCCGCGACGTGGGCGCCTTGACCGTTGGCATCGTGACCAAGCCCTTCCTCTTCGAGGGCAAGAAGCGCATGCGCCAGGCCGACATCGGTCTCGCGGAAATGCGGAAATGCGTGGACACGATGATCGTGGTGCCCAACGAGCGGCTGCTGGCCGTGGTCGGCAAGAACGTCCCCTTCCAGCAGGCCCTCAAGAAGGCGGACGAGGTGTTGCTCCATGCGACGCAGGGCATCTCGATGCTGATTACGAACACCGGGCTGGTGAACGTAGATTTCGCCGACGTCCGGACCGTGATGCAGAATGGTGGGTCGGCCTTGATGGGCACCGGCATCGGCCGGGGTGACGACCGCGCGATCGCGGCGGCGCAGCAGGCCATCTCAAGTCCCTTGCTGGACAACATTTCCATCAGCGGGTCCTCCGGCGTCCTACTCAACATTACCGGCGGGGCTGACCTGACACTGGGCGAAGTGACGACAGTCAGTGACATTATTCACGAGGCGGCAGGCGACCAGGCCGAGATTATCTTTGGGACTGCGCACGACCCCGCCATGGAAGGCGAGATCCGTGTGACGGTGATCGCCACTGGTTTCGACAAGACCATGGGTCAGCACCAGCATCAGCACCAGGAAGTCCGGGTGGCGGCGGTGGCCGGCGGGGCGGGTGTCCTGCCGTTCCCGCAGAAGAACGGCCGGCCGAGCACGCCGATCATCATCCAGTCGCAGCCGGCTAATCCGGTCGTGAAGCGTCCCTCGGCGCCCCAGGCGCAGATGGGTGAGGTCTCGGAGATGGAGATTCCGACGTTCATTCGGAGACAGATGGATTGATGCGCCGGCGGTACCTGCTTCCTGGCGCGCTCGCGATTGCGGGCGCGCTTTCGTTCTGGCTCTCCTCGGCGAGGGCGTTCGGCCGGCTCCCGGTCGCGCGCCCCATCGTCGTCACGGACGCGTACCGTCACCGGGCGGACACGCTGCGCCGGGACGAGGTGCTGGGCACGCTGCTGATGCGCCGAGGCGTGCCACCGCTCGAGATGGTGGACCTGCTCGCCGCAACGCCGGAGCTGGAGCCGCGGCGCGCGCGCGCGGGCCAGGTATTCGCGATCCGCTACATCATGGGCGATTCCATTCCCGAAACCATCACCACCCGGCTCGATGCCGACCGCATCCTGCACATCGTGCGGGCGGCGGGCGAATGGTCGGGCGAGATCGAACCGGTGACCTGGGACGTCACGTCGCTGCGGGTCGAAGGCGTCATGAAGGCCTCCCTCTACGAGTCGCTGCACGACGTGATCCCCGACAGCGTCCTCCCCGCCGGCGAGCGCGAGCGGTTCATCGCGGACCTGGCGGATGGCGTGTTCGGCTGGGACATCGACTTCACCCATGACATTGCCAAGGGCGACCGCTTTTCGCTGGTCTATGAGCGCCTTTCGTCGTCGCAGAAGGATGTCCGCTACGGCCGCCTGGTCGCGGCCCGCATGGAAACCCGCGGAAAGGCGCACAACGCGTTCCTGCTCCAGGACTCCGCCGGCCACAACAGCTATTTCGACGAGAAGGGCATTTCGCTCCGCCGGTCGTTCAAGCGGAATCCCGTCGCCTTCCTGCGCATCAGCTCGGGATTCAACAACAAGCGATTCCACCCGGTGCTCGGCATCTTCCGCGCTCACCGCGGGACCGACTACTCCGCCCGCATGGGCACCGAGATCTACGCGACCGGTGACGGCGTGGTACGGTTCGCGGGACGCAGCGGCGGCTACGGCAACATGGTTGCGCTGCGCCACCCGCGCGGTGTCGAGACTCGCTACGCGCACATGAGCCGGTTCCGGAAGGGCATCCGGCCCGGCGTGCGCGTCAGCCAGGGCGAAGTGATCGGCTACGTGGGCGCCACAGGTCTCGCCAGCGGCCCGCATGTGCACTACGAGTTTCTCAGGGACGGCAAGCAGCAGAACGCCCTCAAGGTGGACCTGGGTGATGGGGCCCCGCTCGCCAAGGCGCGCCAGGGCGAGTTCAAGGCGCTGCGCTCCAGCTACGAGCAGCTACTGAGCCTCCCGCCCAAGCCCGTGCCGGAGCCTACGCCCGCCCCCGCCCCCCCCCCAG
>CAMDCH010000268.1:0-3749 GCA_945889655.1 bacterium HR33
CGGCCAAGGCCGCCAAGCCGCCGGAGCCCCCAGCTGAGGATGCCGACCGCCCGCGCCGCCGCCGCCGCACGGCAGCGGAAGTGGCCGCCAAGGAAGCAGTCGCCGAAGAGGAGCGGCAGCGCGAAGCAGCCGAGCTGGCGATCGCTGAGGTACCGCTGAAGCTCGAGCCGCTCGAGCCCAAGCCCACGCTCGAAGAGCGGGCGGCCGCCCTGTTCGTTGAACCGCCCGCCACGTTGCGCCCCGAGCCCATGAGCCCGGCGACAGCGAGCGCACCGTCCGCGCCGGTCGAATCTTCACCCGCTCACGCCGGCGACACGCCGCGGGAAGCGCCACGCCCAGGAGCGTTCATTCCGATGCGGGTGCAGCGCAACCCGGCTCCGGCCCGGCCGCGACCCGTTGCCTCCGCCGCGCCCGGCTCGCAGTCGTCAGCACCTTCGTCCTCGTCACCCCGGCCCATCGCTTCCGCGGCCCCAGGTGGCGGCGCGATCAGTGACGACCGCCGTGACAAGAAAAAACGCAAGAAGGGCAAGCGCTCCCAGGTGGATGTCGAGGCGGTGCAGGCAAACATCACGCGCACCATGGCATCGATCAACAGTGGCCCGGCCAAGAAGGGCGCGCGCCGCCGCGACGACGAGCCGAGCTTCCGCAAGATGGAAGAGCAGCGGATGGCCGAGGAGCGCGAACGCGAGAAAACGCTCGTCCGGGTGAACGAATTCATCACGGTTTCGGAGCTCTCCGAGACCATCAAGGTGCCGCCCACGCAGATCGTGACGTTCGCGTTCAAGGAGCTGGGCCTGATGGTCACGGTCAACCAGCGACTGGACTTCGACCAGATCGAGCTGATCGCCAGCGAGTTCGGTTTCCAGGCGGTCAAGGAAGAACAGTATGCGCCGCAATCCGCCGGCCCCGTCGAACCCGCCGACACGGACGACCAGCTGGTATCCCGGCCTCCCGTTGTCACGGTGATGGGCCACGTCGACCACGGCAAGACGTCGCTCCTCGACTACGTCCGCAAGACCAACGTCATCGCGGGCGAGGCGGGAGGCATCACCCAGCACATCGGCGCGTATCACGTGGAACGGCCGGACGGCAAGCGGATCACGTTCCTCGACACACCGGGTCACCAGGCGTTTACCGCCATGCGTGCCCGCGGCGCCCAGGTCACCGACCTCGTGGTGCTGGTCGTGGCCGCGGACGACCAGGTGATGCCGCAGACGATCGAAGCGATCAGCCACGCCAAGAACGCCGGTGTGCCGATCGTCGTGGCCATCAACAAGATCGACCTGCCGGCCGCAAACGTTCAGAAGGTGAAACAGGACCTGCTCACCCACGGCGTGATCCTGGAGGAGTTCGGAGGCCAGACGCTCTCCGCGGCCATCTCCGCGAAGCAGGGCACGGGTGTGGACGCGCTGCTCGAGAAGGTGTTGCTCCAGGCGGAAATCCTGGACAAGAAGGCCAATCCGAACCGGGCGGCGAAGGGCACCGTCATCGAGAGCAGCCTCGATCCGGGCAAGGGAACCGTGGCCACCGTGCTGGTCCAGAACGGCACGCTCAAGGTCGGTACCGACATCATCTGCGGCAACCTTTCGGGCCGTATCCGCGCGATGTTCGACGAGCGCGGCAAGCGGATCTCCGAGGCCGGTCCCTCGATGCCGGTCCAGATCCTCGGCCTCGACGGCATTCCGCAGGCTGGCGACGTGTTCGTCGCCGTGGCCAACGCGCAGGAAGCGCGGGACATCGCGCAGAAGCGTCAGCGGCTCGATCGCGAGGCCCAGCATCGCCGCCAGGGACGGGGCGTCACGCTGGAAGACCTGTCCAGGCAGATCGGCGAGGGCAAGGTCCGGGTCCTCAACATCATCATCAAGGCGGACCAGGGTGGCCCGGCGGAAGCGCTCGCCGACGCGTTTGCCCAGCTGTCCAACGCGGAAGTCCGCATCGAGGTCATTCACCGCGGCGTCGGCGCGATCACCGACAGCGACGTGCTGCTGGCCCGTACGGCCAACGCGATCATCGTCGGCTTCCACGTGCGTCCGGATGCAAACGCGCGCGCGACCGCCGAGCGCGAGAAGGTGGACATCCGCACCTACCGCGTGATCTACGAAGCGGTCGAAGAAGTCCGGGCCGCGCTCGAAGGCCTTTTGGCGCCGGAGAAGCGCGAAGTGGTGCTCGGCGAAGCGGAAGTGCGGCAGGTATTCAAGATCTCGGGCATCGGGACCATCGCCGGCTGCCACGTGCGCAATGGGCTCATCAAGCGCGGCACCAGCATCCGCGTCGTTCGCGAAGCGGTGGAAGTCTTCAGCGGCGGCATCTCCAGCCTCAAGCGCTTCAAGGAAGACGTGCGTGAGGTCAAGGAAGGTCTCGAGTGCGGTATCGGCGTGGAGAACTTCAACGATATCAAGGTCGGCGACATCCTCGAGTCGTTCAAGGTCGAGGAAGTAGCGCGGTTACTCGAGCCGGCGGGAGCCACGAAGGGCAGCTGACGTGGTCGTCGGGATCCTGACCTGGGAGCTGCACCTCGCCGGTTGCCAGTCACTGAAGGACAAGCGGCAGATTATCAAGAGCCTGAAGGACCGCTTGCACGAGAAATTCAACGTGTCGGTCGCGGAAACGGACCACCAGGACCTCTGGCAGCGGGCGGAGCTCTCCTGCTGCGTGGTGGCCACTGACCGGCGCCACGCTGAATCGGTCCTGAGCTCGGCCGACGGCTTCCTGGCGGGCCATCCACTCGCGCGGATCATCGACTCCGCAAAGAGTTTCGCATGAGACCAAAAAGCACCAAGCACCGCCCCGAACGTCTGTCGGCGCTCGTCCAGGAAACGGTCGCCGGGGCCGTGGCCACGCTGGTGAAAGATCCGCGTGTCGGGTTCGTCACCATAACCAGCGCAACCGTGTCACCCGATGGCACTCACGCCGTTGTCCGCGTCAGTGTAATGGGGACCGAAGAGGAGAAGGCCCGGGCCATGGAGGGCCTCGATAGCGCGCGCGGGTTCCTTCGCAGCCACCTCGCCAAAACCCTGAGCCTCCGCAACATTCCAGAGCTCCATTTCGAGCTGGACCGCGGTCTCGAGCACGCCCAGCGTATCAACCAGATCCTGTCGGACCTCAAGCGGGACGAGAGCTAGCACCCTGGCCGACGGCATGCTGCTGGTAGACAAGCCCGCCGGACCAACCTCCCACGACGCCTGCGCCGTCGTCCGCCGGGCCTTCCAGACGCGCCGCGTCGGCCACGCCGGGACACTCGACCCCTTCGCAACCGGTCTTCTTGTCATCCTCGTGGGCCGGTGCACGCGCCTCGCGCAATTCCTCGTCGGTCTGCCCAAGACCTACACCGGCACCATTCGCCTCGGCATGACGACCGCTACCGACGATCACACCGGGCAATCGTTACGCGAGTCGGACGCCTGGCGTTCGCTGGACGATGACGCGATCCGGGATGCGATGCAGGAACTGGTCGGCACCACGCAGCAACGACCCCCACGCTTCTCCGCCAAAAGCGTGGACGGGCGCCGCTCACACAAGCGCGCGCGCCGCGGCGAGGAGTTCGAGCTGGAGGCGGAAGCCGTCGAGGTGGGGAGTTTTGATCTGGTCAGCCGGGCGGGGCCCGACCTGGTTTTCGAGTCGGCGGTGGGGAGCGGCACCTATGTCCGCGCGCTGGCGCGGGACCTGGGGGAGCGACTGGGATGCGGCGGGCACCTCGCCGCGCTTCGCCGCACCTCGGTGGGACGGTTCGACGTGACCGAGGCGGCGAC
>CAMDCH010000269.1:0-3743 GCA_945889655.1 bacterium HR33
CTGGACGAAGCCGGTGGATGGCAGCAACCCGGCCACCGAGTGGGGCGCGCCGATGTCCATCGACGAGACACCCAACTCGTTCAACCCGAAGAACGGCTGGATCCAGAACACCAACAACTGGCCCTACTCTGTCGCGGGCACCAACAGCCCGAAGAAGGCCGCGTATCCGCCGTACGTGCAGGTGGCGGGCGAAAATCCCCGCGGGATCCACGCCGTGCGGGTGCTCCAGGGCCGGAAGGACTTCACGCTCGACGGACTGCTCGCCGCGGCGTTTGATCCGTACCTCACCGCGTTTACCGACTTGCTACCCACCCTTTTCCGCGCGTACGACCGCCTCCCCGCGAAGAACCAGATGAAAGAGCACGTGGCCGAGCAGGTCGCGACGCTCCGGGCCTGGGATCTCACCTGGTCGGAGACGTCGGTACCCACCACGCTCGCGGTTTTCTGGGGCGAGGAGCTTTGGCGGCGCTCCACCCAGCCGGCCCAGAGGGCCGGCATGACCGTCTACGACTACATGCAGACGAAGGTGACCGACACCGAGCGGCTTGAGGCGCTGGACGTCATCGCCGATTCGCTCGAGTCCAACTGGGGGAGCTGGAAGACGCCGTGGGGCAAGGTCAACCGGTTCCAGCGCCTCACGGACGACATCGTCCACCCGTTCAACGACAGCGGGCCGAGCATTCCGGTCCGGTTTACATCGGCACGGTGGGGATCGCTGGCGTCGTTCGGCGCGCGGACCTACAAGGACAGCAAGAAGATCTACGGCACGAGCGGCAACAGTTTCGTGGCGGTGGTGGAGTTCGGCGACAGCGTCCGGGCGCGCGCGGTGACGGCCGGTGGCCAGAGTGGCAATCCCGTGTCGAAGCATTTCAGCGACCAGGCGAAGCGTTACGCGACCGGTGACCTGCGCCCGGTCTACTTCTATCCGTCACAGCTCCAGGGTCACACGGAGCGCGAGTACCATCCGGGCAACTAGGCGCGCACCGACATGAAAGTGATTCTTTTCGGCGCCACCGGCATGATCGGCACCGGCGCCCTGCTCGAATGCCTGGACGATGCCCGCGTCACGCACGTGCTGGCGGTCGTGCGCAGCACCACCGGGCGAACCCATCCCAAGTTCCGGGAGCTGATCCGGAAAGATTTTCTCAACTACGATGACGTGCGGGCAGAGCTCACGGGCTACGACGCCTGTTTTTTCTGCCTCGGCGTGTCGTCGGTCGGGATGGATGAGGCGTCCTACACCCGGCTGACGTATGACATGACCATCGCGACGGCCAAAGCCCTTCTGGCCGCAAACCAGAAGATTGCCTTCTGTTACATCTCAGGTCAGGGCGCCGACAGCACCGAGCAGGGCGGCGCGATGTGGGCCCGGGTGAAGGGCCGCACGGAAAACGAGCTACTCCGCATGCCGCTCAACGCGTACATGCTCCGCCCCGGCTACATCCAGCCGTTGAGAGGGATTCGCTCGAAGACCGGCTGGTACCAGGCGTTCTACTCCGTGCTGCGACCGCTGTACCCAGTGCTTCGGCGCCTCGCGGCCGGCTCGGTCACCAACACGACCAACGTGGGCCGGGCGATGATCGAGCTGGCCGCCCGCGGATCCGCGAATCGCGTCCTCGGCAACCCGGAGATCAACGCTCAGGCCGAAGGGCGATAACGTATTGCCGTCGCACCGGTTGGACCCTATCCTGAAACAGATGACGATCTCCACCATTGCCATCGCAATCGCCGGTGTATTCGCCTGCTCCGGCCCTCGCACGCCACTCGACGACACGTGGGGTCCGAGGGCGCCAAGCTCGACGTACGACCCAGCGTACAACTGACGGCAGCTTTATCAACCCCCGGGTGGTGAGTAGAAGCTGAGCACCTTCACGCCTGCTCCTTTCGCGACATCCATTGCCTCCACCACCTCGCGGTACGCGCGCATCGGAGCAGTCCGTACGAACAGCACGCTCCGCGGCCGGTCACGGTAGACCTCCTCCAGCCGCAGGCCCAGTGCCCCCCGGGCAACCGCCGTCCCGTTGAGCACATACGACCCATCCGGCCCGATCTCCAGCACGATCGCGTCACCTGACGGTCCCGCCGGCCCCTCGGGGATCGGCGCGGGAACCATCACGTTCATGTGAACGCGGGCACGGAGCTGCGCGAGCATGAAGACCATCATCAGCACGAGCAGCACATCGATCATCGGCGTCACGTTGATCTCGGCGCGGTGCATCGGTCGCTCCTGAAAGGGACGCGCCGACGATGGCACCGCTACATGACGCTGGCCGTGCGGCTTCATGACGGAGCGATGACATGCCAATGACGACACGATATGTTAGGGCCATGGTTACCTGTCGGCCGTTTTACCTCGCCTTTGCCATCGCCGCGCTCCCTACCGCTCCGGTCTCCGCCCAGCAGGGCAACCTGGATGGGTACATCCGCACGTTCCTGGAACGCCGCAAGATCCCCGCGGTCTCGATTGCGGTAGTGAAGGACGGCAAGGTGGTCATGAGCTCGGCCTACGGCATCGCCAACATCGAGCTCGGCACAGCGGCGACGCCACAGACGGTGTTCGAAATCGGGTCCATCTCGAAACAGTTCGCCGCGGTGGCCACCCTGCTACTGGCCCAGCAGGGCAAGCTGGGGCTCAACGATCCCATCGGGAAATACCTCCCGGACGCGCCCGCGGCCTGGGCCGGGATCACCGTCCATCACCTCGCCACGCACACGGCGGGATTACCCGACTGGGAGAGCCGCACCGCCTTCTCCTACCGGAGCGACTACTCGGCCGCCGACTTCATCAAGCTGGTCACCCCGCTTCCGCTCGACTTCGAACCCGGCGCGCGCTTCGCCTACACGAACACCGGTGCCCCACTGCTCGGCATCATCATCGAAAAGGTCAGCGGGATACCGTACGAGCAGTTCGTCGAGGAGAACCTCTTCAAGCCGGCCGGGCTCGGCTACACGCGGTTCAAGCATTGGGGCGACCTCGTGTCCAACCGGTCCGGCGGCTACGTCGAGGAAGAAGGCCAGTTCCGCAACGGCGAGCCCCATCGCCCGAAGATCATCGCGCCGAGCGGCGGGATCATGAGCACCGCGCCCGACATGGCGCAGTGGATGGGCGCACTCGGCGACGGGAAGATCCTGAACCGCGCCTTCCTTGAGTACACCATGAGTCCCGTCCGCCTGAACAACGGCACCACGTTCAGCGCCAGCTATGGCTGGTTCGTGGACGCCATGCACGGCCACCGGGTGCTGATCCACAACGGCAGCACGGTCGGCGGCTTTTCGTCGGTGGTCTACTACTATCCCGACGACCGCCTGGGCGTCGCGGTCCTGATGAACGTCGACCGCTTCGACGCGGTGAACGTCCTCGCGCAGCGGGTCGCGGGCCAGCTCATTCCGGCTCTCTCCGCCGCCACGATCGCGGAAAAAGCCGACCCGGATACCGCGCTCCAGCGGCAGTTCCTGGGGATGCTGGACAACATCGCCAACGACCGCGACTCCGAGCTCCTTGCTCCCAGTCTCCGGAACCCCGGTGGACCGGTGAGGACCAACCGCGCCCGGGGATTCTCGGGGAAAGTAGACAAGTTTGCGTTTCTCGAGCGGGAGGATCTCGGTGCGGCGGGGACGGTTCGGTTCGGCAATACAATCCGGTACATCTACCGCTACAAGCTCTACGCCGGCGACCGCCTGATCTACTACACGTTCGAGCTCACCCCAGCGGGCAAGGTGGCGCGTTTTCTGGCTGAAGAGGA
>CAMDCH010000270.1:0-3734 GCA_945889655.1 bacterium HR33
CTCGCGATCGTGCCGCGGGCCGGGGAGTCCATCATGTCGGATACGGGCATCGGCCCACCCGATATCTCGTTCGCTGATGGCCCGCCCGAGGAGTTTCCAGTGCGCCGGGCGCGCGGCCCAGGACGCTGGGTGCAGGCGTACGGACCGAAGCGGCTGGATGTCCGCGCGTCCGGTGACGAGATCACCATTGCGGGGAGCCACGGGCGCGATGTCATTCGGCTCGGCGACCGGTCGGTGGCGATCAAGTCGGACAAGGGGAAAGTGTCCCTCGGCGGCTCCCGCACACGTCATATCCCACATCAGCCGGCGTCGCCGCGCCGGGATATCGTGCCGGTCCGGATCCTGGCCGAGGGCGATGCGCCGCCGGCTGCCGTGCATCTCGGCGCGCGACAGTACCGGCGGTCAGAAGAGGCGTATGATCCCGACGCATTTTCGGCGGACGTCGCGATATTCGCGCGCGGTTCGCAGCTTTGTTTCGGAGTCGATGTGAAGAAGCCGGAGCTTGTCGTCCGCGGCGCCGCCGACGCGGATCCACGGCTCGACAACGAGCTGCCGGATATCCATTCCGACGGGATCCAGTTCTACGTCGACCTCGGCGGCTGGCAGGGATTCGTTCTCGTCCCCGACGCGGGGTCCGACCGCATGTACATTCGTCCGGTGCCGGGAACCGCTGCGGACACCACGAGGCTGAGCGCCAACTGGGGCCGGACAGCAACCGGCTACCGTGTCATGATCGTCTTCGACGCCGGGCGGGTGTTCGGGGGCGGAGAACGATTCCTCGCGAACCTGGTGGTGAACCGCATGGAGCGCGGCCGCGAGCGGCGGGCGGGCCAGCTGGTACTCTCGGGGGGCGGTGGGTGGGTGTACCTGCGCGGTGACCGCGAGTCGCCCGAGACGGCGGCCCTGCTGGAGATCCAATGAGCGTGATCGTCGTGCTGCACCGGCCGCAGGACCTGGTCAACATCGCCGGCGTGGTGCGGTCGATGAAGAATTTCGAGCTGCGCGAGCTGCGGCTGGTGCAGCCGCTGGAGTACGATGCGTACCGGATCGAAGGCATCGCGCACAACACGGGTGATGTCCTCCAGAAGGTGCGCGTGTTCGACACGCTCGACGAGGCGCTGGCGGATTGTGTCCACGTGGCCGGCCTGACCGCGCGGCAGCGGACCGCCAAGCGCAACGCCCAGCGGCCGCGGGAAGCCGCCCCCGAGATCCTGGAAGCGGCCGAATCGGGACCCGTTGCCATGCTCCTGGGCCCTGAAGACAAGGGCCTGACCAACGAAGAGCTGGACCGGTGCCAGCGCAGCGTCACCATCCCCACCAATCCCAAGTACTCCTCGCTGAACCTGGTGCAGGCCTTCACCGTGATGGCCTATGAGCTGCTGCTGGCGAAGAACAACACGCGCCCGTTCAAGGACCCGCGGCGAAAGTCCGAGCCGGCAACGCAGGATGACCTGGAGCGCCTGTTCGCGGATGCCGAGGCATCGCTGGAGGCGATCGATTTCTTCAAGACCCGCAAGCAGGATGGCGTGATGCGCGCCTACCGCGAGGTGGTGCACCGGACGCCGATGGACTATCGCGAGGCCAAGCTCATCCGCGCGATGTGGATCGAGGTCCGGCGATTCCTCGAGCGCACCGGCCAGAAAGCGGACGCGTGATTCCCGGCTTCACGTCCACGCAGAGCAAGCGGCCCGCGGCCCTGTTCGGTGATGTGCCGGGCGCGCCGGCGCGCATGCTGCGTTCCGAGGGGTGCCGGGTCTGGGACGAGCAGGGACGTGAGTACCTGGACACGATCATGGCGCTCGGCGCCGTGGGGCTGGGCTACGGGCATCCCGCGGTGGTCGCGGCAGTGGAGAAGGCGGCCCGCGACGGCATCGTGGGGCCTTTGCCCCCGGTGCTGGAGGAAGAAGTGGCGGAGCGGCTCGCGGCCATCATTCCCGGTGCGGAGGCCACGCGGTTCCTGAAGACCGGCGCCGAGGCGACGGCCGCCGCCGTGCGGCTGGCGCGGACGTACACCGGCCGGGAGGCCGTGATCACCTGCGGCTATCACGGGTGGCTGGACTGGTGCCAGGAGGCCGAGGGTGTGCCGAAGGCCGACGTGGGCCTGCGAAGACAGATCCCCTTCAATGACATCGCGGGGCTCGAGGCGTCGTTGGCGGGCGGGCCTCCTCCCGCCGCGATTGTCATCGAGCCCGTGATCGAGGCGTTGCCCACCGCACCGTGGCTCTCGGCCTTGCAGAAGGCCGCGAAGGTGGCGGGGGCGGTATTGGTTTTTGATGAGATCAAGACTGCGTTCCGGGTGGAGATCGGCGGGATCGCCGAGCGGTTCGGGGTGACCCCGGACCTGACCGTGCTGGGGAAGGCGCTGGGGAACGGGCTCCCGATTGCCGCCGTGTGCGGCCGGAAGGACCTGATGGAGGCGGCCGGTCGAACGTGGATCTCGTCCACGCTCGCGACCGAGTACGTGAGCCTCGCGGCAGCCCGGGCGGTCATCGAGACGTATACCACGGAGCCGGTGGTTGATCGCATCACGGAGTCGGGTGACGCGCTGATCGCCGGGCTCGAGCGGCTGGTGCGCCTCTACCCGCGTGTCGCAACCGGCGTGCGGGGGATCCCCGAGATGTGCTACGTCACCTGGCGGGACGAGGCGGTCTCGTCGGCCGTGGCATTGACGGCATCCCAGCGGGGACTGCTTTTCAAGCGTACCGCGTACAACTTCATGTCGCTCGCCCACACGGAAGAGACGGTGAACGAGATACTGGTGCGGCTGGAATCGGCGCTCGACGGGGTGAATCGCACGTGCTGATCGACGCGCACGCGCATTTCTACACGGATGGCTCGCGCGGCGACTGGCAGCGGGTGAACGAGTCACGGCTCGAGGCGGGTGACCGGATGGGCGTCACCGCGCACGTGGCGTCGATCCTCGGATCCTGGGGCATGCGGTCGCCGGTGTACTTCCCGTCACCGGAAGACGTCACCACCGCCAACGACCAGATGCTGGCGCTGCAGCGTGCCTTCCCCGGCAAGATCTTCGGCTATTGCGTGGTCAATCCCAACTTCACGTCGCACGCGGTGAAGGAGATCGACCGCCGCGCGAAGGACGGGATGGTGGGCGTGAAGCTCGCGGCTAGCCGTCGCGCGAACGATCCGCTGCTCCATCCCGTGGCCGAGGCCGCCGGCCGCCATGGTTTCCCGGTCCTGCATCACATCTGGCAGCATCGCCGGAAAGACTGGCCCAACCAGGAGGCGTCGGACGGTGCGGAGCTTGGGCAGCTGGCCGAGCGTCACCCGGGCACCCGGTTCCTGCTGGCACACATCGGCGGGGGCGGGGACTGGGCCCACACGTTCCGCGCGGTGGCTGACATTCCGAACGTCTACCTCGATCTGTCGGGGAGCGGGGTGGACGTCGGCATGCTGGAAGGCGCGCTCGGCGCGGTCGGGGCGAAGCGCCTTGTGTGGGGTGCGGACATCACGCTGGATACGGGATGGGCCAAGCTCCGGTATCTCGAGAGCCTGGGTCTTTCGAAATCCGACATGGATCTCATTCGGTCGGGGAATGCGCGCGCGATTTTCCCGAAAGGCACCTTCGATGCGCGCGATTGACGTCTCGGCATTCGTCGGGGGCTACCCGTACAGACACCTGGACGATCCGTCGCCCGCGTGGTTGCTGAAGCAGATGGACCGGCTCGCGATCGATCAGGCATGGGTGGCGTACCTGCCGGCCTTGCTCTACCGGG
>CAMDCH010000271.1:0-3730 GCA_945889655.1 bacterium HR33
CTTCGCCCAGCTCACCACCGCCACGGATGTTGGCCTGCGCGTAGATCACGCCGCGGTCCACCAGGCTCAGGCGATTCGACGAAAACGTCGGCGGGACCGAGATGCCGTAGGAACCATAGGCGTAGAGCAGCAGCGGTGCCGTGCCGTCGAGCTTGGTATCCTTCTTCCACATGAGCGAGATAGGGACCTTCGTGCCGTCGCGCGCGGTGGCCCAGACACGGCTGGTCTCGTACCGGGACGGGTCGTAGCCGCCGAGCACATCCACCCGCTTCATCAGCGTCCGCTTGCGGGTGTTCATGTCGTAATCGTAGACCGACCCCGGGGTCACCAGGCTCTGGTATGCGAACCGGATGATGGTGGTGTTCGCCTCGACATTGGTGCTGAGCGCCAGCGTGTAGTCGGGCTCCTCCGTCGTGATCCTGTGCGACGTGCTGGTCTTCAGGTCAACGATCTTGAGGTGGCTCAGCCCACCTTCGCGTTCGGAGATGGCGAGGTGATTCGCGAAGAAGGTGAGTGCGGCGACCTTCACGCTGGGGCTGTGCGGGATGTACTCCTTCCACTTGCCCTCGGACGGATCGTCCAGCGATGCCGTCACCACGCGGAAGTTGCGCGCGTGGGAGTTGGTGCGGATGTACAGCTTGCCGTCGTGATAGTCGGCGTCGTACTCGTGGTCTTCGCGGCGCGGCGTAATCACCTTGAAGGCGCCGCCGGGGTTGTCCGCGGGGAGAAACCGGATTTCGGTCGAGGTCTTGGCGAACGCCCCGATGAATAGCATGCGGTCGTCCAGCGAGGCGCTGACGTCCACGTCGAACATTTCATCCGGCTCGAAGTAGACGAGATCACTGGCGGCGTTCCCGACCGCGTGCCGCCAGATCTTGTCCGACCGCTTGGAGACCGGATCCTCGGTACTGTAGAAGAGGGTCTTGTTGTCCATCGCCCACGCCACCGCGCCTACGCCGTCTATGTGCTCGACCGAGAGCGTCCCGGTCCGGAGATCCTTTACCTGGAGCGTGTACTGGCGGTAGCCGGTGGAGTCCAATGAGAACGCCAGCCAGTTGCCGTCCGGGCTCACCGCGTACGCGCCGAGGGCCATGTACGTCTTCCCCTCGGCCAGCTGGTTGAGGTCGAGCAGCAGCTCTTCCTTCCCCTCGAGGCTGCCCTTCTTGCGGGCGTAGTAGGGGTACTGTTTTCCCTCTTCGGTGCGCGTGTAGTAGAAGTATTCGCCGAGCCGGTAGGGGACCGTGAGGTCGGTCTGCTTGATGCGGCCGAGCATTTCGGTGTAGAGCTTCTCCTCCACCGCCTTCGACCCCTTCATCACGTCTTCGGTATACGCGTTCTCGGCCTCGAGGTACTTCATGACCTCGGGGTTTTTCTTTTCCCGGAGCCAGAAGTAATCGTCCGACAGCGTGTAGCCGTGGATGTTCGTGGTGTGGGGAATCTTCTTTGCCACCGGCGCTTCGGGAGACTGCCCGGCGGCGCCGGAGACCGTTGCTGTCATCAAGACTCCGAGCAGAAAAGCGGTGCGCGGTGCGCGGTGCGCGGTGCGCGAGGCCAAAACCCGTGCTTCAGTTCTTCGCGAAAGCGCCCGCTGCCCGATGGATGTTCCCGCGCACCGCGCACCGCGCACCTCACACCGTAGTTCAGTCATCGTCTCTCTAATGTAGCCGACACCTGCTCGCCGATGCGTCGCGCCGCGTCGATCGCCCCGGTCAGGTCTCCCGGCTTACCCACGCCGCTGCGTGCGCGGAGCAGGTCCAGCCTGAGATTCTCGAGTGCCGCCATCGCGGACTGGAGCTGATCAACGGCCTGGGTGCGCGCCGCGCTCAGCTCGCGCGATACTGATTCCCGCTTTGCGGGATCGCCCCCATTCCCGATCTCGGCGAGCGCGCGGTCCAGCGAGTCCCGCCGCGTGCGTTGCGCGGTTGCTGCTGCCTCCAGCTTGCGAATCGCGTCGGCGGCCCCGGTGAGCTGCTTGCGTGCCGGCGTTGCCAGGCCGTCCAGCAATTCCTGGGCGGCTCGGCCGAGGAAGACCTCGGTTGGCTGCGCGGCCGGGGCGACGGGCGCTGCGGGGTGGTTCGAGCGGCGGGCGAGCCGGAAGAGGAGTCGAATGAACGGGTTGTCCGCGAACCAGCGAATGGAGCGGCGACGGGAAGATTCCCAACTGGCGGGATCGAGCCAGCGAATCGGGCCGCGCCCCATCGCCCCCGCGAGGCCCGCGATGCCGACACCTGTTATCAGCAGCGCTCCGATGACACTGAACAGCAAGTCACTCACGGGTATGTTCTGCCAGGAGGGGATCGACCCCCGTCCTGCCCAGATGCCGAATGCCGTGAACACCGCTCCGACCGCGCCGAGCAATGCGCGTCCGGCCCCGCCACCGAAAAACGCGCGGAGTTCGCGCATCTCGTTCTTCGTCATGCGCGTGTTCTCGTCCTCGCCGGATTCGAGGGCCTGTATGCTTTCTGCTATGTCGCGCGAGGATAGGCCGGCGCGGGTCGCCCCGCTCACCGCGCGCAGCAAGGCCAGGACCTGGATCGCGACCACGGCCGCAAGAACCCCCAGGACCCCTGGGAGCACTTCGGGGCTCACGCTCGCGATGAACCAGAGCGCCAGCAGCGACAGCGCCCCGGCGTTGTAGGTCGTACCGATGGCATCCCGTACCTCGAGCGCCGATCGCGGGATGGGCCGCGAAGCCGGCAGTGCATCGTTCAGTGCTTCCGCGAGAGCCTCGGTGGTGGGGAATCGCGCGGGGGGACTCTTGGCGAGGCAGCGGTCGACGGCAGCGGCGACACCCGCCGGCAGGCCCGGCCGCATGCTCGCGACGGGCGGTGCGGGCTCGCTCAGGTGCTGGGCCACGAGGGCGGCAGCCGTAACGCCGTCGAAGGGCAGGCGCCCGGTCAGCGCCTGAAAGGCAGTCACCCCGAGGGCGTACTGGTCCGCACGGCCGTCCACGGTCGCCGCGGGATCTGCCTGTTCCGGCGCGAGATAGTGGAGCGAGCCGATGATCTCGCCTTCCTTGCTTACCGTCTCCAGGTGCGCGTCCCGCGCGATACCGAAGTCCGTGACGACCGCGCGGCCGGTCCCGTGCTGTAGCATCACGTTGTCCGGCTTGATGTCGCGGTGCACCACGCCACGCCCGTGGGCGTAAGCCAGCGCCCAGGCGACCTCGCGCACGATGCGAACCGCCTCGTTCACGGGGAGCGGCCCGGCTCGCCGGATTCGCTGCCCCAGGCTCTCGCCTTCCACGAACCCCATCACGAAGTAGACCCACTCGTCTCGCTGCTCGACGAGGTGGATCGGAACCACGTGAGGATGCGCGAGACCCGCGGCCGTGCGCGCCTCCCGGAGAAATCGCTCTCGCGCGGTGGTGTCGGCGACGAACATGGGGGGCAGGAGCTTGATCGCGACCTGGCGGTGGAGCGCGACGTCGTGGGCGAGATACACGATGCCCATCCCGCCCCGGCCGATCTCCCGCTCGAGCGAATAGCGACCGGCCAGCACGGCCTGGAAAGACAGGAAAAGCGGATCGGTCATGGAGGAGATGACGGGGCGGGGTCTGTCGTCCGCGATCTCCATGGTAGCAGGCCGAACAGGTAGAGGATGTTGGCGCCGAGGCCGAGGTATGCGCCGGAGGCTCGTGCCCCATTGTCCGAAAAGATGTAGATGAGGTAGCCCGAGCCGATGGCCAGCAGTATTTCCACGATGGTCAGCGCGATCCGGGCGCCCCGGC
>CAMDCH010000272.1:0-3720 GCA_945889655.1 bacterium HR33
ACCAAGGGCCACAACACGCGCATCATTGCAGTGGAGCCGGCTGCCTGCCCCAGCCTCACCAAGGGCCGCTTTGTGTATGACTATGGCGACACAGCTGCGATGGCGCCGATTGTAAAGATGTTCACGCTCGGCCATACCTTCATGCCGCCCGGCATTCACGCCGGCGGTTTGCGCTACCACGGCATGGCGCCCAGCCTCTCTGCGCTGGTGGATGGCGGCTACATCGAGGGTTTCTTTCTCGGGATGTCCTCGAGCGCGCCGTCGGACTCGATGGTCGAGGTCGTGGGCGTGGTGGGCGACGTGCAATACCGGCCGTCAGCGTTCGTGGCTGAACCGGACGTCTACACGACGTATGACCAGTTCGTCACGAATGTGTGGATGCTGGTGTTGGCCAGGTCGCAGGTGCCAGCGAACCAGCTGATCCCGCGGCTTCGAGCTGCGGTCGCTACTGTCGATCCCGACCTGGGAATCTCTGAGGCGGCGACGCTCGATGAGCGGGGCGGGAGCCAGCTGGCCCAACGTCGCCTGAACGCGCTGCTGCTGTCCGTGTTCGGCGTGCTGGCGCTCACGATCGCCACGGTGGGCGTGTACGGACTCATCGCCCACCGGACGGCGGAGCGTACGCGCGAGTTCGGCATCAGGGTCGCCGTTGGCGCGGACCGCCGGGACGTCACGCGCATGGTCATGAAGGGCGCGCTCCGTCTCGTGGCCACCGGCCTGGTGCTGGGCGTGGCAGCCGCACTGGCGCTGACCCGCCTGCTCGCCTCCCAGCTCTACGAGACGCCGACCACGGACCCGGCCACGTTCCTGGTCATCGGCGCAGTGCTCGCCGGGACCGCGCTGCTCGCGAGCTACCTGCCGGCGCGGCGGGCGGGTCGAGTCGAGCCGCTGGTGGCGTTGCGCGACTGACGCGGGGGCGGAGCTAACTTCATCGGCCATGATCGTCCACCTGGTCGATGGGACGTACGAGCTCTTCCGGCATTTCTACGGTCAGCGGCGGTTCAACGAGGGCAAAGACAAACCCCTCGGCGCCGTCGCCGGCCTGCTGCACACCATCCTCGAGATGATCGAAAAGGGCGGGACGCATATCGGCGTCGCCACCGATCACGTCATCGAATCTTTCCGCAACGAGTTGTGGCCCGGGTACAAGACCGGGGACGGGATCGAGCCGCCGCTATGGGCGCAATTTCACCCGCTGGAAGAGGCGCTCGCGGGGATGGGCGTTGCGACCTGGCCGATGATCGAGCTCGAGGCCGATGACGGGCTCGCGTCCGCCGCGTACCTCGCGGCCAGGGACGCGCGAGTCGACAAGGTCTGCATCTGGGCGAACGACAAGGACCTGGCGCAATGCGTGAGCGGGGATCACGTGGTGCAAGTCGACCGGCGCGGCATGCAGATCCGCAACGCCGACGGCGTAAAGGAAAAGTTCGGCGTCATGCCCGCGCTGATTCCGGATTTTCTCGCGCTCGTGGGCGATGCACAGGACGGCTACCCCGGGATCCCGGGGATCGGCAAGACCACCGCGGCACGACTACTCAACCGCCACGGACCGATCGAATCCTTTCCCTCCGACATCCTCGGCGCGGCGCAGGCCGACGCGCTGCTCTTCAAGCGCCTCGCGACGCTCCGCACCGACGCGCCGCTCTTCACCAACGTGGACCAGCTGGAATGGAAGGGCCCGGCCGCAGGGTGGCCGGCCTGGGCCGAACGGATCGGCCAGCCGAAGCTTACCGAGCGCTGTGCGAAGGCGGCCGAGGGGCTGGCGGGCCGAAGCGCTTGATCGAGCGCTCCTTCGCCTTCTTGGCCTCTTCTTCCCGGTTTTTCGGCGGGGCATGGCTGGTCAGCGAGTGAACGAGCCTGTGCGCGGCCGCGGTCACTTCCTGGACCGCGACGTTGAACGCCTCATCGTTCGCATGGGAAGGCTTGGTCGTTCCACTCAGCTTGCGAACGAACTGCAGTGCCGACGCATGAATTTCATCGTGCGTGGCGGGCGGCTCGAAGTTCGCGAGAGTTTTGATGTTTCTACACATAGAAAGCCCCCATCTCGATAAGCCCCGGGCTGGCGCCCGGGGTCGGTTGTCCTACTCACAAGATAGAGCTTCCAGCGGCCGGATGCGGGCGGCGCGGGCGCCGGGGAACCAGCAGGCGGCGATCGCGGTAAGCAGCAGGACAACGGTGCTCACGGCGAGCGTCGCGGGGTCCAACGGTTGCACTTCGTACAGGAACGCGCCGAGCCAGCGCGCCTCCACCAGCGACAGCACGAGCCCGGCCACTGTTCCCGCGATTGCATAGGTCATCCCGCGCCTTACGATCATCCGTGTGACATCAGCCGGCTCGGCGCCCAGCGCCAGGCGCACGCCGATCTCCCGACGGCGCTGCCGTACCACGTACGACATCAATCCGAACACACCCAGCGCCGACAGGGCCAGCGCGACGCCCGCGAAGGCGCCCACGGTGCCGGTCCAGCGGCGCGGGTCGGCCACCGCGGCGGCCATGCGGTCGCTCAGGAGGATCTCCGCCACCGGCAGCTCGGGATCGAGTGACTCCATGGTGTGCCGCAGGGCGCGCAGCGCATCGGCGGGCACGCCGGGCGTCCGCGCCACGAGGTTCAGCGAACGCGGCAACGAGAGCTGCTCGATCGGGTCGTAGACCACCTCGCCGTCACCCGTCACGCCGCTGTACTTCACGTCGCCCACCACGCCGACGATCGTCGTGAGCGGGCAGTCGTAACAGCCGCCCGAGATCATCCGCTTTCCCACCGCGCTCTCGCCGGGGAAATACTTCGTGGCCCACGCCCGGCTCACCATCACCACCGGCGCTCCATTGCCGCTGTCCTGCGCGGCGAAGAGCCGGCCTTCGACCAGTGGAATGCCCATCGCCTTGAAGTAGCCCTCATCGGCCGCGGACCAGGGCGAGATGTATTCCGCTTCGCCCGAAGCAACCGGCTTCTGCACCAGGTTGAAGTTGTTGGACCCGCCGAAGAGATCCGGCGGCAGTCCCCCATTGAGCCCCGCGCTGGCGAGCATGGGAATGTCCTTTGTGAGTAGCAGCGCTCGGCGCCAGAAGTTCTGCAAGGCGGCGTCGTCGGGATACCGGGCGGCAGGCAGCGTGACCCGCACGGCCACGGCGCCTTCCGGTTCGAAGCCGGGATCGATCCGCTGTATCCGGACGAAACTGTTGAGCAGCAGCCCCGCCCCCAGCAGCAGGGGGAGCGCCAGCGCGAACTCGACCGTCACCAGCAGGCCGCGGAGCCGGTTGGCGCCTCGCGACGCGCCGGTTCGGCGGCTGTCCATTCGCAGCGAGGCAGTCCGTGCGCCGCCCAGCGCGGAGACGATCGGCGAGATGCTGACAAGAGCGCCGCTCACGATGGCGAGCACCAGGACCATCGCGGCGCCGCGTATGCCCAGTCCAATCTCGGAAGCGCGCGGAAGGTTCGGCGCCAGCATCGTCACCAGGTGGACACCCAGCCAAGCCACCACGAGCCCGAACATGCCCGCGAGCACGGTGAGGATTGCGCCTTCGCTGGCGACCACGCGGGCGAGCCGAGCCCCGCCAGCGCCGAGGGCGGCCCGGACCGACAGCTCCTGGGCGCGCGCGGAGGCGCGGACGAGCTGGAGCGTCGCCACGTTGGCGATGGCTACGAGCAGCACCAGTGCCGCGGCCGCCCCGAACAGGGCGATCTGGCGATTGGCGTTTCCGACGATCGACTCCCGCAATGAC
>CAMDCH010000273.1:0-3648 GCA_945889655.1 bacterium HR33
CGCCAGCACGGGCAGCGGCTGGTCCAGCATGATCTCGAAACCCAGCACCAGCCGGGGGACCTGCGGTGCGGCGCGGCGGAGCTGGTCGAATGCCTGGGCGCGTTTCTCGATGGCCTGCTCGCCCCGCTCGCCGATCGCGCTCGCCGCGAGGTGCGGGGTCAGCACTACGTCCGTCACGCCCGCCCGCGCGAACTCCTTCAGCACGGCCACAGACTGGTCCACCGACCGGGACCCATCGTCGATGTTCGGCAGCAGATGACAGTGAGTATCGATCATCGGACGGGGCGGCTACTGGAGCGAAGACAGGCGGTCGGGCGCTTCTTCGGCAACCATTTCGCAGGCATACGTGACCAGCGCGTCGGCCGCGAGCAGCGTCAGCGCCGTGTCACGGCCCGCGCCGCCATGCTTGGCCTCCGCCAGCAGCGCGTCCGCGGCGCGGCGAAGGTCAGGGCCGTGCTCGGCCACGGCCGCGTCGATGCGCCGCACGAGCGAGGGGGGCACCCCCGCCATCCGGGCGCGCAACCACGCACGGGCGTCGCTCAGCGGGCGCTTCCCAGCTTGGCCGCCAGCACTTCCGGAAGCCGCGAAAGGGTTTCCCGGAACTTGTCCGCGTCGCCCGTGCTGCCGGACGCAAAGTGCGGCCGGCCGCCACCCTTCCCGCCGCTCAGGCTGGCCACGTGGTTGACCAGGTCTCCCGCCTTGATTCCTCTAGCGATCAGGTCATCGGTCACCGCCACGTGAATGCCGGGCCGCTCACCACTCGTGGCCAGGACCGCCACCGCGTTCTTATGCTGCTCGCGGAACGCATCCATCATCATCCCGATCTGGTCCCGGTCGGTGAGCGCGGATTCCTGCACCGAAACCGTCACGTCGCCGACCTTGAACTCGTGCCCCCCGGAACGGGCCTCGCGGCTCCCGCCGCGGATCAGCTCCTCGACCTGCTTCTCCAGGCGCCGTTTGTCCTCGAGCAGCCCCTCGATTCGCCGAGCCAGGTGCTCGGGCGTGGTCCGCAGGGTGTCTGCCGCGGCGCTGATCCGCTCATCAAGCTCCCGCATCACGCGGTACGCGCCGGGGCCGGTGACGGCCTCGATGCGGCGTACGCCCGCAGCGACCCCCGACTCACCACTGAAGTGAAAGAGCCCGATCTGCCCCGTGCTCCGCACGTGGGTCCCACCGCAGAGCTCGAGAGAAATCCCGGACACGTTTACGACCCGAACGACATCCCCGTACTTCTCGCCAAAGAGCGCCATCGCGCCCAGCGCCAGCGCGTCCTTGTAGGGGACCTCGCGCGTTTCCACCCCGACGTTCGCCCAGATGCCACGGTTCACTTCCTCTTCAATGGCCAGGAGGTCCGCGTCGGCAATCGGTGCGTGGTGCGAGAAGTCGAAACGGAGGCGGTCCGGTGCGACCACCGACCCCGCCTGCCGAACGTGCGAGCCCAGCACCTTCCGTAGCGCCGCGTGCACCAGGTGCGTGGCCGTGTGGTTGCGCTCGATGTCATGGCGTCGGGACTCGGCGACGCTGGCAGCAGCATCGGTCGGCTCAAAGGCCCCGGAGTACGGACCCACCACCACCTGCCGCCCTTCGTCCTTGAACACGTCCTCAACGGGAAGCTCCCAACCCTTACCGCGCACGACGCCCGTATCGCTCACCTGTCCACCGGACTCGGCGTAGAACGGATTCTCCTCGAGGATCAGCTCGAGCTGGTCCGACGACTGCCGGAACGCAAGCACGCCTGTGTCCGCGGACGTGCGCTCGTACCCGACGAACTGTTGCTTCGACTTCGGCTTCACCTCGGTCCACTCGCCGCCCTTGTTGCGCCGAATAGCGGGTCCGGCTTCCCCCTTGCCCCCCTTCCCCGCTTTTCTCGAGCGCTCCTGCTGTTCGACATAGGCGGTCTCGAAACCGGCGACGTCGACCGACCACCCGCGCTCGGTCGCAATGACCTCGGTGAGATCCAGCGGGAAGCCGAATGTGTCGTACAGGCGGAAGGCATCGTCACCCCTGATGGTGCCGCGCGCCCCACTGGTCAGCTCGTCGAGCCGCTTGAGACCGCCATCAATCGTCGCGAGAAAATGCTCTTCCTCCGCCTGCGTGACCGAGGCGATGTGCTCCGCTTTCTTCACTAGCTCGGGATACGCCTGCCCCATCGTGCCGACGACGACCTTCGTCAGCTCCACCAGCGTGGGCTCCTTGCGATCCATCAGGTACGCATGGCGCACCGCGCGTCGCAGGATTCGCCGCAGCACGTAGCCGCGGCCCTCGTTGGAGGGATAGACGCCGTCCGCCATCAGGAACGACACCGCGCGCGCGTGGTCCGCGAGGACGCGGAACCCCGCGCCAGCGGGGCCGCGGTCGTACTTCACGCCCACGATCTCCGCTGCCCGCTCGATGATCGGCAGGAAGATGTCGGTGTGAAAATTGGAGTCGGCCTTCTGGAGCACCGCCGCTATCCGCTCGAGGCCCGCCCCGGTATCCACCGATGGAGCCGGGAGCTTCACGCGAGTCCCGTCGGGCGACTGGTCGAACTGCATGAACACGTGGTTCCAGATTTCAACCAGCTGACCCGCCTCCGCCAGCTCCTCGAACTGCTCCTGGGTCAGCTCCTGCTTCCAAAGGCTCTTGTCCCGCAGGTCGACATACATCTCCGAGCACGGTCCGCAGGGACCGGTGTCGCCCATCTGCCAGAAATTGTCCTTGTCGCTGAGCCCGTAGATCCTGCTGTCCGCGATCCCCGCGATCTGCTTCCAGAGACCCCGCGCTTCATCGTCCGAGTGGTGAACGCTGACGCGAAGGCGCTGTGGATCGATCCCCAGGTACGCCTTCGACGTCACCCATTCCCAGCCGTAGCCGATGGACTCACGCTTGAAATAGTCGCCGAAGGAAAAGTTGCCGAGCATCTCGAAGAACGTGTGATGCCGGGCGGTGTGGCCTACCTGCTCGAGGTCGTTGTGCTTGCCCCCCGCCCGCACGCACTTCTGGACGGTGACGGCGCGCTGGTAGTCCCGATGCTCCAGCCCCTGGAACACGCGCTTGAACTGCACCATGCCCGCGTTGGTGAACAGGAGGGTGGGATCATCGCCCGGAACGAGCGACGACGAGGCCACGGGAGTATGCCCGTGTTCCTTGAAAAAACTCACGAATGACGCGCGGATATCTGCGGATTTCATCTGCGGAAATTAACCGGGCGGCGGTGGTCGTGCGCTGGACGCTCGGGCAGAGGGCCTCGCGCCGCGCTAACCTCGGCGTACTCCGCAGGCTTACTTAGCGGGCCGACGCGCGCTTGCGACGCCCCCTGCCCCTCGCTCCGCGCACGACCATCCTTCTCACTTCTCACTTCTCACGCTGCTTAGTTCTCGCCGCCCAGGAGCTGCCCCACCACCTTGCGCACGTCGGCGCCGCGGAATCCGCGCCGGGCGAGATAGACCAGGAGGCGGCGGCGCCGGCGGGCGGGCGGCAGGTCACCGAGCATGGCTACGCGGCGCTCCGCAACGGCCCGGGCCGCCTCGTTCACATCCACCCCTTCGGCTTGTCCCACCTCACGCACCGCGTCCTCGGCCACCCGGCGCTCCACGCCCATCGCCAGCAGATCGTGAATGAGCCGGGAGGGACCCATCCCGCGTGACCCGCGCACGCGCGTGCCCACAC
>CAMDCH010000274.1:0-3637 GCA_945889655.1 bacterium HR33
GATAGTGTTAGCGGGTCCGTCTGTACCCAAGAGTGTCCCCAACCCCAGCGTTCCGGCGACGCTCGCCGAAACGCGCGGATTGGGCTAAGCTGTTGTAATGCTTGAAGACGGAGGGCCGGGGACTCGAACCCCGAAGGGATTGCTCCCAGCGGTTTTCAAGACCGCCGCCTTACCAGTTAGGTCTAGCCCTCCGGGGGAAAAAGCTAGCCGTTTCGTGTTTCTCCTGCTCGGAATTCTCGCAGCCCGCCCGGCCCTCGCCCAAGAAGCGCGCGCGACCATCGCCGGCACGGTCGTGGACTCGGTCACCGGCAAATCGCTTCGTGGCGCAGTCGCCTACTTCACGAGCGGCACGAAACAGTCAGAGACGGACCGCAACGGGACGTTCAAGCTCGAGCGCCGCACGGCGCTCGATACCGTGGTCGTGGTCCGGGCCATCGGTTATCTCCCGGTCTATATCCGTATCCCCCTGTCGTCAGCCGCCGCCACGGTGGACGTGGGCACCATCGGGGTCCGCCCGGTGGCGACGAGGCTGGAGGAGATCGCGGTCGAGACCGAGGAGGTCCGCCGGTTCCCTCGTGCCGAGGAGTTCTACCAGCGCAAGCAGCAGGGAATTGCCGGCGAGTTCATCACGCGGGACGACATCCAGAAGACCGCGGCCCGGCAAATCAGCGCCGTGGTCTCCCGCTCGGCGAAGGTCTCGATGGATTGCGGGCGGGAGACGGTCAAGACGGGGTCGGAGGAGTGCATGGCCAAGGACCGTCGCGGGATGCGGGCATCCTACAGCGTCTTCGGCTCCGGCGCGGCGTGCGAAAAGCAGCTCTGGGTTGACGGCATGCGTTCGCGGCTCGGGATCGACGAAATCCCGCTGGACGACATCGCCGCGATTGAGATCTACGCCGGCCCCGCCACGACGCCCGCCAAGTTTGGCGCTCCTCCCTGTGGCGTGGTCGCGCTCTGGACGGTCGCAGGCGCCAAGTAGGTCACGCATGAGACTCCGCGCTCTCGTGTTCCTGCTTCTCGTAGTTCCGGCCAGCCTGGCGGGCCAGGAGCAGGGCACCGCGATCACCGGAACGGTCCTCGATTCCGTAAGCCAGAAAACACTTCGCGACGCGTTGGTCTACTTCACCAGTGGCGGCGCCGAGGCCAGGACTGACCGCAGCGGAAAGTTCAGGCTGGAGCGGCGCACGCCGGCCGATACGATGCTCGTGGTACGAACGGTTGGTTATGTCCCGGCCTACCTGCGAGTCCCGGTTTCATCTTCGGCGGCTGCCGTGGACGTCGGGCGGGTGGCGGTCGGGCCGGTGGCCACGAGGCTCGACCGGATTGCGGTCGAAGCGGAGGAGGTACGGATCTACCCCCACCTGGAAGATTTCTACCGCCGCAAGCAACTGGGCCTCGCGGGTGATTTCATCACCCGCGAAGACATCGAGAAGATGGGCGCTCGAGAGACAAGCTCCATCGTCTCGCGAAGCACGCCCAAGGTGTCGATGGATTGCCCGAATGATCCGGTGAGGGCTGCCGTCCCCGAGTGTATCGCCCGTGACCGGCGCGGGGAGCGGGCGTCATACGGGCTATTCAAGAACCCGAACGGAAGCAGCGGGCCCTGCGACAAGCAGCTCTTTGTCGACGGGCGGCGGTTCGTCGGCGCTATCGATGATATCCCGGCGGATGATGTGGCCGCGGTGGAGATCTACGCCGGGCCCGCCACTACGCCCGCGAACTTTGGCGCCCCTCCCTGCGGAGTAGTCGCGATCTGGACGCTCGGTACCAACAGGTAAGGGATCACCCAACCGCCCCCGCACGTTTCGTCCGCAGCGCCCGGGGCCAGAGGCGTCATTTCCGTGTGTTGGAGAGTCCGCCGCGCTTGGTCTTGATGATGATGACACCGTTCGACGCCTTGGAGCCGTACATGGCTCCAGCGGAGGCGCCCTTGAGGATCTGGACGTCCTCGACGTCGTTCGGGTTGATCATGTCGATGCTGCTCACCGTAATGCCGTCGAGGATGTAGAGGGGCTGATCGTTGCCCAATAACGTGGACATACCGCGCAGGCGGAGGAACACCGCGGCGCCGGGCGCGCTGGACCTGGGTACCGTCGCCCCGGTGACATTGCTGCTGATGGCCTGGTTGATGTTCCCGTTGCTGCCCTTGATGTCGTCGGAGCCCACGCGGGCGACGGTGTTGGCGGCATTCTTCCGGTCTACGCTCGTCGCCTGGCCGGAGACGATGGCCTCATCCTGCTGGAAGTAGTCCCGGGCGATCCTGAGCTCGAGGACGTCGTCACTGGGACGGATCTGGACCTCGCGGGTCTTGAACCCGTCCACCTTGATCGACGCAGTGATTTCGCGGATAGGAACGCTGAGGGCAAAGCTGCCGTCCTCGCGCAGGGGAGCGGCGAGGGCCGTGCCGAGCACGGTGATCCAGCCCGAGGTGACGGGCTTGGATGTGGCCGAGTCAACCACGCGACCCACGAGGAGCGTGGTCTGCGCGGCGAGCGACGAGCTGGAAACCAGGACTGCCGTTGCGACGAGACCGATCAAGCGCATGGAAGCGGACCCTCCGTCCATCTGAAATTGGAATCCTTCGGGGCCGAGTGTCAATACGCGCCCCTCGTGACGAGCGACGGGCTTGCGCTGGCTGGTGCCACTCCCGGAGAATCCCCGGCATGAAGACACCGGTTTGGACTGCATGCTTCGTGCTCACGATACCGGTTGTGGCGCAGGGGCAGGCGGTGGGGGACAGCGCCCGCCGGGATTCGCTCGCCCGGTTCGCGCTCTCGCCGATCGAGGTCAGCGTGACCCGCGCCGAGGCTGCCGCGATCCGGCTTCCCTACGCAGTCCAGGCGGTGACGGCGGAGGAGATGGGTCCCGGGCGGGCTCGGCTGGGGCTGGACGAGGCCCTGGCCGGGGTGCCCGGGGTCATTGCCGCGAATCGCCAGAACTACGCGCTGGACCAGACGATTTCGATCCGGGGTTTCGGCGCGCGGTCGGCCTTCGGGGTGCGGGGCCTGAAAGTGATGCTGGACGGGATTCCCCAGACGCTCCCCGACGGCCAGGGACAGCTCACCAACGGGGATCTCGACGACGTTCAGCGGGTGGAGATCCTGCGCGGATCGGCGTCGAGCCTGTACGGCAACGCTGCGGGTGGGGTCATAAGTCTTTCTACAGGCGACGCGCGACCCACGCGCGTGACGCCGACCGTGTCGGTCCTGGGCGGGGCGTATGGGCTCCTGAAATACCGGGCGGCGGTCGACGTGCCCGCGGGTGCCGGCAGCCTTTCCCTTTCAGGTGTGCGGACCACGATCGACGGATACCGGACCCACAGCAATGCCGACCTCCGGCAGGCGAGGGCTCGGCTCACGCTGCCATTTGGGTCGAACATGCTCACGGTGGTGGTGCAGGCGGCGGACGACCCGGTGATCAAGGACCCCGGTGCGCTCACGGCTTCGGACCTGAACCTGGACGGCCGCCGGGCCAATCCCTTCAGCGTCACCAATGACGCGGGCAAGGACGTGGGCCAGACGCAGGCGGGCGTCACGTGGTCCCGCCAGGCTCAGGGCGGCGCCAGCGGTTCGATCACCGCTTTCGGCCTCAAGCGGTTCCTTCACAATCCCACCAACGCCGCCTACATCGACCTCGG
>CAMDCH010000275.1:0-3624 GCA_945889655.1 bacterium HR33
GCCAACGCAGGTCTTCGAGCCGGCATGGAAGCTGGTGGAGCACCCGGAGTCGCTGACGGCCGCGTCCCTGCCCCTCCGGTTTCGAGGGGCGCGCACGGGATACGTGCCGACGTACGCCGACCGGTTCGACACGCTCGCGTACCAGGTGGGGATCTTCCGCCAGTCGAACATGGCGCCCCTTATCGTTGCGGCATACGATTTCACGTCAGACAGCGTCCCGGCGTCGGCGGTCGTGGAGGCCGGACTCTTCGTTTCGGGCGACCGCGGTCCGGACTATTTTGCCCGGCACCACCAGCAGGCCCGTGGCTCGGTAACCCTCCCCGCCCTCCCGCAACCCGGCCTGCTCTCGCTCGAGGTCTACTCGGCCGCCTTGCGGCGGGCGGGGCGCGTACGGTACGCGCGACCGCTCGCGCCAGTCCCCATTGGCCGTTTCCATCTGTCCGACCTGCTGCTGCTCGTCGCGAGCGACGAACGACCGGCGAGCCTCGACGAAGCGATGCCGCTGGCGCGCGGTACGACCGTGATACGCCAGGGAGAAACGGTGGGCCTGTACTGGGAGATCTACAACGCAGACGCCCGCGTGCCGGTCCGCGTATCGCTCAAGCTGGTGAGGACGGACCGGGGTTTTCTCAGGAAGGCGGCCCAGGCGCTGGGACTCGCGGGTGACGACCCACCGGCTATCAGCTTGCAGTGGGAGGTAATCGGTACTCCGGGGGCAAACCTGATTCCCGGGACGCTGGCGCTGGACCTCGCGCGTCACGATCCCGGCCGGTACACGCTCCACCTGGAGGTGACCAGCCGGGACCGGGGGACGGCAGGGGTACACCGGGAGCTGACGATCCGGCGCTAGCTACATGGCCGTTTGCAGCGACTTGTCGCGCATCTCGGCGCGCAGGATCGGGTGCGTGGCCCAGATGGTCCCGGCCATGACGGCCAGTGCCACCAGGTTGCCAACGGCGATCGCCCACACGCCGACGGATTCAATCACCCACTGCCCGAACATCATGACGGTCCCGGCGAAAAGCCCGTCCATCACGATCAGCGCGAGCAACGCGATGAGCCAGCGGCGCGGCACGGACTCCACCTTGTCCGCGATCCAGGTGAAGATCGCGCCGAGTCCCATGAACATCGCGAAGTGGAGCATGGTGTAGCCACCGATCGTGGCGAATGTCCGCTGGACCTCCTCGGGCCCCTGCGCGCCGTAGAAGAAGACGGATCCGAGGGCGGCCGGTGTATAGAGCGGCGACCGCACGAGAACGTCGAGCACGAGGAACCACAGCGCCACTGCCGTTCCACCCAGCACTCCCACTCCTATGCCCTCGGGGAGCCAGCGGTGCGGCATTGGCGCCACGCTCACTCCCTTGGTCTGCAGGTACCGGTCCATGTAAGGCATTGCAACCCTTCCTTAAGAGTTCATTTCATCCTCGTCTCTACCCCGCGGAGACGGTCCATGGTTCCGTTTTGCGGAACATGTAGGTTGTGGCGTCCACGCACGGGGCCGCAGATGACACAGAACACACAGAAACACACGCTGCTTTTCTTTCTGGATCAGGCATTTGGCCGCCGCGGATGGCATGGCCCCACGCTCAGCGCGGCGCTGCGAGGCGTGACGCCGGCCGAGGCACGCTGGATCCCGTCACCCGGCCGAAACAGCATATGGCAGCTGGCACTCCACGCGGCCTTCTGGAAACACGAAGTCCGGCGCCGCCTCGCACCGACGGCGACGGAACCGTTCCCCCGTGCGCCGGCCAACTTCCCCGGCCTTCCCAAGGACCCCACGGCGGCCGCGTGGAAGGCGGACGTCACGCTCCTGAAGAACGAGCAAACGAAGCTGGTGAAGCTCGTGCGCCGCTTTCCGGCGGCGCGGCTAAGCCGGCGCTTCAGCGGCACGCCGTACGTTCCGTTGGAGCAGATCGCCGGGATCGCGGCCCATGACCTCTACCACTGCGGCCAGGTGACGCTGATCCGTAAGCTCTACGCCGCCCTCTGACTTTGGCGGCAAATTCGGATAGACGAGTTTCGCGAGGGGCCATACCCTTCTCCCCATGAGTCCCGACCTGCAATGGCGCGCGGTGCTGGCACGTGATGCCCGGTTCGACGGGGCGTTCGTGTACGGGGTCCGGTCCACCCGGATCTTCTGCCGCCCGTCGTGTCCGTCGCGGCGGCCGGCAGCCGGCCGAGTGGTCTACTTCGACCGCCCGTCCGACGCGGTGCAAAGCGGATTCCGCGCGTGCAAGCGCTGCCTCCCGGCCGACGCCCGCCTTGCCGACGCCGACGTGCGCGCGGTGGTGAAAGCCTGCCGCGTCATGGAGTCGGCAGACGGCGCGGGACTCTCGTCACTCGCGGGCCGGGTCGGCATTTCGCCATCACGGCTGCGCCGGGCGTTCCAGCGGATCGCCGGCGTGTCACCACGGGCTTATGGGGAGGCAATGCGCATGACTCGGATGAAGGAGCTGCTGCGGCAGGGAGAAAGCATCACCGGGGCCCTCTACGGCGCGGGATATTCGTCGCCGAGCCGGGTCTACGAAGACGCCGCCGAGCGCATGGGCATGACCCCCGGCGAATACCGCGACCGCGGAGCAGCGGTCGACATCCGGTACGGAACGGTAGAGACCCACCTCGGCTGGCTCCTGGTGGCAACGACCGATCGCGGGATCTGCGCGGTGAAGCTCGGTGATTCACGGGAGCGCGTGGTGGGCGACCTCAAGGCGGAGTTCGATGCCGCTGCCATCGCCGAGGACGCAAAGGGCGTCTCCCGGTACTTACACGCGTTGCGCGAACATGTGGATGATCACCAGCCGACGCCGGACCTGCCGCTCGACGTGGCCGGCACGGCGTTCCAGGCACGGGTCTGGGACGTGCTGCGGAAGATCCCGTACGGGACGACGCTGTCGTACTCCGAAGTTGCGAAGGCGATCGGCAAGCCGAGCGCCGTGCGGGCTGTCGCGCGGGCCTGCGCCACCAACCCCGCCGCGTTGCTCATACCCTGCCATCGCGTCGTCCGTGGAGACGGGAGCCTCGGAGGATACCGCTGGGGACTGGACAGGAAGGAAGCACTCCTGGAAGGGGAAGCGGGAAAGGGAAAGCGGGAAGCGTAAAGCCGTTTCTTCGGGAGGCGGTCGCGCTACCTTTCCCGCATGGCGACAACAGCGACCGCCCCAAGTTCGCTCACACCTCACACCTCGCACCTCGCACCCTGGTACCTGTCTGCCGTGGTGCTCGCGTCCGTCTCCGTCATCACCGGTCTCATCTGGGACATCTCGTGGCACCGCACCATCGGCCGGGACACGTTCTGGACGCCCGCCCACATGGCGATCTACCTGGGCGGCGTGCTCGCGGGTTGCTCGTCCGGGTGGCTGGTGCTCAAGACGACCTTCGCGGGAACGGTGGGGGAACGCGCGGCATCAGTTTCGTTCTGGGGTTTTCGCGGACCGCTGGGCGCATGGGTGTGCATCTGGGGCTCGTTCGCGATGCTCACCTCGGCCCCGTTCGACAACTGGTGGCATGACGCGTACGGGCTCGACGTCACGATCCTTTCCCCGCCCCACGCGGTGCTGGGCATGGGCATCGCGGGCATCCAGATCGGCGCGATACTCCTGACCCTTGCTGCGCAGAACAGGAGTC
>CAMDCH010000276.1:0-3604 GCA_945889655.1 bacterium HR33
GTCCCGCAACGAAGACAATCTCTATTTCATCTACACCTTCTATAACGTCACCGCGTCGGATCCTGCGAGGTACAACACGCTGGACCCGGCCATCCGCAGCGAAATCGCGGCGATCGGCCAGAAATTCTCGGACGGCGTGAAGGCCCGCCTGAATGTCACGGTTCCAGCCGCGGGCTACCGGTTCGACAACCTGTATGCCGCGTTTTTCATGGATCCGGACGTCGGTGATGCCACCGCCAACTACTCCACCGCGATCCTGCCCTTCAACCTGGGCATCGCGTACAAGTCTGATTTCCGCGAGGCCGACTGGCAGTTCCCGGCCAACATCTTCGGCGCACCCTTCGCGCCCGCGCCGGGGTTCGTGGGCGTGAAATACCTCCTGAGCCCACGCGACGCGAGCAACAACGAAGTTGGCCTGACCATGTTTTCCAACACCCTGAACAGCGCGACTGGTTTCCCTGATCCCGTCGGCGTGATCCAGTTGTGGCGCTACCTGTCCGGCAACGTGAGCGCGTCCAAGGGCGACAATCCCTGCACCTTCCCGAATCCCAAGGAACGCAAGCTCTGCTACCTGTACCAGCAGCCTGAGGACACGCGCTTCTTCCAGGCGTCGGGTCCGTTCACGCTCGATCCCGGGAAGTCGGCTACCATCGTCGTCGCCTACGTGCACGGCGCGCCGGTAGCCAAGTGGATCACCAACCGTATCGGTGATGACGCGATCAACGCGCCGGGCACGCCGTCCAACGGTGTCGAGCTCCTCGCCGATCCGACCACCGTGCGCGGTATCGACAGCCTGGCCGGCTGGGTCAGCATGGCCGACGCCAACGCGAACGGCTCCATCGAGCAGGACGAGGTCAACGTGACCCCGCGCTCGCTCCTCGATAAGTCGCTGGTAGCCCAGGCCGTCTTCGACAACAAGTTCCTGCTGCCGTTCTCGCCCGACGCGCCCACGTTCCACCTGATTCCCGGTGACAACGAGGTTTCGATCGTCTGGGCGAAGTCCGTCACGGAGACGGCGGGCGATCCGTACTTCGGTGTCGCGAGTGACTCCACCAACGCGGCCCTGTACGATCCTAACTTCCGCCGCTTCGACGTCGAGGGGTACCGGATCTACCGTGGACGGACAACGGGCCAGCTCGAGATGATCGCCCAGTTCGACTACAGCGGCACCACGTTCAGGGACGTGACCGGCAACCTGGTGTATCCCAACCGTTGCGCGCCGGAGTTGGGCCTGGATGCGGCCGCCGATTTGACCAATCCCACCGGGTGCCCGGTGGACTTCGGTGCCGGCGAAACCAATACCGTCGATATCGTGAATCCGTTCGTCCAGGTGAAGAACGGCGATCGCGTCCAGCTGGTGGACAGCACCGTGCTCACGCT
Source organism: bacterium HR33 (assembly GCA_945889655.1). GTDB lineage: Bacteria > Gemmatimonadota > Gemmatimonadetes > Gemmatimonadales > GWC2-71-9 > SHZT01. The sequence goes on from CAMDCH010000276.1 coordinate 1,381, forward strand.
CCGCTCCGATACCGCCGTCACCGGCGGCCACTCCGGGTTCCCGGAGCTCGACAACAGCGGCGTGCCGTTCGCGTTCATCGATCACGGCGTCCGGAACTCGTTCACCTATTACTACGCCGTTACCGCCTTCGACGTGAACTCGCTCAAGTCCGGGCCGAGCTCGCTCGAGTCTGCCAAGATCACCAAGTCCGTGACGCCGCGGTCGCCTGCCCCCAACCAGACCGACGCCGTGCTCGTGTCCGGTCTCGTAGGCGATGACGGGGTGCTTCTCGACCCGCTGGCGTCGTTCACGATCGGCAGCGCCACCGGCCGGTTCTCCGGCCCGCCCCCGGCCACCAATGCGCTCACGGGGGCCTTTGCGCCGCTCGTGCCGGCACTGCTTCCCACGCTGACGTTGACGGCTACCATCGATTCCGTGAAGCCCCAGAACGACGGCGGCCCCCCCGGCGCGAACTGCGCAGCCGGCGTGAGGGCAAACTTGCAGGGCATCTGCCACCAGTTCTTCGTGACGTTCGACAAGAACGGCGTCAAGACTTCGTCCAGCACCGTCGTCCTCTGGCCGACGCTCGGAACCGCGCTGGCGGGGAGTGGCGAGAACAACGTGGCATCCTCCGGCCTGGGCAACGCCTCGGTCGCGGCGGATCCCGCGGCCTCGGCGCGATTCGGCGTCCCGGCCGGATTCTCCAATTTCAACGCAACCGTTTCCGCCACGTTCCGGCGTGACATTGATAATTCGGCGCATGAAAACCAGGCCGGCCGCCGCCTCCAGGCCTTCATATCCCCCGGTGGCTCGCGCTGGTTCTCGGGCACCAACGAGACCGTCGACCACCCGACTGTCGGTGTACGCGTCGGGCGACTGACCGGTGTGGACACCATCTTCTCGCCGCTCAGCCACATCGACAATGATCCGTCGGTCGCGGGTACCCAGAACTACACGCCCGCGTTCAACGCGCTCGAGAGCAACGGCAACGTCCTGAACACCAACATGCAGTGCCACCGGTACGCGGTAGCTGCCTACGGCCGGCAGGCTGACGTCGAGCTCACGTGGGGAGCCGCCGGGGCCATCGCATCGGTACGGGACATCACGCACCACGTGAACGTCCCGTTCAAGGCGACCGCGCAGTCGAGCTACGGCTTCTTCGTGGATGCCAATGCCAACGGCAAGATCGACTGGCGCGATTTCGACCGGGTGGACGGCGTCAAGCAGCAGATCGACAACATCGGATTCTGCGGATTGACCGGCGCCACGCCGGGGGCGACGAGTGTCGGCGCCCCAGCCCGCCTGTTGGTCGCCACCCCGACCCTCACCGCGGTTTCCGTCGCGGGCTCGTCCCCCACGGCTAGCGAAGCCGGGTTCGTGACGACCGGTACGGGATTCGGCCTCTACATCAACGGCCATCCCTTCATCTTCCAGATTGCCGCTGGTGCCGCCCCGGCCAGCTTCCCGGCCGCAGGGACCAAGTGGACGCTCCGGTCGTACGCAGGGCTCGTCACCGCGACCAACCCCTCCACCCTGACGCCGAGCGGTTACACCTACTCACAGGCCGTGCGGTCGCCCGCCGTGGCCAACCTGAAGGTGCAGTTCAAGGTCGAAAGCGCCACCAAGCTGGCCGAGGAAACCGACAGCACGATTGCGCTGGTGCACACGGTTCCCGACCCGTACTACGTCACGACGTCCCTCGAGGCGACCACGAACACCAAGATCCTCAAGTTCGTGAACCTGCCCCAGCGGGCAATCATCCGGATCTACTCGGTCAGCGGGGTGCTGATCCAGGTTCTCACGCACAACGACCAGAACTTCGGTGGCGAAGAGACCTGGAACCTCCGGACCCGGAACAACCAGTTCGTCGCGAGCGGTGTGTACTTCTATCACGTCGAATCGGCGTCCGGTAAGACCAAGACCGGACGTCTCACCGTCGTCAACTTCGCGCAGTAACGGCCGCGCCTGGAGACTATGACAATGAAAACTCTGCTTGCCCGCTCCCTCGCGGTCGTCACCCTGAGCGCCGCCGCGGCCAGTCCCGCGGCAGCCCAGGGCGCGGTCGACAACACGGCGTTCGGCACCACCTCGGCCGAGTTCCTGCTGCTCGGTGCCGGCGCGCGCGCGGCGGCCCTCGGCGGCTCCTTCGCCGCGATAGCCAACGACGTGACGGCCCTCTACTGGAATCCGGCCGGTCTTTCGCTGATGACCACGGCCCAGGCCTCGGTCTCCACCTATCGCTAC
>CAMDCH010000277.1:0-3574 GCA_945889655.1 bacterium HR33
CGGGGTTGCCGGGGCCGCGAAAAATGCGGGCGTAGTCAGCCGCTATCTGGCGCCTCGCCGACTGTGCCTTCTCATAGAACTTCCCGTAGTAGCCCGCCGAGAGCACGTACGTCCCCACGATGATGCGGCGCCGAACCTCCGGGCCAAACCCCGCACCCCGGGTGGCGCGGTACAGCGCCTGGACATCCCGTCCCGGCTCCGCGACGCGGAGGCCGTACCTTATCCCGTCGAATCGGGCCAGGTTGGAGCTCGCCTCCGCCGGCGCGATGACGTAGTACGTGGGCACGGCGAGATGGGTATGGGGGAGCGAAACGTCCTGGAGCGTCGCCCCGGCGTCCTGGAAGTGTTTCTTCGCCTTCTCGCACGCCGAGCGGATGGCGGGGTGCAGGTCTGCGGGGAAAAACTCCCGGGGAATGCCGATCGTGAGCCCCTTCAGGGAATCCCGTGGCTTCTCGAGGGCCAGCGCAGGCAGGTCGGCCGCGATGGCGTCGTTGGCGTCGCGGCCCGAGATCGCCGAGAGGACGCGCGCCGCGTGATCCACGTCCTTGCCAAACACACTCACCTGGTCCAGCGAGCTGCCGAAGGCCACCAGTCCGTACCGGCTGACGCGGCCGTACGTGGGCTTGATGCCGACGATGCCGCAGAAGGCCGCCGGCTGGCGAACGGATCCCCCGGTCTCCGATCCCAGCGCCGCGTCCACTGCCCCATCGGCCACGAGCACCGCGGACCCTCCGGATGAGCCACCAGGCACGCGCGTGGGGTCTATCGGGTGCTTCGCGCGACCGAACGCCGAGAACTCGGTTGACCCGCCCATCGCGAACTCATCGAGATTCGTCTTGCAGGCGATGAGCGCGCCGGCCGCCTTCAGGCGGCTGATCACGGTGGCCTCGTACGGCGACTGGTAGTGCTCGAGGATCTTCGACGCGCATGTCGTCGGGTATTCCAGTGTGCAGATGTTGTCCTTGACCGCGATCGCCATGCCTTCGAGCGGTCCTGAGCGGGGCTGCTGGGCAAGAAGGCGCGCCCGGTCGTATGCGAGGATGGCGTTGAGGTCACGGGCCTGCGTGCGCTCGATGCGCTCCGCGGCCTTTGCGGCGGCGGGGTGCGTCACTCGTCGTCGGCCGCCGGCTTGCCGGCCGAGCCCACTCCACCGAGACGCGGCACGAGGAAGAGTCCCTCGCTGAACGCGGGCGCGTTCAGGGACAGGTCGAGTGATACGGGTTGCTCGCGCGGCTTGTCCTCCCGCAGCGGTTGCCGGGGACCGGGATATTCGGTAGTGCCTGGCGAACCCGGTACCGCGTCCAGCTGCGACACGTAGTCCAGGATCCGGCCGATCTGGGTCGTCAGCTCGGAGAGGGTCGCGTCGTCCACCGCGAGCGCGGAGAGTCGCGCGATACGCTCAACATCTTCCCGGGAGACGCTCATGCGCTGTCCCAATCCCGTTCCAGGCCTGCGTAGGCCACGAGGAGCTGTTTCGTGCCGATTGCGGTGTCGTCAAACTGGATCATGACCTTGAGTTCTCGTCCGGCGCCGGTGAGACCCCGCACCGTGCCCGATCCGAACTTGCGATGCATGACCCGCTCGCCTTTGACATAGCGGGGTGCCACCTGGGACTCTAACTCCGGCGAGCTGAGCGGCGCGGTTGCCCAGGGGTTGGGCGTGGAGGGCCGGCGTGGCAAGTCGCCCCCGAAGACCCCACTGCTCCGCCGCTCATCGACAATGCCTGGCGGAAGCGCGTCAAGAAACCGCGACCGCATGGACGGCATGAGCTGACCACCGCGCCGGCGCGCGCGCGCCCACGATATGTACAGACGATCGCGTGCGCGCGTCACGGCGACATACGCGAGTCTCCGCTCTTCCTCGATGCCCTCGGCGGTATCCGTCGCCCGGCTGAGGGGAAAGAGCCCGTCCTCCATCCCCGAGAGAAAGATGACGGGCCACTCCAGGCCCTTGGCGGTGTGGACCGTCATCATGCTCACGCCGGCTCCGTCGCCCTTCTCCCTTTCCGCCGGTGATTCGAGAGCCGCGCCCGCGAGAAACCGCTCCAGCGGCGACGATGGATCTTCGGGGTCAGCCTCTTCGGACCACTCGGCGGCGCCCGCCAGCAGCTCCTTCACGTTCTCGATCCGGTCGGCGCCTTCCAGGCCCTCGGCCTCGAGATGTTTTTCGAACTCGGTCGCCTGGACGATGCGCTCCAGCAACGACGCGGGACTGGACGTGGGAACGAATTCCCGGAGCTTCCCGATCATCGCCGCAAACTCCCGCAGCGCCTGGCGGGTCTGTGGCCGGATCTCGCTGATGCGATCGGCAATGCCGGCCGTGTCCAGCAGCGTGCGGGACCAGGTGGCCGCGGTGGTCTGGAGGATGGCCAGGCTCGCGAGGCCCACGCCCCGCTTGGGCACCTGGACCGCACGCAGGAAGGCTTCGTCATCCCGGGGGTTCACCAGGAGCCGCAGGTAGGCGACCAGGTCCCGGACCTCGCGCCGCTCGTAGAAGCTGACGGCGCCCACCACGCGGTGCGGAATGCTGACCCGGCGGAAGGCATCTTCGAATGCGCGGGACTGCGAGTTCGTCCGGTAGAGAACGGTGATGTCGCCATACGCGTAATGGTCGGACGACACCCGTTCGCGAATTTCGCGTGCGATCCATTCGGCTTCGTCACGCTCATCGGCCACGGTGACCAGCGTGACCTGTTCGCCGCCGGTCCGCGCGGTGAACAGCGTCTTGCCGAGTCGCGCGGTGTTTTCCGCGATGAGCCCATTGGCCGCGTCGAGGATGACCTGCGTCGAGCGGTAGTTCTGCTCGAGCCGCACCATCTTCGTGGCCGGAAAGTCGCGCTGGAAGTCGAGCATGTTGCGTACGTCCGCGCCGCGCCAGCCGTAGATGGACTGGTCATCGTCCCCCACCGCGGCCAGCTCCCGGTGTCCCTGGGCGAGCTGCTTCACGAGCAGGTACTGCGCCTTGTTCGTGTCCTGGAATTCATCCACGAGAATCGACTGGAATCGCTGCTGGTAGTACAGCAGGCGCTCAGGGTGATCCCGGAACAGCGTGAGGGGATGCAGGAGCAGGTCGTCGAAATCCATCGCGTTGGCCGCGCGCAGCGCATCGCCCAGCTGTCGGTAGATGTCGGCGGCCGCGCGACCAACCTTTTCGTCGGAGGCGGTGTCGAGATCCTCAGGGGTCATCAGCCGGTTCTTGGCCGTCGAAATCACCGACTGGATGAGCTGTGCGGGAAATCGCTTCGAGTCGTAGCCCGAGCGCTCCAGCAGGCGCTTGATGAGCCCCAGGCGGTCGTCTTCGTCGTAAATGGTGAACGCCGATGTGAAGCCGAGGAGTGTTGCCTCGCGGCGGAGGAGCCGGGCCGACAGCGAATGGAATGTCCCGATCCAGAGGCCCTTGGGGTCTTCGCCAAGGATCTCGCCGACGCGCCGGCGCATTTCGGCCGCCGCGCGGTTGGTGAACGTGACGGCGAGGATCCGGAACGTGGGGATGCCGGCGTTGAGGACCAGGTGTCCGAGCCGGGCGGTGAGGACGCGTGTCTTTCCGGAGCCCGCGCCGGCGAGCACGAGCAGCG
>CAMDCH010000278.1:0-3572 GCA_945889655.1 bacterium HR33
TGTCTTCATCCTTCGCCGGGGCGCTGATGACCACCTTCTTCGCGCCCGCGGTGAGGTGAGCGGCCGCCTTGTCGCGGTCAGTGAAAAGACCGGTAGACTCGAGGACAATGCTCACCCCAAGGTCCTTCCAGGGCAGCTGGGCCGGGTCCTTCACGCAGAGGACCTTCACCGGCGTGCCATTCACCTTGAAGCCCTCGGGGGTTTGCTCGACGGTGCCGGGGAAACGCCCATGGACGGAGTCGTACTTGAGGAGGTGCGCGAGGGTCTGGGCGTCGGTCACGTCGTTGACCGCGACGACTTCCAGGTCGCTGCGGTTTTTCGCGATCGCGCGCAGGACGTTCCGGCCAATCCGGCCGAAGCCGTTGATGGCGATCTTCACACCCATGAGTGTGTCACTCCCGGTATCGGTTCGTCATCACTGATTTGCCAGGGCGCGCCGGTCGTACGTCAGGGCGCGGGCAAATGTCACGGCGGTGATGTGCTCCCATTCGGCCGCCTGGAGCGCCGAGGCGGCGGCGCGAAGCGTGGCACCGGTCGTCAGCACGTCGTCCACGATGATGACCGGTACAGGCAGGCCCGGCGCGGGACGCTGTGCGGCGAAGGCTGCCGCCACGTTCGCCAGACGCGCGTCCGCTGTCAATGCGGTTTGTGTGCCGGTATCCTTCGCCCGCCGCAGCAGATCCTCGCGCACTGGAAGGTCCCACAGCTTGCCAAGCTCCACGGCGATCAGTGCCGCCTGGTTGTATCCGCGCAGCCTCAGTTTCCGCGGCGAAACCGGAATTGGCACCAGCACACCGGCATCTGGCCGAGGCAGCTCTCGCCGCATGACCCGGGCCATCGCGTCGGCGAGACTCCGATAATCGTCGTACTTGAGGTGATGGGCCATGGCGCGGGCGGCCGCTGTGAGCCAGGCCGCGCTACGCACTTCACGCAGCGCCGGCGGCCAGTCCGCGCAGAACCGGCAGGCACCGATGGGCGGGAGCGGCTGGGCGCAGCGGGAACACCCGGGGCGCACCGGTTCGAGCCGAGAGGTGCAGACCGCACAAACGAGCGCATCAGGGGTGCGCGATTCCACCGCCCGCCCGCAGGCGACGCAGGCATTGGGGAGGAGGAGGCGCACCACCGAGGCGATCACTCGCCAAGGCCTCGATTGACCGCGGCGGTCATGATGTCACGTGGGGCAAGGGCGTCGGGGAAAAAGCGCTGGAAGGCGTGCGCGCCCTGGGCGACCAGCATGACGCGGCCGTCCGCGGCCCGCAGGCCGCGCTCCCGGCAGTGCCGGACCCAGCGCGTCTCGCCCGGCGCGTAGACGAGGTCCAGGGCGGCGGTGGCACTGTCCATCCGCTCGTCCGTGACCGGAAGCGCTTCGTCCGGCTTGAGGCCGAGAGGGGTGCTGTTGATGACGGTATCCACCGCGCGGCCATCGTCCGCGAAGGCGTCTACGCCGAGGGCGCGCGCCCACTCGACGAACTCGCGCGCCCGTGCCGGGTCACGCGACGCGACCGCGAGGGAAGCACCGCGGTCCCTGGCGCCGGCTGCCACGGCGCGAGCCTAGCCACCGGCCCCGGCGAGAAGCCACCGGTTCCCGCCCTCGATGCGGTCAACCGCGTCGAGGAAGCCGGCTACATCGGTGTTGTCGCCGGCGAGGCGGCCTCCTTCCGGCCAGAACGTGTTGACGGCGCCCAGCTCCTTGGCGATGGGCGTGAGGCGAATCAGCAGCTGCGACACGGTCACCTTGTGGGGAACGGTGACGTTGCCGGCGATGCCGACGGCCTCGAAGGCGCGAATGACGTGGGGGAGGCCGGCAGTATCGGCGTGGACAGCGACATACACTGCGTCCAGGCCGAGGGCGTCGATGGCCGCGTTATGCATAGCGGGAGAAAGGGAGTGCCGGACCGGGTCGCCGACGATGGCGAGAACGCGGCTAGTCGCGGCGACCCGAGTCACGCAGCTCGCTCACCAGTCGTTCGGCCGTTGCCTTGATCAGCTCTTCCAGCTCGCGGTAGGTGCCGCGGTACAGCTCGAGATCTCCGCCGAAGGGATCGCTGACCTCCGCCTCCGGTCCAGTCCTGCCGGCGTATTCGCCGAGGACATGGGTCCGTCCCTCGCCGCCCAGCTCGTGCACCCGCGCGCGATGGTGCCGCGCCATGGTGAAGATGAGCTCGGCCTGCTGGACGAGGTCGCGGGTCAGGAGACGGGCGCGGTGGCCGGAGAGGTCGAGGTCGTGTTCCAGGCCCACCAGGTAAGCGCCTTCCGACGCGGGCGCGCCGTCCCACGCACCAGTGCCGGCCGAGACCGGCTCGATGTTTTCGACGTTACGCGCCTTGAGCTCGCGCACGAGGAGCGCTTCGGCCAGCGGACTTCGGCAGATGTTGCCAGTACACACGAGCAGGACCTTGCTCATGGCGCCGCGCTCCCCGCCCGGCGCCGCAGCTCGGAGCGCGGAAGTGCGCCTTCGCGCACCATCATCGGGGGATCCACGGTGCAATCCCGCACCGTCGAGGGTGGAACATTGCCGAGCACGCCGCCATCCAGCACCAGGAGCTGACCGCGGGCCACCACGTCGGCGAAGGCAGCCGCCACGCCCGCCGCGCCGGGGGCGGGCGGCCCGCCAGGCCGGTTGGCCGAAGTGGATGTCAGCGCGAAACCCAGTGCAACGATCAGCCGGGCCATTCCTTCGTGGGAGGTGTGACGGACGGCGATACCGCCCTCCGGACCGCGGAGGATGTCGGGAAGATGCCCTTCACCGCCCCGCAGGACCAGCGTGAGGGGACCCGGCCAGAATTCCTCGGCCAGGAGAGTGGCCGAACTCGTGAACGAGAGTCCGTACGACTCCGCCATGCTTCGTCCGGAAACCAGCAGCAGGAATGGTTTGTTCGCGGCGCGGCCCTTGAGCTGCGCCAGGCGGCCCACGTCTTCCACCAGCGGCCGAGAGCCGAGGCCGTAGACGGTCTCCGTGGGATAGGCGAGCAGCCCGCCCCGGGAAAGGTGGTCACGGACCGGCGCGATCGCCCCCGTGATGTCACCGGCAGACCGGAACGGCAGGACGGTCACCGGCTCGCCAGGGCTTCGGCCAGCCAGAAGTCTTCCGGGGTCGTGATCTTCAGGTTGGTCGTCCGGTCCCGCACCAGCTCCACGTGGAACCCCGCCGCCTCGACCAGCGCCGCGTCATCAGTGGCATCCATGCCGCCGCGGTTCGCGCTCCAGGCGCGGTAGGCCTCTTCCAGCGCGGCACGGGGGAACCCCTGCGGGGTCTGGGCCCGCCAGAGCCCCCCACGGGGCACCGTCTCGAAGACCCGCTGCCCGCGGGGATCTGCGCGCTTCAGCGTGTCGACCAGGGGGACCGCGGCAACCGCGCACGTACCCACGGTGGCCTTCTCGATGACCGCGTTGATCGTTTCCGCGGCGACGAATGGGCGCGCCGCGTCGTGGACGAGTACGGCCTCGATCGAGCTCGACAGTGCACCGAGGCCCGCCAGGACCGATTCCGTCCGCGTGGCCCCGCCGACGGCCAGGCAGAGCCGATCACCAACCAGCTCGGCGAGCCATGCCGGCGGATTGGCCACTACCTC
>CAMDCH010000279.1:0-3563 GCA_945889655.1 bacterium HR33
GCCAATCCCATTTACCAGCTGCTCGACGTGGCTCCCCAGGCACGATTGGCCCGCTGGTCGGGTGAAATCATCGAGCCACGCGTGGCGCGGGTGCTGGAGAAGTACGCCCTCACTCCCCCCGAGCTTCATCAAAGCGCGGCCGGGCGCCTCGAACACCGACTCCTCCAGGGCGATATCCCCACCGGGGCGCAGGCAGCACTGGTTGCCCTGCGCACCGCCATCGAGCGGGAATTCGCGACATTGGGCCTGGGGGCCGCGACCGTGGATCCCACGCTCCAGAAGCCGGTGGAATCGGCCAGGAACAGCGCGCTGGCTGGCCTGGCGGACATCGAGAAAAAAATGATCGGTCACTTGAAGAAGAAGAACGAGATCGTGATGTCGCAGCTGAAGAATGCCCGCAACAGCCTCTTTCCCGAGGGGCAGCCCCAGGAGCGTGTGCTCTCGGGCGTATCGTTCCTTGGACGTTTCGGCACGCCATTCGTGGACCAGGCGCTCGACGCCGTGCGGGCCGAGGGTGCCGTGCTTGTACCCACCCACGACCGACCGTAGAATCCGCCATGCTCTGGGCCGTGGTTTTACTCGTCCTCGTGGTCGCGCTGATGATCCCGATCCTCGCGATCGTGCTGGATGCACCCGTGCTCCGCAATCTCATGGAAGCCCGGCATGGCATGGAGCCCGGCAAGGTGGCCGAGCTGGGGAAGAAGGTCGCGCTGCTGGAAGACCAGGTGGACGACCTGGGACGCGCGGTGGAGACCCTCAAGGAGGAAAACCAGTTCCTCCACTCACTACTCGAGAATCCCGCCCGGCCGGACTCCCGGCAGCTGCCACCCCCGTCCAAGTAGCCTGATGGCCCCGACGGCTGGCCGGCTCGCGACACGAGTAGCCGCCGGAGTCCTGCTCACCCGCATCCTCGGTTTCGTCCGGGAACGCGTCTTTGCCCACTACTTCGGGAATTCGCCCGCGGCCGATGCGTTCCGCGCCGCGCTCAAGATCCCGAACGTCATCCGCAACCTCCTGGGAGAGGGAACGCTTTCCGCTTCGTTCATTCCGGTCTACGCGAGACTGGTCGAGCGGGGAGAAACGGAAGCGGCCCGCGTCCTCGCCGGCGTGATCGCCTCGTTGCTGGTGCTCGTGACGGCCGTAGCCGCGATGGCGGGCGTGCTGCTGGCACCGGTGATCACGGACTTCGCCGCGCCGGGCTTCAGCGGGCCCACCCGGGACCTGACCGTGACGCTGGTCGCGATCATGTTCCCGATGTCCGGGCTCACCATTCTCTCGGCATGGTGCCTCGGCGTCCTCAACACGCACCGCCGGTTTTTTCTGTCATACGCCGCGCCCGCGGTCTGGAACATCGCGCAGATCGCGACACTGGTGTGGTTCGGGGCCTATCTCGCAGGCCAGTCGCTCGCCGTGTCGCTGGCCTGGGGCGCACTGGCCGGCAGCGCGCTCCAGCTCCTGCTCCAGCTCCCGCAAACAATGCGGCATGTCGGACGGTTCCACTGGGGGCTACAGCTCGATACCCCCGGCGTGAAGACCGTCATCACGGGGTGGGTGCCGGTCGTGTTCGGCGCCGGTGTGGCCCAGATCTCGAGCATCGTGGACACCCAGCTCGGCTCCTTCATCGGCACCGGGGCAGTGGCGACGCTCGGCTACGCGCAGCTCATCGCGATACTCCCCGTATCCCTCTTCGGCGTCAGCGTCGCCGCGGCCGCACTCCCCGAGCTGTCACGGGATGCCGCGGGTGCCGGAGCGGAAGCACTCCGACTGCGCGTGGAGGAGGGCGCGCGGCGGGTGGCGTTCTTCGTGGTACCGTCCGCAGTGGCCTTCGCAGTGCTGGGGCAGCCGATCGTGGGACTCCTCTTCCAGACCGGGCAGTTCACTGCCGACGACACGCGTATCGTGGCCGGCGTGTTGTTGGCATATGCAGTGGGACTCCCTGCGCAGGCCTCGGTCAAGCTCCTCGCATCCGCCTTTTACGCATTCGGCGATACGCGGTCCCCGGTAAAAGCCGCGGCGATCTCGATGGCGCTTTCGGCCGCGCTCGCGGCGGCCCTCATGCTTTACCTTGGCGCGGCTGGCATCGCGCTGGGCGCATCCATCGCCGCCTGCGTCAACGTCGCCCTGCTGTTCCGCAGCCTGCGGCGGCGGCTGGGCCCGGGATTCGGTGCGAGCACGCGGCTGCCACTGTGGACCGCGTTCGCTGCCTCTGCCGCGGCGGGCGCCGTGGCGTTCGGTATTCTCCGGTTGATGCCCGCACAGGCACCCGGGCTCGTCGCGGTCGCCGGGCTCACCGCATTCGCCTTGGTTTACGGAGGGGGCGCAGCCGCGCTCGGCCATCCCGATGCGATGGCTCTCCTGCGCCGCTTCACTCCCAGCCGCTGACGATGGCCCATCTCCCGCCTGAAACCGTCGAGCGCAAGCTCGCCGGCCTGCCGGACCAACCCGGCGTGTATCTCTGGAAGGACGCAGAGGGCAACGTGCTGTACGTCGGGAAGGCCAAGCGGCTGAAGCAGCGCGTGCGGAACTACTTCGCGGCCGACTTCACCGACAGTCCCAAGAACCGCCTCCTGCTGCGGCTGATCGCGGATCTCGAGACCATCGTTGTCCCGAATGAGCCGCAGGCGCTCCTGCTCGAGAACAACCTCATCAAGGAGCACCGCCCCCGGTTCAACGTCGCGCTGCGCGACGACAAGAGCTATCCGTCGATCGTGGTCACGATGGGGGAGCCGTTCCCCCGCGTGCTGGTCGTCCGCCGCCCGGACATCCCCCGCGCGCGGTACTTCGGCCCGTATACCGACGTCGGCAATCTCCGCCGAACGCTGGGCATCATCCGGCGGCTCTTCACTGTGCGCACCTGCGCGTACGATCTCCCCGTAGATACGCCTGACCGTCCCTGCCTGGAATACCACATTCACCGCTGCCTGGCCCCCTGCGTGGGACTCCAGGGGCAGGCCGAATACCGCGCGATGATCGAGGATGTCCTCGCGTTTCTCGAGGGCCGGACCGTGGACGTGCGGGGGCGCCTCCGGCAGCGCATGGAGGAATCCTCCGCCCGGCTGGACTATGAACGTGCCGCTGACATTCGCAATTCAATCCGCTGGCTCGACCAGCTCGAGCGACCGCAGACCGTCGAGCTGGTAGGCGGGGGCGATGCGGATGCCATCGGCTACGCGCGCGACGGCGACGATGCGGTCGGCGTCAGGCTGGTGGTGCGGGAGGGGCGGGTCGTGTCCCGCGAGCAACGGTTCCTCGAGAATCTCGCGGAGGAACCGGATGAGGCCATCCTGGGCGCTTTCCTCGTCCAGCATTACCTGCCGAAGACGGGGCGAGCCGGGCGCGTGATCCTTCCGTTCACCCCCAGCGACATCGAATCGATCGCGTTGCTGTCGCCGGAGAGTTCGTGGATCGTGCCGCAGCGAGGCATCAACAGCCGGCTGGTGGAGCTGGCGGACCAGAACGCCCGTCACCTGCTCGAGAGCTTCCGGCTCGAATCATTCGAGACCGAGGAGCGGGTCGAAGATCCCGTCTACGCGCTGGGGCGGGACCTGGGCCTCACCGTGGTG
>CAMDCH010000280.1:0-3553 GCA_945889655.1 bacterium HR33
CGCGGTGAACGACGACGCGTTTTCCATGGTCTGGCGGATGTAGGCCAGCGCCTCCTGGGCCTGCTTGCGCTCTTCCTGTGCGGGTGACGTCACGGTTCATCTCCCGGCGTCCAGCGACGCCAGCAAAGGACTTTGTATAGTAAAGTAACCTGCCCTGTACCCCCTCGCCAGCCCTCGTTAGAATCCCCGCCGGACCGTCAGGTGTAACAGAGGCTCTCTCAAACCCACGTCTATGTCATTACTCACTTTGCAGAACGTTTCCAAACGGTTCGGCGAGGTGCCGGCCGTTGACCGAGTCAGCTTCACGGTCGATCGCGGGCAGGTCGTCGGATTCCTCGGCCCGAACGGCGCGGGCAAGTCCACGACCATGCGCATGATCACCCAGTACTATGAGCCGGACCAGGGTGACATTCTCTTCGATGGCCAGCCGCTCGCGACCGCGGGCCGCGAGGCCAAGCGCCGCATAGGGTACCTGCCCGAGAACAACCCGCTCTACGGCGACATGCTCGTGTCGGAGTATCTCGACTTCGTTGCCCGGCTGCGGGACATCTACGGGGCGGAGCGTCGCACGGCGCTCGATGATGCCGTGGGCGCCACCGGGATCGAGGGCGTGTACTACCGGCCCATCGGCGAACTGTCCAAGGGGTACCGGCAGCGCACCGGGCTGGCCCAGGCCATCCTCCACCGCCCCGACCTCCTGGTGCTGGACGAGCCCACCGAGGGTCTCGACCCGAACCAGCGCATCGAGATCCGGCACCTCATCAGCCACCTCGGCCGCGACCGCACCGTCATGCTGTCGACGCACGTGCTCCCCGAAGTCGCCGCCACCTGCTCGCGCCTGCTGATCATCCACAAGGGACGGATCGCGGCTGATGGGCCGGTCGAGCAGCTGCTGGCCCGCGCCGAAGGGATGGCGCAGATCACCGTGGAAGTGGAAGGCGCCGGCACGCTCGAAGGATTGAAGGGTCTGTCCGGCGTGCGGCAGGTGAAAGCCGAGGACAAGGCGCAGGGGCGGGTTCGCTACACGGTCTCGGCTGAATCGGCCCGCGACCTCCGGCCCGACATCTTCCGGCTGGCCGCGCAGAAGGGCTGGGTGCTCTACGAGCTGCACCAGGAACCGGGCAGCGTGGAAGACCTCTTCCGACAGCTTACCGGCCAGGCCGACCCGACGGTCGCGGAGGCCGCCCAGTGAAAACGATCGCCACCATAGCGCGCCGCGAGCTCCGGGCGCTCTTCGATCACCCGACCGGCTACATCCTGCTCGGCGTGTTCATCGCCGTCAGCAATTTCTTCTTCTTCCGGCAGACCTACATCATGCAAGTCGCCACGATGCGGCCCATGATGGACCTGCTCCCGTGGATCTACCTGTTCTTTGTGCCGCTGGTCACCATGCGCGCGATCGCGGAAGACACGCGGACCGGCACGCTCGAGGTAGTGCTCGCCCAGCCGGTGACCGAGGCGGAGCTGCTGGCGGGGAAGTTCCTCGGCCAGGTGCTCTTCATCTGGCTCGGCCTCGCGCTCTCGATCCCGGCAGCGATTGGACTCTCCTTCGGGGCTGACCTGCAGGCGGGCGTGGTCTTCGCCCAGTACGTGGGCGCGGCTTTCCTCGCGCTCGGCATGGCGGGCGTCGGTCTCTGGAGCTCCAGCATTTCGAAAAACCAGATCACCGCGGCCATGGTGGGCGTGGCGGTGCTCTTTCTCTTGATCCTCCTGGGGCTCGACAACCTGCTCACCGGGCTGCCTCCCGAGCTTGGCAACTACGCCGCGTCGCTCAGCATCCTGCCGCACTTCGCGAACATCGCCCGCGGCGTAATCGACCTGCGCGACATCGTCTATTTCGTGTCGCTCGCGGCCGTGTTCCTGTTCTTCGCCTACCAGGGCATGATGACGCGGAAGCTCGCGCCCAAGGGTCAAACGGTGCGCCGCCTGCGCCTGGGCGTGCTCCTGCTGACCGCCGTCGCGATCGTCACCAATCTCTTCGGCCGCCACATTGGTGGCCGGCTCGACCTCACGCCCAACAAGACCTACACACTGTCCGGGGCCACCCGCGACCTGCTGCGGAGTCTCCCGGACGTCGTGACCATCAAGCTCTTCGCCTCGGCCGAGGTGCCGCCGCCGATCGCGCTGCTCAAGCGCGACGTCGACGACCTGCTGCGCGACTACCGCTCCGCGGGTGCCGGCAAGGTCCGCCTCGTCATCAAGGACCCGGCCTCTGATACCGCCGCCAAGTCGGAAGCGGGACAGTTCGGCATCGGCCCCGTCCAGTTCAACGTCGTCGGCCGCAACGAGCTGGCGGTGAAGGAGGGGTACCTCGGGATCGCCGTGCAGTACGCGAACCAGAAGCAGGTGATCCCGATCGTCGGCCGCACGGAAGACCTGGAGTACACGCTCTCGGGCTTCATCCGCCAGATCTCGCGCACCACCAAGCCGATCGTGACGCTCATGACGTCCGAGCGTGACCAGTCGCAGGGCCGGCACTACAACCGCCTGCTCGACAACCTCGAGCGCAACTTCGAAGTCCGGCACGTCACATCGCTGGCCCCTGATTCCATTCCCGCCAAGGGCACGAGAGTGCTCATCCTCGGCGGGACGCCCGACGTTCCCAATGACACTATCAACCAGAAGGTGCTCACCTACCTGAACACCGGTGGCGCGGCCCTCGTGTTCACGTCGGGCATGGGCATGTCGCAACAGAGCCAGTTTGCCCAGCCGCTCACCGTGAGCTGGAATCCCGTGCTCCAGGCGTACGGTCTCGCGGTCAATCCCGACATGGTCATGGACCTCGCATCCAACCAGCCCATCCCGATGAATACGCAGCTCGGGCGTGTCTACCAGCGCTACCCGCTGCTGCCCCGCGCGCTCAGCACCAAGGCGACCATCGTGAACAAGGACCTCGACGGCGTACTCCTGCCGTGGTCCTCCAGCATCGACACCAGCGGCGTGCGCCGGAATACCATGACGCCACTGTTTGTTACCACCCGGCAGACCGGCGTCGAGGGATTCCGGGTCCTGATTTATCCCACGCGCCAGTGGCCCAGCACGAACTTGGCCACGCGGCTCCTCGGTGTGCAGATGAACCCGGCCGCTGGTGACAGCACGGTGCCCGGCCCGAAGGGCCGGCTGATCCTGGTTTCCAGCACGGACTTCGCGACCGACAACTTCCCGGTCCCGGAGAACATGCAGTTCCTGCTCAATGCGGTGGACTGGCTGGCACAGGACGAGGCGTTCATTAGTATCCGCGCCAAGGACCGGAGCCCGCCGAAGCTGCTCTTCAGCAGCGCAGGCATGGCCGACACGGTGAAGTACGCAAACCTCATCGGCGTGCCCGCTCTGCTGGTGATCCTGATGGCGCTCCGGCTGATGCAGCGGCGGCGCCTCCAGCGGCTGCCGTACACGCGAGCCGACCGGGTAGCCGCGGAAGGGACGGCCTGAGATGACGCCCAAACAGCTCAAGGTCATCGCCATTGTGCTCGTGGTGGCGCTCGCCCTCTGGGGCGTCTCCGAGCTGGTGAGCGGCAGGAGCGACAAGACCGCCGGTGAGCGGGTCTTCGCG
>CAMDCH010000281.1:0-3529 GCA_945889655.1 bacterium HR33
TGTCACCTGGGTGACCCGAAGTTCGACCCCGACCGCGCCGAGGTCATTCAACGGGCGCGGGAACGCGGGGTTGGCCACATCATCATCGTCGCCGAATCTGGATCCGTGACGGAGCGGGCCGTCGAGCTGGCCCGCGCAACGGGCCTGTCCGCCACCGCCGGCGTCCACCCCCACGAAGCCTCCTCCTGGAATGACGAGATCGCTGCGAGGGTAGACACGCTCCTCCAGGATCCCGTCGTGGTCGGGGCGGGTGAAACCGGCCTGGATTTCCACTACAACCACTCTCCCGCGGACGCACAGCGGCGCGCTTTCCGCGAGCACATCGACCTGGCCGGCCGGCGCGGCCGGCCCGTCGTGGTACATGCCCGCGAGGCCGATGCGGACATCGCGGCCATGATCCGCGACGCAGGCACGCCGGTCGTGCTGCACTCCTTCAGTGGAGGTCCGGCCCTCTTCCAGGCAGGGCTCGACGTCGGGGCCTACTTCTCGTTCAGCGGCATGGTCACATTCAAGAACTGGGGGATGACCGACGTGGTGGTCACCTGCCCGGCGGACCGGCTCATGGTCGAGACCGATGCGCCGTACCTGGCGCCGGTACCGCACCGCGGGAAGCGGAATGAGCCCGGGTTCGTACGGGACGTGGCCGTCCGCGTAGCCGAGCTGCGGGGCACCACGCTGGACGAGATCGCCCGACTGACGAATGAGAACGCGGCGCGGTGCTTCGGGACGCGCGTCCGCTCGACACTTTCACTCTAGCGGAGAACGAAGGCATGAACGTCGTTGCCACGGACAAGGCGCCACGCGCCATCGGTCCCTACAGCCAGGCCATCGTTGCCGGCAGCCACGTGTTCACGGCGGGGCAGGTGGGCCTGGACCCGGCCACTACCGAGCTCGTCGCGGGCGGCATCACCGAACAAACCGAGCGCGTCCTGAAGAATCTTGCTGCCGTGCTCGAGGCGGCAGGGTCGAGCCTCCAGAACGTGCTGAAGACCACCGTGTTCCTCGCGGACATGGCGGATTTCGCGGCCATGAACGCCGTTTACGAGCGGCACTTCGCGCCCCACAGGCCCGCGCGCTCGACAGTCGCCGTGGCCGGGCTGCCGAAGAACGCGCGGGTCGAAATCGAAGCAGTCGCGCTGAAGAAATGATGTCTCGGGGGGGCGGATCGGGCCTGGTGGTCTGCACGGTCTTCAAAACCGCTGGGAGACGCCAGTGGTGGCTCCGGTGGGTTCGATTCCCACACGCTCCCGCCATCCTGTGGGCAGTAATCGCGCTGGTCTGCGCCGCGGGGCCTGCTTCCGCCCAGATCCCGCTGCCAACCCAGCTGCCCGGCCAGGACACCTCGCAGGCGGACACCGTGAAGGTCCCGGCATTCCGGTTCGATCCTCCCACGCCGCCCCTCGCCGCGTTTGGGCGCTCGATGCTGCTCCCCGGATGGGGACAGGCGGTTCTCAACCGGCGGGTGACTGGAGCGGTGTTCGTATTCTGGGAGGGCGTTACGCTGGCGATGAGTCTCAAGGCGGCCCATCAGCTCAAGCTGTACCGGGAGATCGGGAGAGACACCGCGGTTGTGGCCGCGAAAAAACAGGAGGTACAGGACTGGGTGGTGCTGCTTGTCTTCAATCACCTCTTCGCTGGCGCCGAGGCCTTCGTAGCCGCCCAGTTATGGGATTTCCCGGCAGCCGCCGAGGTAAGACGCCTGCCGCATGGCATCGGCTTGGGCGCCCGAATCAGCTTTTGAAGGTCCGCAGCTCCGGGCCCGCACGGGTCAGTATCGCGTAGCCTCGTCCGTCAATCCAGGCTCCAGGATTCAGATACCACCGCCGTTCCCCCGCGGTCTGTAACGCCGCCCGGTGGGTATGGCTGAGGACCACCAGGTCCAGGTCCTTTCTCCCCGCGAGCACGCTCATCGCGTAGTCCCGCTGCACCTCGGCAGCCTTCGCAATCGAGGCGACATCCTTGGTCTGCTCAGCCAGGGAGCCGGACATGCGGTCCGCCAGCCAGTAGCCGATATCCGGATGCACCCAGCGGAATAGCGCGACCGTCAACGGCATGCGGGTGACGTGGTGCATGATGCGGCTGGCACGACGGGACTCGGCCAGGCCATCCCCGTGGGCCAGGAACACCCGGAAGCCAAGCAGGTCCACCTCCACCGGGTCGGGATAGAACCGTGCCTCCATCTCGCGGCGCCAGAAATCGCCACCCCAGCGATCGTGGTTGCCTCCCGTCACCGTCAGCTCGACACCGGAAGCCCTCAGCGCTGACAGGGCGGTGAGGATGGGGAAGGCGTCCCGGGGAATGACCCGCTGGTATTCGAACCAGAAATCGAAGAGATCACCGTTGATGACGAGGTGACGACCCAGGGATGGCACTGTCTTGAGGAATTCAACGAAGGCCGGGCCGGCATCACCGGCAGCCGGCCCCAAATGGGCGTCAGAGACGATTATGGCCGCTTCGGGACCCATGGCGCCCAACATAGGGGGCCGGGAGCACGGCTCGCAAGCTCCTGTCCTGATTGACTTTTGGCGCGGGAGCACGCATTTTGGCCCACGTTAGCACCGTCGGCGTGCTCCCAACGGAGGACTAGTCTGATGGAAGGAAAGGCAATGGCCAACAACGCGCTGGGCCTTATCGAAACCAAGGGATTGGTGGGTGCCATCGAGGCCGCCGATGCCATGGTGAAGGCTGCGCATGTACGGCTGATCGGCAAGGAAAAAGTTGGCGGTGGCTATGTCACCGTCATGGTGCGCGGGGACGTGGGTGCCGTGAAGGCAGCCACCGATGCTGGAGCTGCTGCCGCGGAACGCGTGGGCGAGCTCGTGTCGGTTCACGTCATTCCGAGACCGCACCAGGACGTGGAGTCGATTCTCCCGCAGCGCGCTGACGAGAGCTAACCGGTGGCCGGTCCAGGCCAGGCCCTCGGACTGATCGAGACGCGCGGCCTCATCGGCGCTATCGAGGCGGCCGACGCCGGCATGAAGGCGGCCGATGTCAGGCTCGTTGGCCGGGAATACGCCGACGCAGGTCTCGTGACCGTGGCGTTCCGCGGCGATACTGCGGCGGTGAAAGCCGCCGTGGACTCGGGCGCCGCCGCGGCTGAGCGCGTGGGACAGCTGGTGTCGGTCCACGTGATCCCGCAGCCCGATGACCAGCTGGATTCGCTTCTGGACGATGTGGAAGCCGGGCCCGCGGACTCCGATTCGAGCGCCCCGCTCGATACGTCGCGCCTCAGCACCCTCAAGGTCGTCGAGCTGCGGCGCGCTGCCCGCCGGGTACCCAAGTTCCCCTTGAAGGGCCGCAATCTGGCCAAGGCCGGTCGGGACGAGCTTCTCGCCGGTTTTCGTCAGATCGGCCTGCTGTAGTCCACCCGGGGTTCCGGCATGGACCGTGACCTTGAATCCACCCAGGAAGCCCGCGACCTCGTAACCCGCGCGCGCGCCGCCCAGCAGGCATGGGCCACCGCGACGCAGGAACGCGTCGACCGGCTCATCCTCGCGATGGGCGAGGCCGCTGACCGCGCGGCCGAGGC
>CAMDCH010000282.1:0-3524 GCA_945889655.1 bacterium HR33
CCCACGTACTGGCAAACGTGGGGTCTCTCCAAAAACTTCGGCGCCAACGTGGAGCCCGTCTGGTGCGATATCGACCGCGGCTGGGAGCCGGCGCTCGACGACATCGCGCGCGCGATCACGCCGGGCACTCGGCTGGTGGTCGTGACCAATCCCGGCAACCCGACCGGGCACGTCCTTTCGGAAACCGCGCGCGCGGAGATCCTGGCGCGCACGAAGGCGGCAGGGGCCTGGCTCCTCTGTGACGAGGTCTACCAGGGCGCCGAGCGCAACGGCGTCACGACGAAATCGTTCTGGGGGAGCTACGACCGGCTGGTCGTAGTGAACGGCCTTTCTAAAGCTTACGGTCTACCCGGTCTGCGCATCGGTTGGCTGGTGGCGCCGAAGGAGCTGATCGGCGACCTCTGGGCCCACCAGGACTACACGGTGATCGGGCCGAGCCCGGTGTCGGATTACCTCGCTCGCTGCGCGCTTGCCACGCGACCGAAGATCCTCGAGCGCACCCGCGGCATCCTCAACGCCAACTACCCGGTGATCGAGGCATGGCTGAAAACGTTCGGGGATTTCTTCCAGTGGGTGCCTAGCGAGGCAGGCGCCATCTGTTGCGTGCGGTACCGCCACGGCCCGAAGACCCTGGACCTGGTAGAGCAGATTCGCGCGCGCCACGACGTACTGCTGGTTCCCGGTGAGCACTTCGGGCTGCCGTCAGGTTACCTGCGCGTCGGGTTCGGAAATGAGCGGCGCGATCTCGATGCCGCGCTCGCCGAGACGAAGAAGGGATTGCAGGCCGCGATCAAGGATTAGCGGGCTCAGGCCGCGCTGGCGCCCGATCCCTGCCCGCCCGCCTGGGCGATCTGGAGGACGGCGCGCTTGAGGTCGGCTAGCTCCACCGGTTTCACCAGCACGCGCTCCTTCGGGACATCCAGCTCCTCCGTCACGCTCGTCACGTCACCTGACAGGAAGATGACCTTCGCCGCCAGCTCCGGGCGCTCCGCCTTGATCGTGCGGTAGACCGCAGCGCCATCCATGTCCGGCATCCGCACATCGAGCACGGCGACGTCCACCGTGCGGGTGCGCAGCGCCTCGAGCGCCGGCTTCCCGCCGTTCGCCATGATCACGGTGGCGCCATCGCGGGTGAAGAACCGCTCCAGTACGCCCCGGATCGCATCCTCATCATCCGCTACCAGGACGGTAGCGCCATGGAGCGGACTGACGCGCGACGCGGGGCGAACCGCCTTGGGATGCGAATCGCGCGGGGTGGCCGGCGCCGCCGCATCCCCCGGCAGCCAGAGCGTGAAAGACGCGCCTGGCCCCCCCTGGTCCAGCCTCAGCTCGCCTCCAGCAGTGCGCAGGATGTTCCGCGAAACGGTGAAACCAAGGCCCACGCCGCTGGCCTTGGTGCTGAAAAACGGACTGAACACCCGCTCATGTATCCCCTCCGGAATCCCCGGGCCCGTGTCGCGCACCGTGCAGCAGACCCGGCTGTCGTCAGTCCACGTGCGGACGAACACGCGACGCGGGCCCGACGAACGCGTGAGCACCGCGTGGGCATTGCCCAGCAGGTTCACGATGACCTGGGCGAGCTCGTGCCGATCGGCACGGACGGAAGGCAGCCCGGGCGCGAGATCCAGCTCCAGCCCGACACCGTCGGCGCGGTACTGGAACTCGATGAGATTGACCCCGGTCCGCACCACGTCGTTGATCGAGACGAGACTCTCGTCGCGGGCCGCCGGCCGCACGAACTGGACGAGGTCGCGCGCCAGCTTGGACGCGCGTTCCGCCTGCGCGAGCACCATGGCCCAGTCGCCCCTGCCGCTCTCGCC
The DNA here is from genome assembly GCA_945889655.1 of bacterium HR33. GTDB lineage: Bacteria > Gemmatimonadota > Gemmatimonadetes > Gemmatimonadales > GWC2-71-9 > SHZT01. The sequence goes on from CAMDCH010000282.1 coordinate 1,821, forward strand.
GGCGGCCTTCAGCTCCGCGGTGCCCCTGATGGCCTGGAGCGGGTTGTTCAGCTCGTGCGCCACCCCGGCCAGCAGCTCGCCGGCCGTGGCAAGCTGTGCATGCTGCCCCGCCCGCCGCTGGAGCGTCTCGGTGAGGTTGTTGAACTGCGTGGCGAGCTCGCCGAGCTCGTCACCGGGCTCGATGGCCACCGGATGGGACCAGTCTCCCTGCGCGATCTCGCGCACCCGCTGGTCGAGCGCCCGGATGGGGAGCCAGACGTGGCGGTTCGCGTCCCATGCGATGGCCAGGACCAGCCCGACGCCGATCAGCAGCCACAGCGCGCCCAGCCAGGCCAGCATGCCGACCGATTTCTGGAAGGCCGCGCGGGCGGTGAGCCCCGAGCTGAGCGCCAGCGACATGACTTCGTTGTAGTACTGCCGGGAGCGACCCTCCGCCGCGCGCAACTCGGCGATCTTGCGCGTCAACCCGGTCCGTTCGCCAATCTGGTAGAGAGCGACTGCCTCACCGAACGCCGACTCGATCGCGCCCAGCTCATCCTCGGCCACGGCCAATCTCCGCGCGGCCGCGGAGTCGAGGATCGAGCCGTAGAGCGAGAGCAGCGAACCGGGCACCTTAGTGTCTCTGGGCTTCTGGAGCGCCACCCCTTCGTGCTGCTGTGGGGGCGCCGGCAACTGGCTCAGGCGGTCGAGCATCTCGATGTTACGGACCACGCGGTTCTGTCGCTCGGCGATGGCCGCGAACACGGACTGGATCGGCGCCAGCGAGCGGTCCACGCGCCAGAGCGCGGGCAGTCCCACGAAGGCCACGGTACCCACCAGGCCGGCGAGATAGCCCGCGCAGGCGAGGCCATAAATCGAGAAGCGCGCACGGAGCGGCAGCTTCACCGGCGACCTCCACCCAACGGGAGCGACCGCAGCTCCCCACCCCTGACAACGCCCATTTCGATGGCGGTCACGCGCGGCCGGCGGGCGTGGAACGCATAGACGGACGCGGCCAGGCCCCGGGGGCCCGTCCGCGCGCTGCCGAATTCGTTGAGAATGCGCGTGAAGTCATCGGATGTGCGCGCCCCTTCGCGTACCGCTGCGCCCAGCAGCATGACGGCATCGTAAGTCAGTGCCTCGGATTGATCCGGTGCATACCCGAACCGTTCGCGAAACTCCTGCACGAAAGCCACACTCGCGCTGTCGCGCTCCGGATTCCAGAACCGGACGATGTAGAAGTTCTCGAGATCCGTCATCCGCCGGCCTTCGCGACCCGGTGGAAGAATGTAGCTGCCGTCGCTGCACACCACCGGGATCGACCGGCCAATCTTCCGCAGGTGGGCCGCCACCTTCCGCGTCTCCTCGATGCGGGCTCCCAACACGATGACGTCCGGCCTGGCCCGCAACGCGGCGTCGAGCAGCACACCGACGTCCACCTTCGGCCCCGGCGCCCCCTCCGGCGCGAAGTACCGCTCGTCGACCACTTTCGTCCCGCGGCGGCTCAGCTCCGCCACCACGCCGTCGCGGATGCCGAGGCCGAACTCGTCCTGGTGGTACAGCAGCGCGGCCTTCCGCGCGTGGAGAACCGTATCGATGAAGGCGCCGATAAAGGCGCCTTCAGTCGAATCACTCGGGACCAGCCCGTAGGCCCGCTCGCCGGTGGCGGTGACCTCGCGGGAAGTCGCCACCGGCGCCACCTGCACGATCCCATGGCGGGCGTAT
>CAMDCH010000283.1:0-3520 GCA_945889655.1 bacterium HR33
GCATTTTTCGCGGCCCCGGCAACCCCGCCGGGGTGGACCTGCTCTTCACCCCGACGACACCCGGGCCCGCCTTCAAGGCAGGCGAGAAGACCGACGATCCGGTCTCGATGTATCTCGCGGACATCTTCGTCTGTACCGCAAACCTCGCCTGGCTCCCCGCGATGTCGCTGCCGATCGGGCGAACGGAAGGATTGCCCATCGGCGGGCAGCTCATCGCGCCGCATTTCGAGGAGGCGCGGATGATCGAGGCTGCGAAGCACCTCGAGCGCCGGGTGGACGCCACCGGGGAAGTACGATGACCTGGGAAACCGTCATCGGGCTCGAAGTGCATGTGCAGCTGAGCACGGCCACCAAGATCTTCTGCGCCTGCTCCACGAACTTCGGCAACCCGTCGAACACCAACGTCTGCCCGGTGTGCGTGGGCCTGCCCGGCGCGCTTCCCGTGCTCAACCGCGAAGCAGTGCGTCTCGCGCTCCGCGCCTCACTGGCCCTGGGCTTTCCGGTTGACCATGACGTGAGCGTCTTCGCACGGAAGAACTACTTCTACCCGGACCTGCCCAAGGGCTACCAGATCTCGCAGTTCGACCGTCCCATCGCGCTCGGCGGACACCTCGATATCCTCTCCCCGGACCGCGGCCCGGTTTCCATCGGGATCACGCGGCTCCACCTCGAGGAGGACGCGGGGAAGTCCTTTCACGACCGCGTGCCGGGAATGACGGCGGTGGACTTCAATCGTTCCGGCGTGCCGCTGGCGGAGATTGTCTCGGAGCCTGACCTCCGCTCACCCGCCGAGGCCCGGTCCTACCTGCTCGCGCTCAAGCAGGTGCTCGAGTACGTCGAGGTGTCCGACTGCAACATGGAGGAAGGAAGCCTGCGGGTGGACGGGAATCTCTCCGTGCGCCGTCCCGGCGCGCCCCTCGGCACCAAGCAGGAAGTGAAGAACATGAATTCGTTCGCCGCGGTGGAGCGGGCGCTGGTCCTCCTCCGCGACCGGCAGGTCGCCACGCTGGAAGCGGGCGGAAAAGTCGAGCTCACCACGTTCTCCGCGGCCACCGGCGAGCTCCGCGCGATGCGGACCAAGGAAGAGAGCCAGGACTACCGGTATTTCCCCGACGCCGACATCCCGCCGCTCTCGCTGCGTGCGGCCGGGATCGATGTGTCCGCCGAGAAAAAGGCACTGCCGGAGCTGCCCGCCGACCGCCGCGGCCGGTTCGTCAGCTCCTACGGAATTTCCGAGTACGACGCGGCCGTGCTCTCCGACACGCGCGCGGTCGGGGACTATTACGAGGCCGTGGTCAGCTCGGGCACGGAGGGAAAGACCGCCGCCAATTGGGTCATGGGGTCAGTACTCGCGGACGCCAAGGACCACGGCGGCACGCTGCGGGTCACGGCGGGACGGGTGGCCGAGCTGGCACGCCTGGTGGAAGCGGGCACAGTGAGTTTGCAGGCGGCAAAACGCGTCTTCGCGGAGCTCGCCGAACGCGATGGCGCGCCTTCGGAGGTCGCGCAGCGGCTGGGACTCGTCCAGGTCGGCGACGCCGACCAGATCACTGGGTGGGTGGACGCGGTACTCGTGGCCCACCCGGACGAAATCGACCGCTATCGCAGGGGGGAAGCGAAGCTGATGGGCTTTTTCATGGGACAGATCATGAAGGAGTCGGGCGGGCGGGCTGATCCCAAGCGGGTCCAGCCGGTGCTGCGGGACAGGCTCTCCGCCTGAGAGGCTAGGCGGCGCCTTCCGTCGCCTCTGGCGGTCGCAAACGGTTCCACGGCCGCGTCGTTTCAGACGATTCCCAGAACGCCAGGTTGTACGACGGCAGCCCGAAATGCTCGTCGGCCACCGAAGCCAGGCTCACCTCGGCCCCCCGCCAGTTCCGCACGAAATCACGCCGCAGCCGCTTGGCCAGGGAAAGCGACGCCTCGCCGCTCGGATCCAGTCGCCGGGCGATTCCGCCCGGCGCCCCCAGCATCTCCATGACCACGTGGAACGATGTAGCCATGTGGCGCTCCACCTCCTGGTCTGCCAGGTCCCACCGGCTGTTCTGCGCCACGATCCGGAACGCCCGCTGCCAGCTCTGGGATTCGGTCACCCCCACCATGCCACGGAATAGCCGCCGGTTCGTGCGCACCGAGAAGATGGTCGGCGAAATGATGCGGTCGAGATGGGTGTCGTTGGCGGAGTGGTCCAGGCGGATGATGTCCATCGCGGTCCGCGCGTACCGCTCGCCAAGATGAGTCTCGAAGCGGCTTTCCCAGTAGGAGTGCCCGAGACCAATGGCCGTGCTGGTGACGACAAGCTGGCGGGGAACGAAGAAGTTGTGGGCCACCGCGTCGGCGGCGAGGTGGGACAGGTACCCGAGGCCGAACGACCGCAGCGCCTCGGTGTCGGCCAGGTCGAAGATCTCCTGGCCCACATGCCACGAATGACAGTGACGGCCCACCGGCGCGTACTTCTTCGCCATCGAGGTATCAGCCGCGATGCTGCCGTACAGGAAATCGTACGGATAGATCCGAAGCAGGTCGGCGATCGGGGCAGGGAGCCGCGCCAGGTTCCCCAGGACCGACTCCCCAAGGTAGATGTGGGTGGCGGGTGACCAGGCAAAGGCTTGTTCGGGCAGCACCGCGATCGCCACAACCGCCAGCACGGTTCCGAGCAGGACTCGGCCTGCTGGTGAGAGAGTCAGCGGCGCTTCCTGAGCAGCGTCTTCTTCAGGCCGGCAAGGAGCCCCGCGCCCCGGCGGGTGGTCCGGAGGGCGGCGGCAACGTCGAGCGCCGTTTCCTCCACCTCCTCGTACACAACGTCCAGCAGGGTTTCCAGGTCCGACAGCCGCACCTCCGCAGAGCTCGCCGCCTTCTGCACCCTCCCGCGAAGGTCCTTCGATGTCTCCACCACGGCCTCGACCTCCCCCTTCACGGTGGTGGCCAACTGGGTGGCCTGTTCGACCACCCCCCTGGCCGACTGAATCGCCGGCACGATCTCCTTCTGGAGAGTATCGCCGAACCGTTCCAGCGCGGTTACTGCCCGCCGGAGTTCGCGAAACAGCAAGAACGACGCGACGGCCGGCAGCGCCAGCAGGATGGCGATGAAGGCGGTCGAGATCGCGGTAACCACATCAGTCCATGGCATCAGGTCCCTTTCGCTCGCTAAATCTAGTGCCTTGACGCGGCACGCCGCGTGCGTATGGTCCGGGCATGACCGCACGCTTTCGCATCACCGGTGGCGTCCCGCTCAAGGGGCGCATCAAACCTGCGGGCAACAAGAATGCCGCGCTCCCGATGATCTGTGCCACGCTCCTCTCACCAGAGCCATCGGAAGTCCGCAATGTTCCGCGAATCCGGGATGTCGAGGCGTTGCTGGAGCTCATGGCTGACCTGGGCGCCACCATCGAGTGGACCGGCGAACACACTCTCCGGATCGACCCTTCAGTGGTGAAGCCCAAACAGCTGAACTCCGCCCTGGTCTCCAAGATCCGGGCCTCCGTGCTGCTGGCAGGGCCGCTGCTCGGGCGTTTCGGGAGCG
>CAMDCH010000284.1:0-3512 GCA_945889655.1 bacterium HR33
TGGGCGTGGACGTCTTCTACCTGGATGTCGCCACGGGCGCGATCACGCCGGCCTTCAGCCACGTCGGCGTCGCCGAACCGGGAAGCAACGAGGTAGACATCACGATGACGGATGACTGGAAGACGATCGCGGTGTTCGAAGGCTCATCGCGGTGGAAGGTGACACGCCATTGTCTCGACGTCGCTCGGCGCACCTACCTGGCGTGCGGGGAAGAAGATGACGTTGCGCCTCCCTCCCCGCGGGGCGTCGACATCGACGCCATCTACCCGTCTAACGACTGACCGTTACGCCCCAGCCGCGCGGATACTGCGGCGTCAGCGTGATGGGGAGCTTCCCGCCAATCGCCGCTCGCTGCGCAATGGCCTTGCCCACCGCCTTCTCCGTCGAAATCGCGTCACTCCACGCCAGCAGGTAGGAGCTGGAATACCCCGGGAGCTGTGAAAGCAGGTAGGGGCTCCCGAACGACGCGAGCAGCGTGGGTTTCTGTTTTTCGGTGGCCAGCACCAGCTTCGCGAGCGAGTCGGGCATCGAGACGTGGCCCCGACCCGCGATGAAGCGCACGCTGATTGCGAACACCGTGCGTGGATTGCGACCGATGATCGCCCGTGCCGAGTCGTAGGAGAGCGCGCCGGATGCCGGGAACAGGCGGAACGGTGTGACCGTGTCGCCGCCCGCGCGCATTTCCCTCATCAGCGTGTTGCCGATCGTCAGGTTGGTCTCTTCCGCGTAGAGAATGACCGCCGTGCGCGACCGGTTCGCCCGGAAGGTGTCGAAGGCGCCCTTCTGGACGAGCGTGACGGACCGCGCCGCCACGTTGTCGGCTATTCCCTGGAATTCACGTTTCCCGACGGTCACGGGCACGCTGTCGAGCGGCACAGTACGCTGTTCGAAGAGTCCGGCTCGTTTCTTCAGGTCGAGCACCCGCCGCACCGCCGCATCCAGCCGCTCGCGGGAAATCCGGCCCGATTCGACTGCAGCAACCATCGCGCGAGACGTGCCCGGCACGTCCACCGGATCGAGCAGGAGATCGCTGCCGCCGAGGAAGGCACGCACCGCAGCCTCACCAGGGCCGTACTTCCGCTGGATCGCTCCCATGCTCAACGCATCCGTGACGACCATGCCGGTGAAACGGAGGGAGTCGCGCAAGACGCCGGTCATGACGAACGGCGAGAGCGTGGCGGGCGTCGTGTCACCGGGCGTGAGGCAGGGCAGGGCGACGTGAGCGGTCATCATGACCGTCACCCCCGCGCTCACCGCCGCGCGGAACGGAATCAGCTCAAGCGTGTCCAGGCGGCTCCAGCACGCGGGTATGACCGGGACGTCGATGTGGGTGTCGGTCTGGGTGTCGCCGTGACCGGGGAAGTGCTTGCCCGTGGCAAAGAGCCCGTGCTCCTGCGCGCCATGCACATACGCGCTCGCCAGGCGCGCTACCGCGCGCGGATCTTCGCCAAACGATCGCGTATTGATGATCGGGTTCTGCGGGTTGTTGTTGACGTCGAGCACCGGCGAGAAGGTGAGGTGAATCCCTACCGCGCGGGCCTCCATGGCGGTCACGCGGCCCAGCTCGTAGGCGTCCTCGTCGCGGCCCGTGGCCGCGATCCCCATCGCCATCGGGAAGGCGGTCCCGCCCATGAGGCGCATGGCAGTGCCCCACTCCATGTCGGCGCCCACCAGCAGCGGCAGCTTTGCCCGGCGCTGCAGCGCGTTGAGGCGGGTGGCGACATCGAGCGGAGAGCCGATAGAGATCAGGATTCCGCCCACCCCGAGCGAGTCCATCCACATCTTCGTGCCGTCGTAGTCGTCGGCGTCGTAGCCCGCGTAGTTCCCCAGCAGCCACGGCATGAGGAGTTGGCCCACCTTCTCCTTGAGGGTCAACGTGGCGAGCAGCGAATCGATGTTTACGTTTGCAGGAGGCGCCGCGAGTGTTACCCGGGGCAGAACGGGCCGCGACTCGGGAATGAACGGTGGCGGCGTGGTGACGGGCTTCGGCTCGGGTGCCGCGGGTGCGGGTGCCGCGGCAGTCTGCGGTGCAGGCGCCGAGTGAGCACAACCCAGGACCAGGGCCAGGAGAAGCAGGCGATGAGACGTCAGCTGAAACACTCCTTCACGTGGCTGTGGCTGATGCCGCTGGCTGCGTGCGCGCCTGCCCGGCCGGCGGCAGGGCAGGTGCGTCCCGGCATCGAGGTCCTGCTCAGCGACTCCATTCACCTGGTGCGCGGCCGTCGCCTCGGCATCCTCACCAACCAGACCGGGGTCGACCGCGCGCAGGCGAGCGACGTGGACCTGGTCCGCCGGGCTGGTCTCAATCTCACCGCAATCTTCAGTCCCGAGCACGGTTTCCGCGGCAATCTCGATCGGGAGAATATCGGGAACACGGTCGATTCCGCCACGGGTGTTCCCATCTACAGCCTCTACGGCACCGTCCGGGCGCCCACGAAGGAGATGCTCGACCGGATCGATGTGTTGCTCATCGACCTCCAGGACATCGGCGCTCGTACCTATACCTACATCTCTACCACGCTCCTCGCCCTTCGGTCCGCGAAAGCCGAAGGTAAGACCGTGCTGGTGCTGGACCGGCCTGACCCCATAGGCGGAGCCCTGGTCCAGGGGCCCATGATGGACACCGCCTTTGCCTCGTTCGTCGGCATGCTCCCTGTGCCGCTCCGGCATGGGCTCACCCACGGCGAGCTCGCCCGGTTCGGCAACGCGCGGCTCGGCATCGGGGCGTCACTCGTCGTCATCCCGGCGGCGGGCTGGCAGCGATCCCAGTGGTTTGACGCCACCGGCCTTCACTGGATCAAGCCTTCGCCCAACATGCCGGACCTCGAGAGCGCCACCCACTATCCGGGGATCGTGCTGTTCGAGTCGACCAACCTTTCGGTGGGGCGGGGCACGCCGATCGCCTTCCAGGTGATCGGCGCGCCCTGGCTCGATGCGGCCCAGGTCCGCATGGCAGTCGGAGACATCCCCGGCGTGGCCATCGCGGATACGACCGTCACCCCGCGGGCCCCCGGCGATGCGAAGTATGCCGACAAGGAGATCGAGGCCCTCCGCTTCACCGTTACTGACCGCTCGGTCTACGATCCAACCCGGCTGGCCGTACACCTGCTGACGGCGATCCGCCGGACCCATCCCGACTCGCTGAAGATCAACGATCGATCCCTCGCGGAGCGGGCGGGGTCGAACCTGCTGAAGGCTTCCATCGACGCTGGTACGCCTCCGGACGGCATCTGGTCGGCGTGGAAATCAGGTGTTGAGCGCTTCCGGGTTGAGAGGCAGGAGTTCCTCGTCTATCCGTAACGACGCGCACCGCGCACCGAACACCGCGCACCGTCCGTCGCATTGCCGCATCCCCAGTCCGGGATTATTCTTAGCGCCAATTCCCGGAGATTAATGACCGTCATTCCCAAGCCCATCCAACGCGGCTTCGAGGCCGTTTTGGCCCCGCTGGTTCGCAGTCTCATTACGAGCCAGGTCAGTCCCAACGCGATTACGACGGTTGGAACCGGCAT
>CAMDCH010000285.1:0-3497 GCA_945889655.1 bacterium HR33
CCAACAAGGTGGGCGCCGTGGCAGAAGCCGAGGGCCATCACCCCGACATCCTGCTGGGATGGGGGAAGGTGACGCTGACGATGTGGACCCACTCCATCAACGGACTGTCCGAAGGGGACTTTATCCTGGCTGCGAAAGCCGACGCGGTAAGTGAGAAGTAAGAGGTGAGAAGTGAGAAGGAAAAGAAGAAGGGGGTCCGGTTTGCTGGACCCCCTTCTTACTTCTCACGTCTTACTTCTCACTAAGACGGCGTACAGCGTACCGCTCAAGCGTGCATCAGGTGCACTTCGGCTCGCCTTCCTTCGTGGCAGGAGCCAGGGCCGTGGTCCCGACGTAGATCGCGCAGGTGCGGGTGGTCTGGGTGTGCGCGACATACGCGGTCACGTTGCTGCCGGTAACCGTGATGGTCGGGCCGGTGACGCCGGTCGACGTCGCATACTGCGCGGCCGGCAAGGCCGTCGTGTAGGCGGTGTTGTCGCCGAAATACGCCTCTTCCGCAGTGATCAGGTTACGAAGATCCGACTTCATCGTAGCCAGATACGCCTTTTCCTTCGTGTTCGCGAACTTCGGGATCGCGATAGCGGCAAGAATGCCGATGATGACGACCACGATCAGAAGCTCGATCAGCGTGAAACCCTTGCGATTCATGCATCCCCCTGGTGGTTGAGCGGCGCCAAGCGCCGGCACTGAAATTCTGACCCCTCCAAGTACAAGTCCTGTGCCCGATAGGGCGCAAACTTCCAAATCATTGTATAACAACCACTTACGTTATCGTGTAGGGTATTATCCTGCCGGGGAGACCCGGTTTTGACATCTGAAAATGCCAAGGTCTACGGAGTTTTGCGAAAGGGTGGCCCCCTCCCTACCCCACCCGGAAGAGCTCAATTCCCCGTTCGTAACGCCGTTCTATCCGCCGCCGCAGTCCTTCATAGCGCGGCTCGGACAGGGTCGGATCCCGCTCGATGGCGGTCTGGGCGGCCCGGCGCGCCGCCACCACCAGCTCCTGGTCCCGGTCCAGTATTGTGTACCGGAGGGTCACACCCCCGGACTGGCGGGCCCCGGTCAGCTCGCCCATGCCGCGTTCCTCCAAGTCGAGCTCGGCGATCTTGAAGCCGTCGGTCGTGCGGGCAAACTTGCGCAGCCGCGGCGACGGCGAGCGCTGGTCCGCCAGCAGCACGCAGTGGCTTTCCCAGGTTCCCCGCCCGATCCGCCCGCGCAGCTGGTGCAGCTGCGCCAGGCCGAACCGCTCCGGGTGCTCGATGAGCATGACCGTCGCGTTGGGGACGTCGATCCCCACCTCGATGACCGTCGTTGCGACCAGCACCTGAATCTCGCCGTCGCGAAACCGGAGCATGACGTCATCCCGCTCCGCCGGCTACAAGCGACCGTGTACCAGGGCCACGCTGACAGGCGCCAACGCTCGGGTCAGGGCGGCAGCCATCGTGGTCGCTGCCTTCAGGTCTACACGCTCCGACTCCTCGATGACCGGGTAGACGACATAGGACTGTCGTCCCGCCTCAGCCTGCTGGCGGATGAACGCATAGATCTCCGCGCGCGCATCGGGACCGCGGACGGCGGTACGGATCTCGGGGCGGCCGGCCGGCTTCTCGCGCAGCTCCGAGATATCCAGGTCGCCATAGAGGGTCATCGCCAGCGTGCGCGGGATGGGGGTCGCGGAGAGCAACAGCACATCCGGCGCCTCTCCCTTGCCGATCAGCGCCGCGCGCTGCTCCACCCCGAAGCGGTGCTGCTCGTCGATGACGACCAGGCCCAGCCGGCTGAAGGCGGTGGTTTCCTGGATCAGCGCATGGGTCCCGATCACGAGGCTCGACTCTCCAGCCGCGAGCCGTCGGCGTATGGCCGCCTTCTCGCCCGCCGCCAGGCGGCCGAGGAGCACCTCGGGGACGATGCCCAGCGGCGCCAGCAGGGCCGCGATGGTGCGACCGTGCTGCTCGGCCAGGAGCTCGGTGGGCGCCATGAATACCGCCTGGTACTCATTCTCCACGGCGAGCAGCATCGCGAACAGTGCGACCACCGTCTTGCCGGTTCCCACGTCTCCCATCAGCAGCCGGTGCATCCGCTGCGGCAGCATCATGTCCGCCACCGTTTCCTTCAGCGCCACGGTCTGCCCCTTCGTGAGCTTGAAGGGGAGCGCCTCCTTGAGTGCGGTGGTGAGCTTCTTCCGGTTTTCGAATCGCGGGCCCTTGGCAGAGCCCTTGTTGAGGTGACGGGCGCGCGCGACCACCAGCTGGAGATCGAGCAGCTCGTCAAAGGCCAGCCGCCGGCGCCCCTGCTCCGCGTCCTCCGGCGTCCGCGGGCGGTGGAGGCTCAGGAACGCCTCGCGCAGGCCGGTAAGGCCCAGCGGCTTCCGTAACGTGGGCGGAATGACGTCCAGCACCGAGCCCACGATGGTGTCGAGGTGATCGTCGAGGAGACGGCGGATTTGCCGATGACTCAGGCCCTCTGTGGCAGGGTAGATGGGAATCACCATCCCCGCCTCGATCACCCCTCCTCCCTCCCCCTGGCCCCCTCCCTCATCCCCGGTTTCCTGCAGGACGATCTGCTCGCGTGGAACGATGTGCCGCCCGTGGAAGTAGCGGACCGGCCCCGTGACCAGGATCTGCTGGCCCGCCTTGATGGTGCGTTCGAGAAAGGCCTGGCCCGGCCAGGCGCACTCGATCACTCCTGATTCGTCACGCAGGATGGCGCGGAAGATCCGGAGCCGTTTTCTCGTCGGGATGATGCCGGTGGAGATGACGGTGCCGACGATGGTGACTTCGGCGCCAACGGCCGCCTTGGCGGCGGGCGTGACGCTCGTGGCGTCGAGATAGCGATGCGGGACGTGGTAGAGAAGATCTTCGACGGTTCGTATGCCGAGTCGGCCGAGGGCCTCCGCGCGGCGGGGGCCGACACCCTTCAGGAACTGGACCGCCGTGTCCGGACGCAGCGTGCTAGTCCTCCAGGAGCCGCTCGACGAATCGCTGCGGATCGAAGGCCTCCAGGTCCTCGACCGTCTCCCCGGTTCCGATGAACCGGATCGGCACCTTCAGCTCCCGTTCTATGGCGATGACCGCGCCGCCCTTGGCGGTGCCATCCAGCTTGGTGATGACGAGGCCAGTGAGCGGCAGCGCGGCGGCAAACGCCTTGCCCTGCTGGAGCGCGTTCTGCCCCACGGTGCCGTCCAGCACCAGCAGGCGTTCGTGCGGCGCCCCCGGGCGTTTTTTTCCGATGACCTGCGCGATCTTGGTGATTTCGCCCATGAGATCCCGCTGGGTGTGGAGACGGCCGGCGGTATCCACCAGCACGACGTCGATCGTCCGGGCCGTGGCCGCCTCGATGGCGTCGTAGGCTACTGCCGCCGGATCCGATTGCGCGGCTCCAGTGACGCACTCGACTCCGAGACGCTGCGCCCAGACCGCCAGCTGCTCGGTCGCCGCCGCCCGGTAGGTGTCCGCCGCGGCGAGGAGGACGGACCGGCCTTCGGACTGGAGGCTCCT
>CAMDCH010000286.1:0-3467 GCA_945889655.1 bacterium HR33
CTTCGTACCCGTACGAGCGGGAGTGCGCCCCTCCAGGTCCCTTCCCCATCCACCACGGCGACGTACTGGCATTCGTGACCCAGGGCCTCGGTCATGACTTCCCGCCAGCCTGCCAGGTGACAGAAGGTGGCTTCCGGCTGCTGCTCGACGAACGCATCCCAGGCGCCCGCGCTGGCTTCCAGCTTCAGGATCGTGGATGTGTCACTCATGCGAGACTCGGCACGATCGCCGGCGCGATCGCAGGTGGCGCAGGCTCGAGGGCCGTCACCGGCGCGTCGAGCAGCGAGGTGACGGTGCTCGCCACCGAGCGGAAGCTGAACTCGCGGAGCAGCCGCTCGACCCGCGCCTCGGTTCGCGCCAGGCCACTGTAGTGCCGCACCCGCGTGAGCCACGACACCGGAAGCCGAGGCTGGCCCGGGTCGATCTCCCACGGATGGATGTAGAAGGTTCCGGGAACGCCGCGCCGCTCGCACCCGCGCAAGGCTTCCTGTACGAGCTCGTAGGGGAAGAAGCGGAAGTACGCGCCACCCGCCGCGGGGAGGTTCACGCTGCCCCATCGGATGGTGGCCGGCGGTACTTCGATCAACCGGCCGCCTGGGCGGATCAGCCAGTGCGGGTCGCGTTTTCCCCGCGGGAAGCCATAGCCTGGCCGGCGGATCGGGAAGAGGCTCGAATCGTACCGGTAGCCTTCTTCGATGAGTATGTCGAGCGCCCATTCGCGGCCGGGCACGATCGAGAAGCTGGGGGCGCGGAAGCCGAGGACCTGCTGGCCCGAGAGATCCTCGAGTACGGCTTTCGAACGCCGGACCGACGCGCGGAATTCTTCCGGCTTCTGCGCCGTGACCTTCACGTGATCCCACGTGTGGGAGCCGATCTCGTGTCCCGCCGACGCTATCGCGCGCACCAGGTCGGGGTGCCGCTGGGCCAGCCATCCTATGATGAAGAAGGTGCCGCGGGCGTCGTACCGCGCGAGCAGCTCGAGCAGCCGGTCGATGGATGCGCCGACGCGCGACTCGAGCGAGCTCCAGCGGTGGCGGGGGACGACCCCGTCAAACGCGGAGACCTGGAAGTACTCCTCGACGTCAACCGTAAAATGATGCCATGCCATGCCCACCGGGATTGCAACCGGTGTGCCCGACACTGCACAGGTGATAAGTGCCGAAAAAGAACCCTGACTGCGCGGCTTCGCCCCACACACGTTGACCGCGCGCCACAGCATGCGGACCGTCCGCATCCGTGTGGCACCGGGTATGCAAAGAGCCTCGGCACACTCTCGTGCGGGTTTCCGATGCGGATTGCCGTCATCTCCGATATCCACGCCAACGTCGAAGCCCTGCGCGCCGTGCTGCGCGGCATCCGGCGAACGGGCATCCGGAAAGTGCACTGCCTCGGCGACCTGGTTGGACGACACGCCTTCCCAGTGGAAACGCTCGCGCTTCTCCGGGCGGGCGGCACGTCGTGCGTGGCGGGCAACCAGGACCTGGTGGCCATCGGCCGGCTGGATGCCGACACCTGGGAGCCGAGGACGCGCCGGGCAATGTCATGGACCCGTCATCACCTCACGCCGCCGGACACGGAGTTTCTTTCCGCCCTGCCGTTGGCGACGCGGATCGGAGCCGATCTCCTCTGCGTGCATTCGACGATGGACAACGTGGCGGTGGACCTGTCGCTGCCGTGGCAGTTCTACGAAGAATCCCTCGCCATTCGCCGGCGCTTTCCCGATGTCCGGGTCTGCTTCAGCGGCCACACGCCCAACCCGCAGATCGTGGAGATCACGGCGGGCGGCGAAGTCTTCATGCGCGGCGCCCGGCCAATGCACCTCGACCCGGCCTCGTTCTACTTCGTGAATCCGGGCAGCGTGGGCTCACCAACGGACGGGGACTACCGCGCATGCTACGCGATCTACGACGATGTCACGCGCCGCGTCTCGTTTCACCGGACAACCTACGACCGGCTGCGCGTGGTCCAGGAGAATCTCCGGCAGGGACTGCCGAGCGAGCTGGGGATTTCGCGGGTGGGCTACATCAGGGCGAGGGCAGTAGCAGCGGCGAGATCGATCAGGACGAGGATTTTCGCATAGAGGTGCGAGGTGCGAGGGAACAGAGGCGAGAGGCAGGGCGACTAAACCCTCACACCTCACACCTCACACCTCGCACCTTGTCTTAGTTCGCCAAGCTCGCCGTCGGCTCGGAGACCTTCGCTTCGCCATACATCGGGGCCCGACTACGGGCTGCCCGATGCAGCGTCCGGCCGATTTCCCGTGCACAGCGGTCCACCCGGTCGTAGCAGTCGATGAAGAAGTCGCGTGACTGCTGGACGGGGTCGGCGATCTCGCGCGTATCAATGGCAATGGGGTCGAGATCGCCCAGCATCAGCACCCGGTCAGGATCGGCCCCGAAGCGTTCGATGATCTCGCGCGCCTGGGACGGTTCCATTACCACGATGAGACTCGCCGAGCGAACCAGGCCGGCCGTCAGGGTCCGCGAGGCATGGCGCCCGAGGTCGAAACCAAAGCGCCGCGCCGCGGACACCGCGGACGGCGGCGGGCACCGCCCCGGAGACACGAACCCCGCCGAACGGACTTCCATGTCGGCGGGGAGGGCGGCGCGAAGGACTACTTCCGCGAAGGGACTGCGGCAGAGGTTTCCCTGGCAGACCACCAGGACGGTGCGTCCCTCGTGACGCAGCAGCCGCCGGCGAGCGGTCCGCCGCCGCAGGGCATGCATCCACCGGTCCGTCGCCTGGCCTGCGGACTTTCCGAAACTGACGAGAGTATCTACCATGTTGACCCGACCTGTCTCGAGGACTGTGGCCTCCGGCCAACAGGCAAGTTTCAGGCCGAGTCGCCTGGCGGTTCCTATCGAACGCCGAGCAACTCCACGTCGAAGACCAGGATCGAGTTGGCGGGAATGACATCGATCGCGCGCGAGCCGTAACCGAGGTTGGCGGGGATGACGAGCTTGCGCTTCCCGCCCACTTTCATCCCAGCCACGCCTTCGTCCCACCCCTTGATCACGTGCCCCGCGCCAAGGTTGAACACGAAAGGAGCGTTCGAGTCTTTGCTGCTGTCGAACTTTGTCCCGTTCGTCAGCCAGCCGGTGTAGTGAACCGTAACTTCCTTCCCTGCCTTGGCCTCGGTGCCCGACCCTGCGGCGAGGTCCTGGTACTGAAGTCCCGAGGCAGTCTTCGTGAGCTTGGCCTCGTCGACTCCGAGCTTCGGCGAGAAATCCATGACATCCGTCCGATCGAGTAGGGAGAAGGACCTACGCAACTACATCCGCTGATAGCGGGGCCCGCTGCCACCTTCGCGAGGCGTCCAGCGGGGTCCGAGCACATCGGTCGCCTTGCAGTCGATGCAATTCGGTGCATTCACCCGCAGCACGCCGTCCACCAGCTCGTATACGCCGGCGGGACAAAGATGCGCATACATCCGGGCGACGTCGGCTGGAATGTCCTTGCCCACGACG
>CAMDCH010000287.1:0-3461 GCA_945889655.1 bacterium HR33
GGACGAACCCACCTTCGGCGTGGATCCCATCTCCCGCCGCGATCTCTGGCTCATCCTCCACGAGATGGTGGCGCAGGGCGTGACCGTCTTCGTGACCACCGCCTACATGGACGAGGCCGAGCGGTGCGACCATGTCGCGTTGCTCGACAAGGGCACGATCGTGGCGCTCGACCGGCCGGTGGCATTGCAGCATTCGCTCGCCGGCCAGATGGTGGCCGTCCGCCTCTCCGACTCCCGCCGAGGCGTCTCGGTACTGCGGCAGACCGCCGGCATCCGGCGCGCGGCCGTCTTCGGCGACGCGATCCACGTCACCCTGGGCAACCGGGACCGCGACTGGCCCATCGCCCAGGCGGCACTTGCGGCGCAGCAGATCGAGGTTGCGGACGTACATGACGTCGAGCCGTCGCTCGAAGACGTGTTCATCGACCGGGTGTCATGACCACCGCGGTGCAGGTCCGGGACCTCACCCGCACCTTCGGCGACTTCGTCGCCGTGGACCACGTCACGTTCGACGTGCGCGAGGGCGAGATCTTCGGCTTCCTCGGCCCCAACGGCGCCGGCAAGACCACCACGATCAAGATGCTGACCGGTTTGCTGACCCCGTCATCGGGAGAAGGCCGGGTCACCGGGCTCGACATCCGTACGCAGTCCGAGGCCGTGAAGACCCGGATCGGCTACATGTCGCAGCTCTTCTCGCTCTACAACGACCTGTCGGTGGACGAGAACATCTCGTTCTTCGCGGGACTCTACGAGGTCACGGGCCCGCGGCTGGCCGAACGCCGCGAATGGGTGCTGAAGATGTCGGGGCTCACCGACCACCGCGCCCGGCTCACCGGCGAGCTGCCCCTGGGATGGAAGCAGCGCCTCGCGCTGGGCTGCGCCGTGCTGCACGCGCCGCCGATCCTCTTCCTCGATGAACCGACGTCCGGCGTAGACCCGGTCTCACGCCGCAACTTCTGGGACCTCATCTACGCGCTCGCGGACAACGGGACGACCATCTTCGTCAGCACGCATTACATGGAAGAGGCGGAGTACTGCCACCGGCTCGCCCTGATGAATCGCGGCCGGCTCATCGCGCTGGACACGCCCTCCACCCTCCGCCGCCAGATGATCGAGCCGATCCTCGAGGTTGCCACCGACCAGGGTCCCGCGGTTGCACAGGCGTTGCAGCACGCGCCCGGCGTCGTCGAAAGCGCGATGTTCGGCCGGGCCGTGCACGTCGTGGTCAAGGATGCCGACCGGGCCAGGCTGGACCTGCCCGTGTTCCTCGCTGGCAAGAAGCTCCAGATCAACGAGATCACGGACGTGCGGCCATCGCTGGAGGACGTGTTCGTCTCCCTGGTCCGCCGCGAAGGCGGCGCGGTGGCGGGTTGAAGAGTCTCTTTGGTATCTCGTTGCGCCGGTTGTTCGCGATTTCTCGCAAGGAGATCATCCAGCTCCGGCGGGATCCGCGGAGCCTGGCCATGGCCTTCATCGTGCCGGCGGCGATGATCATCTTCTTCGGCTACGTGATCACCTTCGACGTGAAGAACATCAAGGTGGCCGTGCTGGACCAGGACCGGTCGCAGCGAAGCCGGGAGCTAGTGGAGGCCTTCTCGGCGTCGGACCGCTTCCGGATCACCAACCGCCTGGACCGCTACGCCGACATCGAGCCGCTGCTCGACCGGGGCGCCATCCGGATCGCGCTGGTGATCCCGTCCGGCTTCCAGAAGGACCTGGCCGCCGGCCGCCAGGCACCCGTGCAGGCCCTGGTGGACGGCGCCGACGCCAACAACGCCGCCATCGCGCTGAACTACTCCGTCGCCATCGTCACCGCGTACTCCGCCCGGGTCGTCCTCCGCGCCTCGCAACGCGGGGCACCGGTGGTCGCCCAGGCGCGCGTCTGGTACAACGAGTCGCTCCGCAGCTCCCACATGATCGTTCCCGGACTCGTGGCGGTGATAATGATGATTATTTCCGCGATGCTCACCGCCCTCACCGTAGCCCGTGAATGGGAGCGCGGCACGATGGAGCAGCTCGCCGCCACCCCCGTCCACCGGGCAGAGGTCATCCTCGGCAAGCTGCTTCCGTATCTCGGCATCGGCATCATCGACATCAGCGCGGCGATCGCCATCGGCATGACGGTGTTCGGTGTGCCCCTGCGCGGGAATCCCCTGCTCCTCTTCGTGCTCTCTACGCTCTTCGTGCTGGGCACACTCGGCCTCGGGATCTTCATCAGCGCGGCACTCAAGTCGCAGCTGATGGCCACCCAGGTCGCCATGCTCGCGACGTACCTGCCATCCCTGATCCTCTCGGGACTCATGTTCGACATCGGCGGCATGCCGCTCGGCCTACGGATGATCTCGCAGGTCGTCCCGGCCCGGTATTTCATTGTGGTGCTCCGGGGAATCTTCCTGAAGGGCGTCGGGATCGAGGTGCTCTGGATCCAGGGCGTCGCGATGATCGTCTTCGCAAGCATTGGCCTGACGCTTGCTGTCCGTGCGTTCCACAAGGAACTCGACTGATGTTGCCCGCCGCGCGTACCTCGCACCTCGCACCTCGCACCTCGTTCAACCGCAACCGGCTGACGGAGCTGGTCCGCAAGGAGATGCGGCAGCTCTTCCGCGACCCCCGCTCGCGCGGGATGATGTTTGTGTCGCCGGTCATCCAGCTCCTCCTCTTCGGTTACGCCGTCACCACTGACGTCCGGAACGCCAAGACGTTCATCGTGGACCACGACCGCTCCGCGACGTCGCGCGAGCTGATCGTGGCACTGACGGCCTCGGGCTACTTCCAGGTCGTGGGAACCGGGGAGCGCCCCACGGAGATTGCGGATGCGCTCGATCGCGGCGCCGCGCTGATGGGCGTGGAAATCCCGCAAGGGTTCTCCGCGGACGTGGCATCCGGCCGGCAGGCGTCCATCCAGATCCTCGTGGACGGCAGCACGGCAAACACGGCCAATGTCGCCCTGGGCTACGCGACGCAGATCGTCGGGCGCTTCGGTCTCGAGAAGGGAGCCCAGGTCATGGCGCGTGCCGGTCCCGCCGGCCAGGCCAGGGGCGTGGATTTCCGCGCCCGCGCCTGGTACAACCCCAACCTCGAGAGCCGGGTGTACAACGTGCCCGCGGTCATGGGGACCATCCTCATGATGATGAGCTTGCTGCTCACCTCGCTCGCCGTCGTGCGGGAGCGGGAGCTCGGGACGCTGGAGCAGCTGATGGTGAGCCCCCTGAAACCAGCCGAGCTGATCATCGGCAAGACGCTCCCGGTGATCCTGGTGAGCTTCATCCAGCTGATCCTGATCACGACGGTCGCGCTGGTGGGTTTCGGGATTCCCTTCCGGGGCAGCTTCCTCCTGCTGGCGGTCGCGAGCCTGGTGTACGCGCTGTCGGGCCTGGGAATCGGGCTTTTCATCTCTACCGTGTCCAACACGCAGCAGGAAGCGTTCATGTCGATGTTCTTCTTCTTCCTGCCGGCCATCA
>CAMDCH010000288.1:0-3430 GCA_945889655.1 bacterium HR33
ACGCACTGGGCCGTTACAGCGATTGCCTGACCAAGTACGAGGCCGACTGGACGCTGGACAAGCGGGACGATGCGCCGGCGGTCGAGAAGGTCATCGAGCTGCTCGGGGGTGAAAGGAAGATGCAGATGTTCCGGGCGGCGAAGAGCACCGCGGAGCGTTTCGCCACCGAGCTGGCCCGGCTCGACACGCTGATCACCGCCAGCGAGGCGGCCACGCTGGAAGAAAGCATCGACCACTTCCTGGATCTCGTAGCGCTCTCGACGTCACAGGGCGTGGCCATCGATCCCCAGCGCGTGAACCTGCTGACCCTCCACTCGACCAAGGGCCTCGAGTTCTCGCGGGTCTACGTCGTCGGTGCAGAGGACCGCCAGCTGCCGGGGATGTACGCGATCGAGAAGAACATCAAGGAAGAGATCGAGGAAGCCCGCCGGCTGCTCTACGTGGGGATGACGCGGGCCAAGGACCGGCTGGTGCTGACCCACACGGCGGTGAGAGAGGGCGATGATAGGGGTGGGACAAGGTTTCTGGGGGAGATGGGACTGCAGGGATCAGGGATTGGGGACTAGGGGTCCGTGAAATAGGGATTAGGGACTAGGGATCAGGGGTCTGCAAGAATCTACGGTCACGCAGACCCCTAATCCCTGATCCCTGATCCCTATTTCACAGTCCAGGTTCCTCCCCCAGTGAGGAGCGCTCCTAGGCTGGGGTTCGGGTTCTTCGTCTGCGCCTCGGTGACCTGGCCGTTGACCACTTCCTCGTAGACCGGCGCCGGGTCGCAGTACAGCACGCCCAGGGCCACCGGGAACTCGGGCGGGGTGAGCGAGGCGAGGAGCCACGCAAGCGTACGGTCCTTTTCGTCGTGCAGCTGGATGTCTGACTCCGTCACGCCGTTTTCCCCGATGGTCACCACTTCGAATTCCAGTTTCCCGGGTTTGAGTCGCAACCCTTTTCTAGTGGGCGACTTGCCGAAGATCATGGGCTTGCCGTGCTCGAGGTGCAGCTGCATGTCGGCGGCGACTTCCTTGGCCGTGAAGCCTTCGAACACCGCGTCGTTGTAGACCACGCAGTTCTGGAACACCTCCACGAACGACGTACCCCGGTTGGCGTGGGCGCGCTTGAGGACCTCGCCCATGTGCCCCAGCGACGTGTCGATGGAGCGCGCAACGAACCGCGCGTTCGCGCCGAGCGCGAAGGCGCAGGTGCTGACCGGCGCCTCGATGGAGCCGGCGGGTGTGGACGGCGACCGGGTGCCTCGGCGTGAGGTCGGCGAGTACTGGCCCTTGGTGAGCCCGTAAATCTCGTTGTTGAACAGGATCAGGTGGACGTTCACGTTGCGCCGCAGGATGTGCAGCGTGTGGTTGCCACCGATGGAGAGGGCATCGCCGTCGCCGGTGATGACCCAGACGTCCAGCTCCGGGTTCGCCAGCTTGATGCCGGTGGCGATCGCGGGGGCGCGGCCGTGAATCGTGTGGAACCCGTAGGTCGAGACGTAGTACGGCAGCCGGGACGAGCAACCGATGCCGGAAACGAACACCGTGTTCTCCGGCCGGGCGCCCACGTCCGCCAGCGTCTTCTGGATGGATTTCAGGATCGCGTAGTCACCGCACCCCGGGCACCAGCGCACTTCCTGGTCCGAGACGAAATCCTTCGCGGTGAGGTGGCGCGGTTCGACGGCGGTTGTCATGTCGGGACTCCGAGCGCGGCCTGGATGCCGCGCACAATTTCAGAAACCTTGAACGGCTTGCCCATCACCTTGTTCAGGCCTTCCGCGGGGACGAGGTACTGCGCCCGGAGAAGCTGGACGAGCTGGCCGTTGTTCATTTCGGGTACGAGCACCCGCTGGAAGCCCTTGAGCAGGTCGCCCAGGTTTCGCGGGAACGGGCTCAGGTACCGGATGTGGATGTGCGACACGTCGAGCCCATCTTTGCGGGCCTGCTGCACGGCCTGGTTGATGGCGCCGTAGGTCGAGCCCCAGCCCACCACCGCGAGTCTTCCCCGCGGCCCACCGAGCGTCACCTTCTGGAGCGGGATGTCGTTCGCGATGCCCGCGATCTTGGCCGCGCGCACTTCGGTCATCTTCTGGTGGTTGTCCGGGTCGTACGAGATGTGGCCGGAATCGTAGGCCTTCTCGAGCCCGCCGATCCGGTGCACCACGTCGGGTGTGCCGGGGATGGCCCACGCGCGCGCCAGCGTCTGCGGGTCGCGCACGAACGGGTGGAATCCTTCCTTCTGGGTGCGGAACGCCACCGGGAAGGTGGGCAGCAGGTCGGGATCCGGGATCTGCCACGGTTCCGCGGCGGCCTGGAGGTACGCGTCGGTCAGCAGCATCACCGGCGTCATGTACTTCGTGGCCAGCCGCACCGCCTCGATCGCGACGTCGAAGCAGTCGCCGGCGGTGGCACAGGCGATCACGGGCAGCGGCGAGTCGCCGTTCCGTCCGTGCACCGCCTGGAAGAGATCGGACTGTTCCGGCTTGGTCGGCATGCCAGTGGCCGGGCCGGCGCGCTGGGAGTTGATCAGCACCAGCGGCAGCTCGGTGACGATCGCGAGGCCGAGGGCTTCGGTCTTCAGAGCAACACCGGGACCGGAGCTGGACGTTACCCCGAGAGCCCCGGCGAACGACGCGCCGATCGCCGAGCAGATGGCGGCGATCTCATCTTCGGCCTGGAACGTGACTACCCCGTACTCCTTGAGACTCGCGAGCGAGTGCAGGATGGAGGAGGCGGGCGTGATCGGGTACGAGCCGAACATCAGCCGCTTGAGGCCCGCGGCGCGGACACCGGCGATCAGTCCCCACGCGATCGCGTCGCTGCCGCTCACGGTGCGGTACTGGCCCGGCTTGAGCGGCGCGCGCGGGATGACACGCGGGACGATGTCACCCAGCTCGGCGGTTTCGCCGAAGGCATGGCCGGCGTTGAGGGCCGCGGTGTTCGCCTGCGCGATCAACGGTTTCTTCGCGAACTTCTGGTTGATCTGCGTCAGTGTCGCCTGGCGGTCGCGCCCGTACATCCAGAGCACGAGGCCGAGGGCCCACATGTTCCGTGAACGGTGGGCGTCCTTGGCGCCGAGGCCGAACTCTTTCACGGCGTCGAGCGTCAGCTTGGTCATGTCCAGCTTGAGGGCCTTGTACTGCATCAGCGTATCGTCGTCGAGCGGGTTTCCCTTGAAGCCGGCCTTGAGAATGTTGCGCTCGGTGAATGCGCCCGTGTCGGCCACGACCAGCCCGCCGGGGCGTAGGTCACGCAGGTTCACCTTCAGGGCCGCGGGATTCATCGCGATCAGCACGTCCAGCTCGTCGCCGGGGGTAGCGATGTCAATGGAAGAGAACTGGATCTGGAAAGCGGACACGCCGAACGTCGTCCCGGCCGGCGCGCGGATTTCGGCCGGGTAGTCGGGGAACGTGGCGAGGTCGTTGCCGGCGAGGGCGGTT
>CAMDCH010000289.1:0-3430 GCA_945889655.1 bacterium HR33
ACCACCTTGGCGGCGTTCCGACCGTCATTCGGGGCCTGGTGCCCCGCCTGATGTTCGAGTCGGGCCAGGCGGCGGGCACCACGGTCTTTCGCGACCACCTCCTTGCGATCGACGCGCAGGGAATTGACTGGCGGGCGGCGATGGCGGGGGACACGCTCATGCTGGACGGCGTGACCCTCGCGGTCCTGCACCCTACAGCCGCCTGGCTCGCGGCCAACGACGAACCCAACGAGAATTCGGTCGTGTTCCGCCTCACCTATGGCGACTTCGACGCGCTCCTCACCGGCGACATGGGTTTCCCGGTGGAGTCCCTGCTGGCTGGGCGACTCAAGCCGGTTGAAGTACTGAAGGTGGGACACCATGGCTCCGCCGGGAGCTCGTCTGTGCCGTTTCTGCAGATTCTGCGGCCATCTGTGGCGGTGATCAGCTCGGGCGCCGGCAACCGCTACGGGCACCCGTCCCCCGAGGCGCTCGACCGGCTGACGCTGGCCGGCGCAACCGTGCGGAGAACCGATCGTGGCGGCACCGTGACGATCGGGACGGATGGACATAGTTTTTGGGTCGAGCAGGGCCGTCCCACTACTCTCGGGGAGCGAATCAGGTGCCTACGACCAACCTGGTCACGATCGAGCGATTCATCGTTGGGCAGGAGCGCATGTACGGCGGGGCGACGGGTGAGCTATCCGACCTCCTCTACGACGTCGCGCTCGCCGCCAAGGTGATCGCGCGGCAGGTCAGCATGGTCGGCATCCTGGATATCGGCGGGAGCGCCGGCAACCGCAACGTGCAGGACGAGGACCAGCAGAAGCTGGACGTGATCGCCAACGAGATCATGAAGGACGTGCTGGGGCGGAGTGGACGGGTCGCGGTGATGGTGTCGGAAGAGGATGACGCGCCCGCGCCGCCGCCGCCCGGCGTGGTCGCCGGGAAGTACGTCCTGATTTTCGATCCCCTCGATGGGTCGTCCAACATCGACGTCAACGTGTCGATCGGGACCATCTTCTCGATCCACAAACGGGTCTCGGAAGACGGGGCCGCGACGCTGGCGGACTGTCTCCAGCCGGGACGGAAACAGATCGCCGCGGGCTACGTGATCTATGGTCCGAGCACAACGCTCGTCTACACCTCTGGCCAGGGTGTGCACGCCTTTGCGCTGGATCCGAACATCGGGGAGTTCGTGCTGACGCATTCCGCCATCAAGACTCCCGCCAAGGGCCAGTATTACAGCATCAACGAGAGCAACTACACGAAGTGGGCTGAGCCCATCCGCAAGGTTGCGGATGCGTTCAGCGGGCGCGTGGGCAAGGATGGGAAGAATGCGCGCTACATCGGATCACTGGTGGCGGATTTCCACCGGAACATGCTGAAGGGCGGCGTTTTCCTTTATCCGGGGGACGCCAAGTCCCCCGATGGCAAGCTCCGCCTCCTGTATGAGTCAGCCCCGATGGCGTTCATCGCCGAGCAGGCCGGCGGGGCCGCGACGGACGGAAAGCAGCCGATCCTCGACATCATCCCGACGAGCTTGCACCAGCGCACGCCGCTGGTCATCGGGTCGAAGGATGACGTGGAGTTCGTGATGAAGATGGTCGCCGGGTGACGGAGCCCCGGATAACCCCGTCCGGCGTTCCCGTTGAGGCCGCCTATGGGCCGGAGGACCGCCCCGCGGGTCTCTCCGCGGAGGGTCCGGGCGAGTTTCCCTTCACCCGCGGCATCTATCCATCGATGTACCGCGGCCGGCTCTGGACCATGCGCCAGTACGCCGGCTTCGGGACCGCGGTCGAAACCAACCAGCGATTCCGAGAGCTGCTGGCTGCCGGTCAGACCGGCCTCTCGGTGGCGTTCGATCTTCCCACGCAGATGGGTCTCGACTCCGACGCCCCGCTGGCGGACGGCGAAGTGGGCCGTGCGGGCGTGGCCATCGATTCAGTGGAGGATTTAGCGCAGCTCTTCCAGGGGATTCCACTGGACCAGGTATCCACCTCGATGACGATCAACTCCACCGCCGCGATTCTCCTGGCGATGTACCAGGTGGTGGGAGAAGAGCAGGGCGCCCCGACGTCGAAGCTTCGCGGCACGATCCAGAACGACGTGCTGAAGGAATACATCGCGCGCGGCACGTACATCGTCCCGCTCGAGCCGTCGCTCCGGCTCATCGCGGACGTGTTCCGCTACGTGACCGAGACGAAGATGCCGTTCAATCCCATCTCGATCAGCGGCTACCACATGCGGGAAGCGGGCGCGACCGCCATCCAGGAGGTCGCGTTCACGTTTGCCAACGCGATCCAGTACCTGGACGTAGCGGTGGCGGCGGGGATGGAGGCGGACGCGCTGGCTCCGAAAGTTTCCTTCTTCTTCGCGGCGCACAACGATCTCTTCGAAGAGGTCGCCAAGTTTCGTGCGGCCCGGCGGCTCTGGGCCCGCATCGTCCGCGAGCGCTACAACGGCAGCGACGCGAGCTGCCTGCTGCGGTTCCACACGCAGACCGGCGGTTCCACCCTCACGGCCCAGCAGCCGCTCAATAACGTGGTGCGCGTGGCGGTGCAGGCGCTGGCCGCGGTACTCGGCGGCACGCAGTCGCTGCACACCAACGGGTACGACGAAGCGCTCGCGCTCCCCACCGCCTCGGCCGCGAAGCTCGCGCTGCGCACGCAGCAGATCATCGCTTTCGAGTCGGGCGTCGCGCAGACCGCGGACCCGCTCGGCGGCTCCTGGTTCGTCGAACATCTCACCGACGCGGTCGAAAAAGGGGCGCGGGCCCTGCTCAAGCAGGTGGAAGAAATGGGCGGGGCGGGGAAGGCCATCGAGCGCGGGTTCTTCCAGGAGGCCATCAGCCGCTCGGCCTACGAGCAGCAGCGTTCGCTCGAGCGGGGGGAGAACGTGGTGGTGGGGGTGAACCGGTTCGTGGATGACGAAGCACCGCCTGTCATTCCGGCGCCGGACTATGGCGCGCTGGCGGCGGGGCAGAAGAAACGGCTTGCAGCGCTGCGCAAGAAACGGGATGGGGCGGCGTGGACGAAAGCGATCGAGACGCTGAGAAGCGCGGCGGAGGGCAAGGCGCCGCTCATGCCGCCCATTCTCGACGCGGTGCGCGCCCGCGCGACCGTGGGGGAGATCAGCGATACCCTGCGCGCGGTGTGGGGAGTGTTCCGGCCCAACGCCTGATAAGGGTGAGGTCGGTAGTTCAACTCTACCCAGGCCCATCGAATGGCCTCGTAACGACTTAACCCTCGTTGTGAGGTCATTGTTTTTAGGCTAAGGTCTCCATCGAGGCCCGTCATTTGAATTGGATTTGCTGCAGGCTCTCCCCCCCCGCCGTCAGGTAGCCGAGCCTCCCTTCTAGGACGAGTCCAGGTTGTACTTCAAGAAAGTCCTATAATACGCAGAATCCGGCATAGCCAGCCACGCGCCCCCCGCATATCTCACGTTGAGG
>CAMDCH010000290.1:0-3401 GCA_945889655.1 bacterium HR33
ACTACGAGATGGCGGCGTACGGGTGCGTGATCACCTACGCGAGAATGCTCGGGTACACCACGGTGGTTTCCGAGCTGGAAGACACGCTGGCGGAAGAAAACGCCACGGATGCGAGGCTCACCGAGCTGGCCGTAAACGAAGTGAACAAGGCCGCGATGGAAGCGGGAGCCGAGATCGCCGGAGACTAGATGACGGACACGCTGGAGATTGAAGAGCTGCTGCCGAAAATACGATCCGCCCTTTCGCGGACCCTCGCCACGGAAACGGGGCAGGGCGTGGGGGTAACGGACAGCGTGGAGGCCTTCATCTCCCTCACCGCGCGTAACGTGATGGCATCACTGGCCGACCTGGTGACCTTGAGCCGGGGACTGAAAGGCGAGCAGGTGGCGTCGCATTCCTGCCAGGTCATGAACTGCGCGCGGGGTTTGCAGCTGCGGGCGGCCATCAGGGAAACGATCGACGTTTTGGAGCAAACAAAAAGCGCCTTCAAGTCGAAGACGCTGGCGAATCTCCGGCAAAAACTGGAGCTGGTGCTAAGTGAGAAGTAAGAAGTAAGAAGTGAGAAGGGGCATCAGGTCCTTCTCACTTCTCACTTCTCACTTCTCACTGGTCTTTCGTCTAGCGAGTTGGCGCAAGACGTACGGCATGATCCCTCCATGCCGGTAATACTCGAGCTCGATCGGTGAATCCAGTCGTACGATCGCTTCGAACTCGATCTTCTTCCCGTCTTTTCCTTCAGCCACTACCATCGCCGTGCCGCGGGGCCGCAGGCCTTTTTCCACCCCGGTGATCCGGAACGTTTCCGACCCCGTGATGCCGTAGGTGCCGGGCGTGGCGCCCTCCTGGAACTGGAGAGGAAGCACGCCCATGCCGACCAGGTTGCTGCGGTGGATGCGCTCGTAGCTCTGGGCGATGACCGCGCACACGCCGAGCAGGGCAGGACCCTTGGCGGCCCAGTCGCGCGAGCTGCCCGTGCCGTACTCCTTACCGGCGATGACCACCAGCGACGTATGCTCTTCGAAATACCGCATGGCGGCGTCGTAGATGCTGATCACTTCGCCGGTGGGGAAGTGCACCGTCCAGTTCCCCTCCTTGTCGCCCGCCAGGAAGTTGCGGATCCGGATATTGCCGAACGTGCCGCGCATCATGACTTCGTGATGCCCTCGGCGCGAGCCGAACGTGTTGAAGTCCACCGGCTTCACGCCCTGCGCGATCAGCCATTGCCCCGCGGGTCCATCCTTGGGGATCGCGCCGGCCGGCGAGATGTGATCGGTGGTCACCGAATCGCCCAACCAGGCGAGGACTCGCGCGCCCGAAATGTCGGCGAGCGTCTTCGGTTCCGCGGTCAGCTCCGTGAAGAAGGGCGGGT
The DNA here is from genome assembly GCA_945889655.1 of bacterium HR33. Lineage (GTDB taxonomy): Bacteria > Gemmatimonadota > Gemmatimonadetes > Gemmatimonadales > GWC2-71-9 > SHZT01. The sequence goes on from CAMDCH010000290.1 coordinate 1,370, forward strand.
TGGCGACGTAGGTGGACGCGGCGTCCCACGCGAACCGGGTGCCGAGGGGCACGGGCAGCTTCTTCCACGTCTCTTCGCCCTCGTAGACGTGCGCGTATTCGTGGCGGTACATCTCGGGCTTCAGCGCCATGCGGACCGCGTCGTTGATCTCGGTGGGCGATGGCCAGATGTCTTTCAGGAAGACCGGCTTTCCATCGTCGCCGATCCCCAGGGGCTCGTGGGTGAGGTCGATGTCGATTCGCCCCGTGAGCGCGTAGGCCACCACCAGCATCGGGGACGCGAGATAGTTGGCGCGGACGAACGGGTGGATGCGCGCCTCGAAGTTGCGGTTGCCCGACAGCACCGCGACCGTGACCAGCTCGTGGGACGCGATCGCGTCCGCGATCGGCTCGGCCAGTGGTCCGCTGTTGCCGATGCAGGTGGTGCAGCCGTAGCCCACGATGTGGAAGCCCAGCGTCTCGAGCTCGGGCAGGAGCTTGGCTTCCTTGAGATAGTCGGTGACTACGCGTGAACCCGGGGCGAGCGACGTCTTCACCCAGGGCTGGCGCTTGAGTCCCTTCTTCACCGCGTTCCGCGCCAGCAGGCCGGCGCCAATCATGACCGAGGGATTCGACGTGTTGGTGCAGCTCGTGATGGCGGCGATGACGACCGAGCCGTCGCCGATCGAGAACCGGCTCCCTTCGTAGTCCACGTCGGCCACCTCGGCGATGTCGGGGCTGGCGACGGCGGAGGTAGCAGTGGGTGACTGGCCGCCTTCGCCTGCCCAGCGCGTTCCTTCCTTCTCCGCCACGGGGCGCCGGGCGCCGTGGGGGATGAGGTTGGGCAGCACCTGGCGGAACGACTCCTTCACCTCGGAAAGTGGAACGCGGTCCTGCGGCCGGCGCGGGCCGGCGAGCGAGGGCTGCACGCTGCCCAGGTCGAGGTGAAGGATATCGGTGTAAGTGGGATCGGGGGTCTGGTCGGTGCGGAAGAGCGACTGCTCCTTGCAGTACTTCTCGACCCGCTCGATCACATCGGCAGGGCGCCCAGTGCGCTCGAGGTAACCGAGTGTTTCCGCGTCCACCGGGAACCAGCCCATGGTGGCGCCGTACTCGGGTGCCATGTTCGCAATGGTCGCGCGGTCGGCGAGGCCGAGCGCCGATAGGCCGGAACCGAAGAACTCCACGAACTTGTCCACCACGCCGCGCTTCCGGAGCATCTGCGTCACGGTCAGCACGAGGTCGGTGGCGGTGGAGCCGTCGGGGAGCTTGCCGGAGAGCTTCACGCCGATGACTTCCGGGAGCTGCATGAAGTAGGGCTGGCCCAGCATCACCGCTTCGGCCTCGATGCCGCCGACGCCCCATCCGACGACACCCAGGCCATTGATCATCGTCGTGTGCGAGTCGGTGCCGACCAGCGTGTCGGGGAACGCGACGTCCTTCCCGCTCACCTTGTCGAGCCGCACGACGTTGGCGAGGTACTCCAGGTTCACCTGGTGCACGATGCCCGTGCCGGGCGGAACCACGTCAAAGTTGCGGAACGCTTTCTGTCCCCAGCGGAGCAGGGCGTAGCGCTCGCCATTCCGCTCCATCTCGCGTTCGACATTCAGGTGGAACGCGGCCGGCGAGCCGAAGAAATCCACCTGCACCGAGTGGTCGATGACCAGGTCGGTCCGGACGAGCGGATTGATCCGGTCGGGGTCGCCGTTGAGGCGCACCATCGCGTCGCGCATTGCGGCCAGGTCCACCACGCATGGGACGCCCGTGAAGTCCTGGAGCACCACGCGCGCCGGCATGAACGGGACTTCGAGGCTCGTGTCCGGTTTCGGTTTCCAACCGCCCACCGCGGCCACGTGCCGGTCCGTGACAACGCCGTTCCCGGCGTGCCGGAGCACATTTTCGAGCAGGATGCGGATGGAGAAGGGGAGGCGGTCGAGGTCCGCGACGCCCTGTTTCGCGAGGGCGGAGAGCCGGTAGATGGAGGCGGGACCGCTGGAAAACGTCAGTGTATCGAGGGCACCGAAGGCGCTGGCAGGCATGGGGGAAAACTATAG
>CAMDCH010000291.1:0-3393 GCA_945889655.1 bacterium HR33
TGAACGAGCCGGTCGGGTTGTGCCCCTCGTGCTTGAGCAGGAGCTCGTCGATGCCGGCCCATGACGAAACCATCGGGCGCGCGATGAGCGGCGTGTTGCCCTCGGGCTGCGTGACGGCTTCGTCGAGCGCCTCGCCCAGCACGATCTCGCCGTAACGCCACACGCCGGAGCCAAACGGCCCGCGGAGCGTGCCCAGCCGATCGTCGAATTTCTTGCGGAGGCGGGCGCCCGTTACGGACGGCTTTGGTTGTTCGACATCGAGGAGGCCGCCACACGAGCACTGGGGCCGCGGGTCTCCGGTTTCGTAGGTGGTTCCGCAGGCGATGCAGCGCTGATGGATCCCGGCAGGCTTCTTCCCGCGCGGGCTCAACCGCCCGCCAGCTTGAGGATGTCGTTCAGGATGCCGCCGGCCGTGACATCCGGCCCGGCACCGGGCCCGGTGATGATGAGCGGGTTGGTCCGGTAGCGTTGCGTCGTGAAGCTGAACTGGTTGTCGGTGCCATGCAGGGTGGCCGTCGAGCTCGCAAGCTCCACCAGCTTGAGCCCGACCTTGATGGAATGCCGCGAGGCGACGGCGCGATAGCGGAGCACCCGGCCCTTCGCGCGCGCGTCCTGCACCCGCTTGGCCCAGGCGGCGTCGTACTGCGAGAGCCGCTTGAGGAATTCCGCGAGGGGAAGTTTTCCCGCTCCGCGCGGCACCAGCGACTCCACGTCCACGCCCGACAGCTCGCCCTTGTAGCCGAGCAGTCGCCCGAGGATCAGCGCCTTGCGGGCCACGTCGGTGCCGGAGAGATCGTCGCGGGGATCGGGCTCGGTGTAGCCCTTGGCCCTCGCATCCCTGAGCGACTCCGAGAACGGCCGGCCCCGGCCCATCTCGCCGAAGAGGAAACCCAGCGTGCCGGACGGACACCCCTCGATGCGCAACACGCGATCCCCTGAATCCACCAGCTTCTGGTACGTGTCGATGATCGGGAGGCCCGCGCCCACGGTGGCTTCATGGAGCAGGCGCCGGTTCCCCGCCGCCGCCGCCTTGAGGAGCCGGTCGTACTCGGCCCGGGACGACGTCAGCGGACGCTTGTTTGCGAGCACCACGTTGAACCGGGCGTTCAGCGCCGACTCCAACACGGGGGCCGTTTCGCTTGCGGTCACGTCCACCAGCACCGGGTTGGTGAGCGCGTGCGATGACAGGAAAGCGACCGCGCCTGCCGTATCGGTGGCGAGGCCCCGGGGTTCGTCGGCCAAGTCCTTGCCCGCCTTCTTCGCGACCCCAAGACGTTGCAAACGGTTGAGCGAGAAACCGGCTGGATCGAACACGAATCCGCTCCGGTCGATCACCGCCACCACGCGCGGGCCGGACGACTTTCGCCGCAGGCCCGCGATCATCGGCGCGAGCGCGCGCCCAACCTGCCCATACCCAAGCAGGGCCACGTCCATCCCGCGCCGCCGCTCGTGCGCGCCGCCCCCCAGCTTGTCGAGCTGGAAGGTCGAGTGGATGATCTTCTGCGCGCGCGTCGCGTCCTTGCCGGAGAGCACCAGGGAAAGGTTGAGGTCGGATGACCCCTGTGCCGTGGCGATCACCTTGATGCCGGCCTCGGCCAGCGCCGCAAAGATTCGCGCAGGAACGCCGGGCGTGTCCGCGATGCCCATGCCCACTGCCGCGATCACGCCCACCCCGCTGTCCACTTCCACGTCGTCGATTTCCCGGCGCGCGACTTCCTTCTGGAATTCCTTCTTCAGCGCGTCGCGGACGGCGCCCGCATGCTCGGCAGGGACCACGAACGAAATCGAATGCTCCGACGACGCCTGCGTAATCAGGGAAACCGACGCGCCCTGGGCATGCACCGTCTGGAACGTCCGGCCCGCGATGCCCGGAACACCGATCATGCCGTTGCCGGCCACGGTGACCAGCGCCTGGCCCGTGGCCAGCGAAACCGCTTTCACCGGGTATCCCTTGAGGCCGATGCGCCGTGAAATCTCCGTCCCTGGGGCGGCAGGCTGCGCGAAGGGCCGCACCCGGATGGACACGTTGCGTCCAGCGATGGGGATCAGCGCACGGGGGTGCAACACCTTGGCGCCATAGTAGGCGAGCTCGGCGGCCTCACGCTGGTGGAGATGGGGGACCACCATCGCTTCGGGAACGTGGCGTGGATCGGCGGTGAGGATGCCCGCGACGTCCTTCCAGAGGCTCACTTCTGGCGCATGCACGGCGCGGCCGAGCAGCGTGGCGGTCAGATCGGCGCCGCCGCGGCCCAGCGTGGTCAGCTCACCTTCGGGATTGGCGCCGAAGAACCCCGGGACCACGGGAATGACGCCCCGGCGGACCAGGGGAAGCAGTTTCTCCCGCGCCTTCCGGTCGGTCAGCTTGAGATTGGGCGCCGCGTTTCCGAACGGCCCGTGGGTGTGAATGACTTCCAGCGCGTCCACGTACTGCGCCCTGCGGCCGGCCGCCTTCAGGGCCGCGGTCAGCACGAGAGCCGAAAGCCGTTCGCCGCGCGCCAGGAGGAAGTCCCGTGTGCGCGCATCCACGTGCTTGAGCGGCGCGAGGGTGAGAAGCACACGGTCCAGCTCGTCAAACGACTCGTCGATCGCCCGTTCCACTTCGCTCGCGCGCCCGTTGAGCACCCCCTGCGCAGCGGCGTGATACCGCGCGCGCAGTTTCCTCTGGGCCGCACTCGCGCCGCGTCCGTCGCCGGAGACGGCCTGCGCCACGGCGGCCAGGAGGGAGTCCGTTACTCGGGCAATGGCGGATACCACCACGACGGGCGTGCGGGGAAAGTCTGCCACCAGCTCCACGGCATGGCGGATAGCAGCGGCATCGGCAAGCGATGCGCCGCCGAACTTGTGTACTTCGGGCGCTGCGGTGCGGCTCACGGGGCGTATCCGGTCGATTTCGAGGAAAAACGGCGAGGCGAATTAACTCACGGAAGCGTACGGCAGGTCAAGCGCGGATCAGCGCGACCACTCCCACCACCCCCGATGACGAGGCCCAGCGCGATCTTGAGGGCCGCGGCCGCCGCACGGCCCAGGACGGCACCCCAGCCCGCCCCCACGGCCACGTCCACGTTCCTCGAAAAGGTGTACTCGAACGCCACCGCGCCCACGAAAGAGCCCAGGAAGGCGCCGATGACGCTCCCGATGACGGGGATGGGGAAACCCATGATGGCGCCGACGATCCCACCCAGCAGCGCGCCCCACGCGGAGCGGCTGGAGCCGCCGTACTTCTTTGCATAACGGAAGCCCATCCAGCTCTCGATCACTTCACCCACGAGGGCGAGCGCCACGACGACGATGATCGACCAGAGTCCGGCAGTCGCGAAGTCGGTCATGGCCCCGTACACCAGGAAGCCGATCACCATCACCCACAGTCCCGGTAACCCCAGCGGGATCAGGAGC
>CAMDCH010000292.1:0-3285 GCA_945889655.1 bacterium HR33
CGAATAGTCCGGCGACATGTCGCACGCCCCGGCCCACTGGCGCAGGATCTTGAGCTTCGCGAGAAACGGGAGCAGCAGCATGGCGCGCGCGGCCGCGGACGCGAGCAGCGGAAAGGTCGAAACCATCCCGTAGCTGGTGTACGGATCGATTTCTCCCCCGATGACAAACTCACCCCGCGGGCTCTGCTGGACGTAGACACCGAGATCTGCCGACGCCACTACCCGGTCGAACACCGGGAAGTACGACTCGGTGACGAACGCCTGGAGCGGGTGGGTGTTGATGGGCAAACGGATCCCCGCCATGCGCGCGACGTTGCTCACGAACCCGCCCACCGCACTCAACACGGTCCCCGCGGCGATCGGCCCGTTCGGCGTCTCGACACCCACGCATCTCTCTTTCTCGACCGTGATCCCGGTAACCGGCACGCCCTGGTGGATGTGTACCCCCAGCCGCTGCGCAGCGGACGCGTAGCCCCACACCACCGCGTCGTGGCGCGTGATGCATCCCCGCGGGTGCCACGCGGCACCCATGATGGGGTGATAGCCGTCGCCGCAGGTGAGATCCAGCTGCGGACAGACATCATGCACCCCCCGCGCATCGAGATACGTCGTGTTCACGCCGTACGCCTGGTTGAGCGACGCCCGCTCGCGCTGGAGGCGGACCTGGTTCTCCGAGTGCGCCAGCCACAGCAGCCCGCGGGGCGTGAGCAGGACATTGTAATCGAGCTCGGCCGAGAGGCCGAAATACATCTCGTGCGCGCGGTCGTAGAACGCAATGGTTTCCGGCGTCTTGTAGTTCGCGCGCACGATGGTCGTGTTGCGCCCCGTGTTGCCGGCGCCGATGTACGACCGCTCGAGCACCGCGACGTTCGTGATCCCGTGGACCCGGGCGAGATAGTACGCCGCAGCCAGGCCATGCCCGCCGCCGCCGATGATGACGACGTCGTAGTGCGGCCGAATCTCGTTGGCGCGCAGCTGCGCCCGGCGGCGGAAGAGATTGATCACGCGACCTCGTCCGCCATGAACTCGCGGAGCGCCACCACCGACGGCGCGAGGTCGTGACACGCTTCCAGCACGCGCACCGGAACGTGATGGCCGACCTGTACCGGGACCACGAGGTGAAGGCTTCGGGCGCGTAACAGGATCTTGGCCGGCAGGTGCGCGACCAGGCCCTGGATGAATGCGGGCGAGGACGGGAGCGTGATGTCGGACAGGCGCGCAAAGGCCGCCAGGTGGTCTCCCGCCAGCGTCCAGGCCGACCACGCTTCCCCGTGATCCACGACGAGCCCGTCGGGATCGGCGCCGGCGAGATACGATGTCGCGCCCCGCACGATGTCGGCCGCGGTCCCCGGGGGACCGATGAGCCACAGCTCGTCCCCTGCCACCCGCCCGGCAACGGCACCGAGCGCGGGGAACGTGTCCAGCACGCGGGGTGCGCCGAAACAGCGCACGATGGCCGCGGCGCGCGGCGCGATCTCAAGCACGGAGCTTCTCGCCTTTCGGATCGTAGAAGGCGCCGTGGACCACTTCCCCGCGCACGCCGTCGGCCTCCACCCGCGAAGGAAAGACTCCGTCCTGCGCGCGAATCCACCCGAGCGCCACGCCTCGGCCCAGTGCGGGAGAGAACCGGGATGACGTCAGGTGACCCGCGTGGCGGCCGTCGAGAATCAGGGCGGCGCCTTCAAATGGCGCGCAGCCCTTGTCGAAGAGGATGGAGACAAGGCGCTGATGGGCCGAAGTCGTCGCGATGCGCCGGAGCGCCGCCTGCCCCACGAACCAGGGCTTCTCGATCTTCACGGCCCAGTCGAGCCCCAGCTTGCCGGGCGTCGAGTCGAAGTCCGTATCCTGCCCTATGAGGATGTGGCCTTTCTCGAGGCGCAGCAGCTTGAGCGTGTCGAGTCCATGCGGCTTTACATCGAGGTCGCGCCCCGCCTCGAGCAGCGCATCCCACAGGTGGGTTCCCCGCGAGCGCGGATGGTGCAACTCGATGGACAGCTCGCCCACGAAGCCCACACGGAGCGCCCGGCACCGCACTCCCGCCACCACGATCTCCTTCATCCGCGAGTAGGAGAGGGACGCGCCATCGACGGAATCGGTCGAGAGCCGGGACAGCAGCTCCCGCGCCCGCGGGCCCGCGACGTTGATCGCACCAAAGGCGGCGGTCTGGTTCACCAGGTGGACCTTGAGCTTCCACGACTCGATCCAGTCCCGCAGCCAGCTCTCGACTCCCTCCGCGCCGCTCGACGTAAACGTGAGGTAGTACTCCCGGGGATTCACCGCGCCCACGAGGCCGTCGTCGATCACGTACCCGGCCTCGTTCAGCAGCAGCGCGTAGCGCAGGCGGCCCGGCGTGAGGTCGCGCACGTGGCAGGGGTACAACCGCTCCAGGAATTCGGTGGCATCGGGTCCGACCACCTGGTACTTGCCCAGCGTGCCGACGTCCATGACGCTCACGCCGCGGCGCACCGCCCAGTACTCCGATTCGCCGTTTCCATAGGAGTGAGGCCGCAGCCATGGCCCGGCGAGCTCGATCTTCGCGCCCGCCGCCACGTGGCGCTCGTGCAGGCCGGTGCGCTGCTCTGCGAGGTAGTGGATCCCCGCTGCTGCATCTTCCATGCGAACTGGCCGGGCCGGTGGACGCGCGGTGGTTGGGCCGCCGGTCCACCCATCGCCGCCGTTGGTGGTGACATAGTCGCGCAGATGGGCGTGGCAGAGCGCGCCCTGGCAGGCACCCGCGGTGGCCTTGCTGTAGCGCTTGAGTATCTGGGTGGACTGAAACCCCTCGTTCCATCCCGCCTCGAGGTCTCCCGCAGTCACGTCTTCACAGAGACAGACGAAGCCGGAGCGGCAGCGCGTCACCGGTCCCGCGCCAGCAGCAACATCGCCGACGGCGGTAACCGGCGCGCCGCGCGGGGCCTGGCGAAGGAGGCCGGTGCGCGGCTCGAGGCCGAGCGACAGGACGATCGCGTCGCACGCGAAGGTCTCGCGGCCGCCGGGGCTTTCGATGATCGCCGACCGGACGCGGCGCCATCCACGCGCGCCAGCCACCGATCCGCCGACGATTGTCCGCACGCCCGCCGGCACGCGGGACACCAGCGAATCGGGCACGACCGCGGCGGCGATCTCTGCGCCGCGCTCCATGAGGGTCCTGAGGTGTTCGAGGCTCTCCGATGTTTCGCCGGCGAAGACGATCCGCCGGCCAACCGGGAGCCCGTGGACGCCCGTCATGCGCGCGGCGCCGCGTCCCAGCCAGACACCCGGCAGATCGTTGCCGGGGAAGACGGG
>CAMDCH010000293.1:0-3268 GCA_945889655.1 bacterium HR33
AAGGGGAACCCGCACCCCTGAGGGCGCCGCTACCAGTGCCCGGGAAATATCCTCCGGCGTTCCTCTGTAAGCCTCCGCGTACCGAACGAACACGTCAAAGCGCCGCTGCCCGTCAAAGACTTGTCCCGCCTCGGATCCACCGATGGCGGTTCGAATAACCTGCTGGACGTCATCGACGTTCAGGCCGAGTCGCGCAACCGCCGTTCGGTCAATCTGGATGAGTAGCTGGGGCTGCCCGACGAGCTGTTCGGTTTGTACGTCCTTCGCGCCGGAGATGCTACCTATCACTTTCTCCACCGCTGAACCAACCCGCGCCAGGCTATCGAGGTCATCCCCGAAGATTTTGACCGCGAGCTGAGCCCGGACTCCCGAAATCAGTTCGTCTACCCTCGTCGCGATGGGTTGCGAGAAGCTGAGCGCTGTGCCGGGGACTTGTGCCATCCGGTCGCGCATCGCCTCAATCAGTTCCGGTTTCGACCTGCCACTCTTCCAGTCTTCGGCGGGTTGCAGCGTCACGGTCACTTCGAGATTGTTGACGGGTTCTGGATCTCCGCCCGCTTCGGAACGCCCGATCTTCGATACCACATCGAGCACTTCGGGGAATTCCTTTGCAATCCGCTCCAGCTGCCCCGCGACGCGTATCGCCTCGTCCAGCCCGGCACTGGGTGCCAGAGTCGCCCGGTACAGGATTGACCCTTCCTCCAGCGGGGGGACAAACTCCGTCCCTAGGAAGGGAACCAGCGAGAGGCTTGCGATTAAGGAAACGATGGCACCGATCAACACCCCTTTCGGATGTCCCAGCGCCCATCGCAGCATCGGCTCGTATCGCTTTTTGACTGCCCGAACCGTTCGGGTGTCGGTCTCACTGCCCTTCTTAAGCGCGAGGTTACAGAGAACCGGAATGAGGGTCAGGGAGAAAAGGAGTGATCCCAGCATGGCGAAGGTGATGGTCAGAGCCATGGGCCTGAACAGCTTTCCCTCAACCTCTTCCAGCGTGAACAGGGGGAGAAACACAATGATGATGATTCCGATGGCGAAGACAACTGGACGGGCGACCTCGTCGGCCGCGCGGCGTATGACCGCCGCGCGTGATACGCCCGGATCGTGCCGCTCCCCCAGGTGGCGATAGATGTTTTCGACCATCACCACACCACCGTCAACCAGCATCCCGATCCCGATGGCGAGCCCGCCGAGCGACATCAGGTTGGCCGACATTCCGCTCAGCCACATCAGGATGATGGCCAGCAATGCCGATGCGGGGAGCATGGCCGTAACGATGAGCGCGCTTCGGGCATCACCGAGAAAGAGGAAGAGCACCAGGACAATCAGCAGGCCGCCTTCCAGGAGCGCGTCGCGCACCGTCCCGAGGGCCCGTGCCACCAGGTCGGCCTGGTCATAGAACGGCACGACACGGACACCCGAGGGCATCGTCTGATTGATGCTGGCTACTTCGGCTCTGACTCGTTCAATCACGGCAGACGTGTTCTCGAAGATGCGCTTGAGGACAATTCCGGCGACGCGCTCACCAGCACCATTGACCGTGACCGCACCACGCCGCACTTCGGAACCGAAGGCGATGGCCCCGAGATTTCTCACGTAGACCGGGGCGTTCTCCCGCTCGGCGACGATTACATTGCCAACGTCCTCCAGCGTTCGTACCAATCCTATCCCGCGAACCAGGTACTCCTCGGCGCCGACCACGATATAACTGCCCCCTGCGTTGCTGTTGTTCCGCTCCAGCGCCTCGACCACTTGCGGGAGCGTCACTCCGTAACGCACCAGGCGGCCGGGGTCCAGCTGAACCTGGAATTGCTTCACGTCCCCGCCGAATGAGAGCACATCGGCAACGCCAGGCACGGTTCGAAGACGAAAACGGACGATCCAGTCCTGCAGGGCACGCAGCGAGTCGGGAGCGATCCCGTCGCCCGTCACGACGTACTGGTAGACCTGGCCGAGCCCCGTCGTAATCGGGCCCAGGGCGGGATCGCCAAAGCCGGCCGGGATGGCCGACTTCGCCGTCTGTACTCGCTCGAATACGAGTTGACGGGCGAAGTAGATGTCTACGTCGTCCCGGAAATACACGTTGACCTGTGAGAGCCCGAACGCGGATACTGACTGCACCCGGGTGACGCCTGGAAGACCGCCCAGCGCCACTTCGATCGGGTAGGTGACGAGGGCTTCCGTTTCCTGGGGAGCCAGTCCCGGAGATTCCGTAATGACTTGCACCAGCACCGGCGACACGTCCGGAAAAGCATCGACCGGCAGCTTTCTCAGGGCCACATATCCGCCCGCAATGATGCCCGCCGCGCCAAGGAGCACGACGAGCCTCTGTCCAAGGGACCAGTCCACGATTCGCGAGATCATGGTTAGTCCGGCTCGCCGAAGGTGGCGCGGAGCATGTGCGCCTTGAGCGCGAAGCTCCCGCCCACCACGATGGTGTCGCCCCGTTGCAGGCCATCGCTCACCCGCACCCACCCGCCTGCGCGCGGCGGGTCGAGCCCGACACGAACAGCCCGGAAACGACCCGCACCAGCGGGAGTGAACACGGCATCGTGACCTTCGAGGGACTGCACTGCCACGTGGGGGATTCCGATGGCCCCCGGGGGGGCGGCGACTGCGATCGCCGCGCGGGCGAACATTCCCGGTTTAAGAAGGTGGGTAGGGTTGGGAATCTCCACCCGGACCTTTACCGTACGAGAAACCGTATCGACGATGGAGCTGACCAACGCGATCCTGGCCGCAAACGGGCGCTCGGGGTACGCATCCGAGGTCACTCGCACGGATTGACCCTGCTGGGCTCTCGGCAGATCGGTCTCGTACAGGTCGAGGAGCAACCAGACCCGTTCCAACCCACCGACGATAAAGAGTGTGGATTCCGGACCCACTACTTCTCCTGCTACGGCGTGTTTTTCGACCACCTCCCCTTCAATTGGTGCGCGCAGCACGAAAAGCCCGGTCGCCGCCGTGTCTGCTTCTGCTCCGAGCGCCATAAGAGCCTGTTGAGCCGCCGCCAGCTCAGCCTCGCGACTGCGCAGCTCCGCTTCGGTCTCCAGGCGCCGACGGTCGGACACGATCCCGTCGCGCTGCAGGCGAAGGGTGCGGTCATAGTTACGTGTGGCCACGTCGCGGTTGGCTCTGGCTTGCGCCCACCGCGCCTGGGCGGCACCAAGTTCCGGGCTATCCAGGACCGCAAGGGTATCCCCCACCCCCACGCGCGAACCGATGTCCACGTAGGCCCGGCGAATGCGGCCCTGCGTGCGAGGGCCAA
>CAMDCH010000294.1:0-3267 GCA_945889655.1 bacterium HR33
CCTGGATGAACGCGCGATGAAACCGATCCAGTGTCTCGAGGTCCGTGGCGGACAGCGCCATCCCCAGGCGCTGGATGCGCGTCTTCACCCGGGTCACCGCGCCCGTGGAATCCCCGCGGGCGCTGCCGATGAACGAGAGCAGCGCGTCAGGCCCGCGGGCAGACCATCCCGCCGTATCGGCCGGCCCGGTCTTCCCGAACAGCAGGCAGAGATACTCCAGCCGGTTGCGAGACAACGCGAAGATCGCTTTGAACAGCAGCAGCTCCAGCAGGTTGTCGCGGCGGATGTCTACGATGAACGCGACACTCGGCTTGATGGCGGCGATGTACGAGAAGTTCTGGTCGGGCCCCACACCGAGATACGCCCCGCCTGCGAGCCCGAGACGGGCCAGCGTGGGAATTGGATGGAGGTACGAGTCTTCGTTGGAGACGAGATTGTCGGTGTCGAAATAACCGCTCGGCTCGGAGAGCGCCGCACTCAGGGCGCCGAACGCGGAATCGGAGAGCCGCGCTGGGACCTGGGCCGCGGACGCCGTTGTGAACAGGGCCGCGGATCCCCAGGCCACCAGCACCCGGCGCACTAGTACTTCCAGCTCGCCAGGTCGGCCCCAGCCGGAGCGGTACGGGCAATGTGCGCGGCCATCTCGGGCAGGTAGTGCTCCGTGGTGCTCATCCCGTCAGGCTGGCCGCTCCAGCAATGCGGCTTGTCTTTCCCGAAAACCACCAGCGCATCCGACCTGGGATTGGTGGTGTTGCGGAAGAACTGGTCCACCAGGACCGAGGCACCATCCAGGTGGTAGGTGTCCGCGTCACCCACCCAGATCCGGACCTTCCCCTGGAGCTTGGGTCCGAGGGTCGTCCAGTTCTTCTCGAGATGCCGGCGCAGGTCGAAGTGTTCGGCCCAGTACGTGGCGACGCTCTTGTCGATCAGCCCCGTCTTCGCGTCCCACAGCAGCTTTGGATAGCCGTCGTCACCGATCGGCCCGAACACCGCCTCGAAGATGTGCTGCTGACCACCCGAGCGGCCGCGGGAACCGAGCACCGCCTCCAGCAGGCTGCCGTCGCGCTCGCTCATCAGCGCCTGGCCATCCGGATTCCGCGAGAACGGGCGAATGGGATCCTTCTTCCACTCGTCGTTCGGGTAGTAGAGGCTCTCGTCTTCGTAGATGTTGGTCAGCCGGAACTTCCGGAAATCAACGGCGTCAGGGCAGAAGGCCCACGCGCCGTTGAAATCGTCGGGATGGAAGTACTGGAGCGCCTCGGTGCGCCACCCGCCGGTCGAGCCGCCGAACAGGGTCCGCGACCAGCCCTGCCCGATCGCGCGGAACTGCTTCTCCACGGTGGGAATCAGCTCCTGCATCATCGCATCGCCGTAGGGACCCACGTTCACGCTGTTCACCGCGTACGAGTCATCGTAGTACGGGTTGGGATCCTGCGGCATCACGACCAGCATGCGCGGGAAGGTCGGGCCGGTCCATTTCTGGTAGAAGGCGTAGGCGCGCGCCTGGTTGGCGCTGTCCGCGCCTCGGGCATCGGGACTGGGCGGCGTGTCGCGGAACCCGCCGATCGTCTGCGCGAAGTGTCCCTGGAGATAGGCGACCGGGTACCGCGCGTTCGGATGCTGCTCGAAACCCTCCGGCAGCAGGACGGCGGCGCCGATGAAGATGTCCTGGCCCCAGAACTTGCTCACCAGCTCGCTCTTGAACTTGATGTGCTTGACCAGCCGCGAATCCTTCGGCGGAACGACCGCGGGAAGGCGGCGCGTCAGCGTGACGCGGACGACGCTCTCCTTCTTCGGGTCGATCGTGACCTGCTGGGGCTCGCTCACGAGGTTGCCGGGGCCCGTCGCCCACCGCTGCCCTTCCCACTGGTCGGCGTGGAGCTTGATCGTTTTCCCGTCGGAGCGGTGGAAGGTCGTGTACCGGTTCAGCACCGCTTGCACGTAGTACGTGCCCGCCGGGATCTCACCGAGACTCGATATCGGATAGCCGAGAACGGTGGCATCCACCACGGCGGGCTGGCCCGCCTTCCAGTTCTCCACGTCGATACCGAAGAGTGGCTGGCCGTTCCGTCGCTGTCCGCCGAGCGTGCGCGGCTCCACGTCCTTGCGCGTGGACACGATGAGCAGGACTCGCCCGTCGAGCGGGGCGCTGCTCAACGAATCGGCGTAGACGACTTCGAACCGGAAGCCGCCCGGAGCAGGCGTGCCCAAGGCGTTGAAGGCCGAGAAGACAAGGAGAGCGAGGACGGCGCTCGAGCGCCCCATCATTCCCCCGAGGCGTGCGTCAATCCCAGCCGGGCTTCAATGTGGCTCTTCACGCCTCCCGTGATCACTCCCCGCCGGAGGACATCATCCAGCATGGCGGCGATGTGCGGACGGTCGGAGTCCAGCTTGGCTTCGCGCAGCTCCTGGAGAATCCGCGCCAGGCGCTGGTCGTACTCGCCATGCTTCATCTTGCCTGAATCCATTTCGCTCTTGAGCTTTTCCAGTTCCTGCTTGAATCGATCGATCGAGACGGGCTCCGACATTGTGTTCACCTCTTCCATCACCAGGGGGGGGACATTTCAACTGTAGGGAAGATGCCGGGGAGTGCGTCGGGGCGGCAAGGAAGCCATCGAGGGTTGAATCCAATACTTTACCGCGATGACTTCCGTGGTCATGACAGCGTCAGCCGCGCGTCGCGGGCGGTGAGCCTGGCTCCTCCTGGCCGCGACGCTGGGCGCCGGTTGGTACGCCCTGCAGACCACCCCCGGCACCCGCCTGCCGCACCAGGACCTTCTATGGAACGATCTTGTGGCGCTCGCGCGGATCGAGTGGACCGCGGAGGCCCTCACGAGCAACTCCCTTGCCGCGATCGATTTCCGCCAGGGTCTCGGCCATCCGGTCGCGGAAGACCCCAAGATCATTCCACACCTGCTGGAGCCCGCGGCAATCCTCGCCACGGTGCTGCCCTCCCGCCCGGCGCTGGTGCTGCGCAATGCATTCCTGGCCCTGCTGTGCCTGGTGTGCCTCTACCGCCTGCTCGAGGCGTACGACGGCAACCAGCTGGCTGCCCACACGCGAGCGGTCCTCGCGGGCGCGTACCTGTTGACCCCGATGCTCTACCACGAAGTCGCCAACGACTTTTCCATCGTCTTTCTCGCCCTTCCCCCGTTTGTCCTGGCGGCCCGGAACGCGGCGCGACGATTCACCAGAGCATCATGGTCGCTTTTCCTTCTTTCGGCCGTGCTCTTGGTAAGCCTTTCCGACCTGCACCTGCTGTTTTTT
>CAMDCH010000295.1:0-3255 GCA_945889655.1 bacterium HR33
ACGTATTCTGGCGACCCGATATTGGCCGGTCCGTCAATGCTGGAGTCCATCAGCGCCCGAATGCCTGCAACCAGGTCGTCAACATAGATGTACGACCGGAAGGCACTTCCATCCCCCCAGACCTCGATGGTTCCTCCCTGCTCTGCTGCCGCCACCTTGCGGCAGATCGCCGCCGGCGCCTTTTCCCTGCCGCCGGTCCACGTCCCCAGGGGCCCATAGCAGTTCTGGAATCGGCCGATCCGCGCCGTCATCCCATATCGGCGAGCGTAAGCCCCGAGCGTCCGCTCGGCATACAGCTTTTCCCAGCCATACTCGTTGTCCGGGAATGCCGGATAGGCGGCGTCTTCAATTAGCGCCGGTTCATCGGGACTCATGTCACGGTAGACGCACACGGACGAAGAGAAGAAATACCGCGGCACACCGGCCGCAGTGGCGGAGTGGACCATGTTGAGATTGATGAGCGCGTTGTTCCGCATCACTTCGCTCTCGGCCGCCGAGATGAACCCCATGCCACCCATGTCCGCGGCGAGCTGATACACCTCATCGAAGAGAGAGGGCGATCCCGCTGCAGGCGCGAGCGCTCGTTGGCAGGCAGCTTCGAGCCTCAGATCGAGCAGCAGGAAATCGTCGGCGGCGGTGGGCGCGAACTCCGGCTCCTTGAGATCCACGCCGCGCACCCAGTAGCCCTCGGCCTTGAGCCGCCTGACCAGGTGGCCCCCGATGAATCCTCCCGCTCCGCAGACCAGCGCACGTTTCACGTCCCCAGCGTAACGGCTGGCCCAACAGGCCGCAATGCAATGCCTGGACACTATCTTGGAGCCAATGTCCGAGGCGCGACCCCCGAAGCTCCCGAACTTCTTCCTCGCCGGAGCCCCCGCCTCCGGGACGACCTCCCTGCACCAGTACCTCCGGCAGCATCCCCAGGTCTACATGAGCTCCATCAAGGAGCCAACTTTTTTCGCCGCGGCCGACATGCTGGGCCGCAACGCCTTTCTCCGGATCATCGCGCGCGACCGCACCGCCCTCCGCCGGTACCTGGAAGGAGAGCAGGGGCAGGGCGCACGATACTGGGTGACCGAATGGAATGACTACGTGGCGCTTTTCCGGAATGCCCGGGAGCAGATCGCCATTGGCGAGGCCAGCGTCAGTTATTTCTGGCTACCGAGCGCCGCACCCGCCATCAAGTCGAAGTTGCCGGACGCGCGACTCATTTTCCTCCTCCGCAATCCGGCCGATCGGCTGTTCTCGTGGTACCTGATGAAGCTCGAGCGCCACCCCGGCCTGACGTTTCGCGACTGGTTCCTCGAAGCACGTGACGCCGGAGGCGACGGCGGGCCGACAGACGACCGGCATACGCTGCCGTTGGACGGCGGGTGGTGTGTTCCCCATCTCCTGCGGTTCCTCGAGCATTTCCCGCGGGAGCAGGTGCGCATCTACCTCTACGAGTCCCTCCACGCCGATGCCCCGCGAGTGTTACGGGACATGTTCGAATTCCTGGGCGTGGACCCCGACCAGCGGATCGACATGTCTCGCAGGCACAACGAAACCGTCCTGCCGCGTTTCCCCGGCCTGCACCGCATTCGCCGGCGCCTCTTCGGCGACACCTCCGTCATCTGGTGGCTTCCGACCGCAGCCCGCAACGCGCTGGGCAAGCTCTACCATCGGCGGCGAGGCGCATTGGCGATCGATCCGGATGACCGTCGGCTGGTCATCGACCACTATCGTGACGACATCCTGGGAACCGCCGATATCATAGGCCGCGACCTCTCCGCGTGGCTCCGGTGATCGCGTGGTGAGAGCCTTTACCCGGGTCTTTGCCGTGGCACCCGACTGCCATACCGCGGGTCGTTATTTGCGCGTCTGGCGACGCCACTTCTACGACGGAATACAAGCGGCGCTGCCGAGCGTGGTGCTGCCGGTTGGGGTGGATTTCCAATGGGCGCGACCGGCGGCCAGCGCACCGCGGGGGCCATCCGCTGATCGGGAGGCCATGTCTGAGCTCCTGTGGAACCAGATCCACGCCGCGCACGCCGAGCACGGCCTGGACGCGGTGATTTCCTACTGCTTCACCTCGGATATCGAGCCGGCTCTCGTCGAGCGCACTATCCAGATGGGCGTGCCCTGGATCAACTTTTTCTGCGACAGCACCTACGCGTTCGACCTGGTCGAGGGGCTGGCGCGCGTCGCCTCGCTCAACTGGTACCCCGAGCTCGCCGCTGACACACACTACCGCGCGCTGGGCCGGCCCGTCCTGTGCCGCCCCTATGCGATGCATGGCGCGGCCCTGCCCGACGCAACCTGCGGGACCGCCGAGCATGACCTGGGTTTCGTTGGCGTGCCGACTGGAAACCGGGTCCTCCGCCTGGCTGGGCTACGGTTCTTCGGGTGCCGCACCGCGGTGCGGGGAGAGGGTTGGTACCGCATATCCGCGATCGCCCCCGTGCAGCCGTCCCGGCCGCAGCTGCCGCCCAACGACCACCGCGGGCGCGGACGGCTCGGCGAGCGCATCCTCGTGCGGGCGCTCACGCCCCTGGTCCGGACGGGTGCACAGCCGCTGTCCGACGCCGAGATGGTGCCTTTCCTCTCGAGCTGTCGCGTCGTGCTGGGCATGAACGAGGGCCGCGACAGCCGGGGCAACTACCGCAGCTATCTCAAGCTGCGAGACGTAGAGTTCCCCGGTTACGGGTGCTGCTACCTGACCCAGCACAACGAAGACGTGGAGCGGGCATTCGAGGTCGGTCGAGAAGTGCTCACCTTCCGCACGCTGGCGGAGGCGGCCTCACACGTGCGCCGGAACGTGCGGCACCCCGGGGATGCACGGGCGATGGGACAGGCGGCGCGTCGCCGGGTTCTGGGCGAGCACACGTGGGGCGCGCGGCTCCTCGAGCTCGCACGGGCCCTGTAATGCGCATCGCGGTAGTCTCGCCACAGTTCCCTACTCCAGCCTTGCCCATGCGCGGAATGTCCCATGACACGCAACTCCGGCTGTTCGCCGAGGCCGGGCACGACGTTCATGCCGTGGTTCCGCTCCCATGGGCGCCTCGGCGCTGGCTGGCCGGCCGATCGGTCCCGGCCGAGGAGCGTGACGGGGCCATCGTGGTAACCCATCCACGCTATCCGCGAGTGCCACACGCATTGGGAGGTGCGGCCCATGCGCTCGAACGTCGCCTGTTCGCCCGGGCCGCGGCGAGCGGGCTTGCGGCGGGAATGCCGAAGCCAGACGTGGTGCTGGCACATTCCGCGTCCCTGCCTGGA
>CAMDCH010000296.1:0-3253 GCA_945889655.1 bacterium HR33
AGACCGCCGGTGAGCGGGTCTTCGCGGGTCTCGATCTCGCGAGCATCGACAGCTTCGTTATCACCCGCAAGACGGACACGCTGCATTTCGTGAAGCGCCCATCCCTCTGGACCGTGAATGGCCATCTCGCGTCCGGTCTCGAGATGGACGGCTTCTTCAAGCAGCTGGCGGACACGACCCCCACCGAGGTCGCTGCCGAGAATTCCGCATCGCACCAGCGGATGGGCGTGGACTCCATCGTCAGCCGCCGCCTGCAGATCTATGCGGGCGGCCAGGTGAAGTCGGACATCTTCGTAGGCGAGCGGGGGCCGGACTACCAGAGCTCCTACGTGCGGCGACCGGGCGAGGCGCGGGTCTCCCTGCGGTATGGCCCGTTTGCCGGTTTCGTGGATCGCGCGGTGGACGACTGGCGCGAGAAGCGCATGGCCAACGTCCCACCCGACAGCGTCGCGCGCGTGGACGTGACCAGGAAGCACCGCCGGTACAGCATTGTGAAGAAGGACGGCACGTGGCAGTTTGCCGATGGCAAGGCCGTTGACACCGCCGCGGTCTCCCGGTTTCTCAAGGGACTCCATCCGCTCACCGCGACCGGCATCGCGGCCCCGGCGGATGTGAAGAACGTCAGGTTCACCACCCCCGACGCGCGGGTCGTCCTGAAGGGTGCGGGCGGCCAGACACTCGTGAACCTCGTGGCCGACTCGATGCCGAACGGCTACTGGGTACAGGCGGACTCCGGCGGGCCGGTCTATCGCAACGGAGTCTGGATTGCGGACGAGATGGCGCCGTGGGATTCGACGCTCAGAAAAAAGTGAGAAGTAAGACGTGAGACGTGAGAAGAAAGCGAAAGTAAGAACGGCGCTCTACCTGAGCGCCGTTTCTGCTTCTCACTTCTTACTTCTCACTCAAGCGGTTCGTTTCGGCCCACCTCGCGCCAACGCAATGACAAGCGCCACCATCGCGAGCCCGATACCGAGCCCCGCCATCACCATCGTGCCCGCGCCCGAGACTCGGACCGTGCCGGCTACACGCACGCGCGGCGCCGCGTAGTCCTGTCCCTCTGGCGCCCGCCACTCCACCGTCGACCCGCTGGCGCGGTCGATGGCAGCGCCAAAGACGAGGTCTTCCTGGCGCGAGTCGGCCTTGAGGCGGCCCAGGAACGAAAACTCCACGTACTCGCCACGCCGGATCTGTCCGCCTTTCCACCTGATGACGGCCGGCGCCGAATCCTGTCCCTGGGTGACCTCGAACGTCCATCCGGGTTCGTTCGCGACACCGAGGACCATCATGGCGGCGGGGACGTCGAGCCGGACCGCGACGGTGGGCGTGTCGGTCTGGTTGAAGACCCGCAGGCCGAATTTCTCCCAGGCGGCGGGCGTAGTGTTGAGCGGGTTGATGGCCACCTGCGCGTCCAGGCGCGGCGCGCCGATCGCGAACGTGGCGACGATGGCGAGAAGGGTCGTTTTCATTGGGACAAGATAACGGGTGTCACGGCCTGATCAGCGCGCGTGCGCGGCGGAAGATCCCATGCCACATCGGGCGCGTCAGCCTGCCCGTGTTGGTGTTCTGCCGGCTCGGGTGGTACGAAGCAAGGAGTACGCGGCCGTCGGAGAGCGCCGTCTCCGCACCATGACCGAATACAGGTTTTCCACCCGCCCGCGAGGCCTTGAGAAAGCGGTCGTGCGCCAGCTTGCCCAGGACCAGGATCACCTGCACCCGCTTCAGGAGGCCGTATTCCGCCTCGAGGTAGGACTGGCAGTTATCGAACTCCTGGGGGAGCGGCTTGTTATCCGGGGGAGCGCAGCGGGCCGAGGCTGCGATATAACAGTCGGTGAGTCGCAGTCCATCGTTCCGCGAAGTGGACTCGGGCTGGTTGGCAAAGCCAAAGCGATGCAGCGCTTCATACAGCCAGTTCCCGGATGAATCACCCGTGAAGGTCCGCCCGGTGCGGTTGGCGCCATGCGCCGCCGGGGCCAGGCCCACGATGAGGAGTCGCGCGCGGGGGTCGCCGAAGGAGGGGATGGGCTTGCCCCAGTATTCCCAGTCGCGGAATTCGCGCTTGCGAACCGACGCCACCAGCCTGCAGTAGTCGCGCAGCCGCTTGCACCGCTCGCATTTCACTACCGCTCGGCTTACCTGGTCCAGCGTATCCAGTTTCACCCTTCCCGCTTCCCGCTTCCCGCTTCCCGCTTCCCGACGTTGCAGTTCTTCATCCCTCAGCTCACGCCGCAGAATCTTGAGTACTGAGCTGCGTGGGAGCGCTGACCGGAACTCGATCTCCTTCGGAACCTTGTACGGGGCCAGCAGGGCCGAGGCGTGCTTCTTGAGGTCATCCACCGTTGCGGATTGTCCCGGCTTGAGTACGACGAACGACTTCACCGTTTCGCCGCGTTTTTCATCCGGCACGCCGATCGTGGCGGCCTCCAGCACGGCCTCGTGGGCCATGAAAACGCGGTCTACCTCGTCAGGAAACACCTTGAAGCCGCGTACGATGATCATTTCCTTCTTCCGGCCGACGATCCGGAAGTAGCCGTCCTCGTCCATCACCGCGAGATCGCCCGTGTGCAGCCAGCCGTCGCGAAGCACACCCGCGGTTTCCTCCGGCTTCTGCCAGTAGCCCGCCATCACCTGCGGTCCCTTGAGAATCAGCTCGCCCTCCGTCCCGGGGGCCACGTCCGTCGTGCCGGTCTCGATGTCCACAATCCGCGCGTCCGTGCCCGGCAGCGGCATGCCGATGCTGCCCACCTTGCACATGCCCTCAACGGGGTTGCAGTGCGTCACCGGTGAAGTCTCGGTGAGCCCATACCCCTCAACGATCCGCGCACCGGTGAGCGCCTCGTAGCGCTTCAGCACATCCACGGAGAGCGGGGCCGAGCCCGACTTGCAGAGCTTGATGCTCTTCAAGTCCATCCGGTCCACGCCCCGGAATTGCGTCACCGTGGTATACATGGCGGGCACCTGCGGTGCGAGCGTCACCCGGTGCGTCTCGATCGCGCGGAGAATGTTGCCGATGTCCCGGGGATTCGGGATGAGCACGATGGTCGCGCCGATGGAGATCGGGAACGTCATCGCCACCGTCATACCGTAGGAATGGAAGTAGGGCAGGGCCGCGAGCTGCACTTCCTCGCCGTCGATGGCGGTCTTGAACCAGGCCCGGATCTGCTGGACGTTGCACGAGAGGTTCCGGTGCGTGAGCGTGGCACCCTTGGAAACACCGGTCGTCCCGCCCGTGTACAGGAGCACCGCCGGTGCGTCA
>CAMDCH010000297.1:0-3247 GCA_945889655.1 bacterium HR33
AAATGAGCGGGGCGCGGGCTTAAGCCCGCGCCCCTGTTTTCACACACAACCCGGGTCCCGATTGGTGATCGTGCAACCGATTCGCAGGGCTGCGGCCGCTCACTCGCCTCTGGGCGCCACGAAGCATCAACTGCATACCGCGACCGAGCAGCTTGCCCAAGTAGCATATTAGTGCTACTCTCCATCAGGCTCGAGGGGAGGCCAATTGGGACGTGAGCTGACATTGCGACGGGTGGGTGGCTCCATCGGCGCCACCTTGCCAAAGGAAATGGCGGAGAGATTCCAGCTAACCGTGGGTGACACGGTGCTTGCCCTGGAAACCTCTCGGGGCATTCTGCTCACTCCATATGATCCTGTGCTGGAGAAGGCGCTTGCCGCCGCGGCCCGGATTTCGAAGAAGCACCGGAACGCGCTCCGGGTTTTGGCCAAATAGCCCGGCGCGAACCCGTCTGGGTTGACCCGCTTGTCGTGGAAGTCGTGCATGCGGCGCAGATCCGTGAGCACGGCGGGCTACCCGGCCTTCGAGACGAGGGTGCGCTGGAATCCGCGCTCGCGCGTCCCCAGCAAAAGTGGCACTACGAGAAGCCGGGTTTGCCCGTGCTCGCGGCGGCATACGGGTATGGGCTTTGCCGCAGCCATCCATTCCGCGACGGAAACAAGCGCGTGGCCTTCGTCACGATGCTCGTCTTCCTCGAGCTCAACAACCAGTCGGTGGATGCCACTGATACCGAGATTGTTACCCTTATGACTGCCCTGGCCGCTGGCGGGGTTAGTGAAGCCGACCTGGCCGCGTGGCTGGAAAAGCGCATTCGTCACATACGCCGTAACCGCTTGTAGCACTTCACGTTGTTGCGTACGTTCCCCTCATGAGTTTTCCCAATCTCGCCGAGAACTTGCGGCGAGTTCGCGACGACATCGCCCAGATCCAGAACACAGAAGGCCTGCGGAACGACGTCCGGATCGTCGCGGTGACCAAGAGTCACCCCGCCTCGGCCGTCCACGCGGCCCGCGATGCAGGCCTCAGCGAGGTGGGCGAAAACCGGGTCCAGGAAGCGGTAGAGAAGCAGGCTGAGACGTCCGGTCTCGATATCCATTGGCACCTCATCGGCCACCTGCAGACCAACAAGGCCAAGATGGTGCCCGGCGCGTTCGTGCTGGTGCACTCGGTTGATTCGTGGAAGGTGGCGGAAGCGCTTGCCGAAGCAGCAACCAAGAAGGGAACCGGCCGCCTCGCCGTACTGCTCCAGGTGAACATGGCCGGGGAGGCCCAGAAGAGCGGGTGTGATCCCGCGGCCGCCGGCGACCTCGCGCGCCGCATCGTCGGTGAACCGTCGCTGGAGCTGCGCGGCCTGATGACGATGGCTCCGTTCACGGACGACGAGCGCATCCAGCGGAGGGTTTTCGCCGACGCGCGCCGTCTCCGCGACACGCTCGCGTCGTCCGGGGTCGCGCTGCCGGAGCTGTCCATGGGAATGTCGGGAGACTATCGGTCGGCGGTGGCGGAAGGCGCCACGCTGCTCAGGCTCGGAACGATCCTCTTCGGGGAGCGCCAGTGACAGAGGAAGGCTTCTTTCTCACCCCGGTCGACGTGCGTGCCCAGGAGTTTCGCAAGACGCTCCGCGGCTATGACACCCACGACGTGGATGACTTCAAGCAGCGCGTGTCGGAGGAACTGGAGCGCCTGCTCAAGGACCGCCAGGAATCGGAATCCAAGCTGGTCCAGCTACGGGAGCAGCTCAAGGCGTTCCGAGACCGCGAAAAGGCGCTCAACGACGCGCTGGTTTTGGCCCAGCAGCTCCGAACCGAGACAGAGCTTGCCGCGCGCAAGGAAGCCGAGCTGATCCTGCGCGAGGCCAAGGCGCAGGGCGACGCCCACATGGCCGAGGCGCGGAACGAAGAGCGGTACGTGCGCCGCGACATCGAGACGTCGCAGCGCCACTTCAGCAACTACCTCGCCTCGTTCCGCACGCTGCTCGAGCGCTACCTCTCCGAGGTGGATGCACTCGAGGCCCACGAGCGGGGCGGCACACCCCCGGCGGAGCCGAAATGACGCTGGCAGACGAAATCACCCGCGCCGTCAACGCTGTCCGCGGGAAGTCGAAGGTCGCACCGGAGGTCGCCGTCATTCTCGGCACCGGCCTCGGCGGGCTCGCGAAAGACATCACGGTCGAGGCCGAGATCGGCTACGAGCAGATCCCGGGCTTTCCGCTGTCGACGGTGGAGAGCCACGCGGGCCGCCTGCTGCTGGGAACGCTCGGCGGCAAGAAGGTTGTTGCGATGCAGGGCCGGTTCCACCGGTACGAAGGCTATTCGATGCAGCAGATCGTCTTCCCCGTGCGGGTGATGCGCGCGCTGGGTGCTACGACGCTGGTGGTATCGAACGCCTGCGGTGGGATGAATCCTCTGTGGCACACCGGGGACCTCATGCTGATCGCCGACCACATCAACCTGCTCGGCGATAACCCGCTGGTCGGCCCGAACGACGAGAAGATGGGTCCCCGTTTCCCGGACATGTCCGATCCCTACGATTCCGCCCTCCGGGAAGTCGCCCGGACCGCCGCCCGGGAACTCAAGATTGTTCTGCGTGAAGGGGTCTACGTGGGGGTCCCCGGCCCGAACCTGGAAACGCGGGCGGAGTACCGGTTCCTGCGCGCGATCGGCGCGGACGTGGTCGGTATGTCTACCGTGCCGGAAGTCATCGCCGCGGTGCACGGCGGGATGAAAGTCCTGGGCATTTCAATCATCACCGATGCCTGCCTGCCGGACGCGCTGGAGCCGGCAGACATCACCAGGATCATCGCCGCGGCGAACCGGGCCGAGCCGAGTCTCTCGGCGCTGGTTCGCGGCGTGCTCGAACGAATGAAATAGAGGAGTCCGTGCCGTACCCCAAGTCTCTCGTTGGCAAGCCAGCCGGTAAGGAACCGGTCCCGTCCCAGCCGTCGTTCCCCGCGCTGGAGACGGAGGTCCTCGCGTTCTGGAAACAGGACCGGTCGTTCGAGGCCAGTGTCGAGGCGCGTCCTGCCGGCAAGAACGGCGCGAACGAGTTCGTGTTTTATGATGGGCCGCCGTTTGCCAACGGTCTCCCGCACTACGGCCACCTCCTCACCGGCTACGTAAAGGATCTCGTCCCGCGCTACCAGACTATGCGCGGGAAGCGCGTCGAACGGCGCTTCGGGTGGGACTGTCACGGCCTCCCTGCCGAATTCGAGGCTGAGAAACAGCTGGGCATCAACCACAAGAATGAGAT
>CAMDCH010000298.1:0-3234 GCA_945889655.1 bacterium HR33
GCATCGTCGGACGAGAGAGGGTTGGCGAGCTCCACCCCTCCTTCCCCTCCCGCGGGCCCCAGGGGAAACGACCGAGCCACGTGGAGACCGAGCCCCCTGAGCAGGCGGCGGAGCCTCGACTTCAGGGCGTCCGCGGGATCGTCGGGAACGACGCTCGGCCGGAGGGGCCGGAGCTCGACCGGGAACGAGTCGTAGCCACGCAGGCGCGCGATCTCCTCGATGAGGTCGACCTCGCGCGTGACGTCCGGCCGCCAGCCGGGGACCTGGACCGCGAGCCGGTCTTCGCGCGGGGCCACCGC
The DNA here is from genome assembly GCA_945889655.1 of bacterium HR33. Lineage (GTDB taxonomy): Bacteria > Gemmatimonadota > Gemmatimonadetes > Gemmatimonadales > GWC2-71-9 > SHZT01. The sequence continues at coordinate 300 of CAMDCH010000298.1, forward strand.
GAATCCGACGCTCGTCAGGAATCGCTCGATGTCGGCCACCGGTACGTCCGCGCCCAGCAGGTGCCGCACACGGCCGGGCCGCAGGAAGATGAGCGGCTCTTGCACAGGGGTGGGATACACGTCCACAGCTCCGGTCGGCTTTCCACCCGCGGTCGCCACGATGAGGCTGACGGCTCGGCGCAGGGCCGCGGGAAGACCCGAGAGATCGATTCCCCGCTCGAACCTGTACGACGCCTCGGTGCTGAGCTTCAGTGCCGTCCGGGTGGCGCGTATGCGACGCGGGTTGAACCAGGCACACTCGAGCACGATGTCCGTGGTATCAGCGGTGACTTCGGAATCGGCACCGCCCATCACCCCCGCCACACCTACCGGCCGGAGCTGATCACAGATGGCCGTCATCCCGGCAGACAGGGTGCGCGTCACACCGTCAAGCGTGATGATGGCCTCTCCGGACCGCGCGCGGCGCACGACGATCTTCGGGCCACCAAGCTTCTTCAGGTCAAAGGCGTGTAGCGGCTGATTCAGCTCGAAGAGCACGTAGTTCGTGACATCCACGACATTGTTGATTGGCCGAGCGCCGATGCTGCGCAACCGCGCCTGGAGCCACTCGGGGGATGGCCCGATCCGCACACCACGTATGACAGCGGCGGTGTAGCGCGGGCAACCTTCGGCGTCTTCGATCACGACTTCGACGCCATCCACAGTACCGCTCGCGCCCGCGCGCGTGGGTTCTGGAATCATGGGCGGCTCGCCCGGAATCGCGGGGAGCCGGACGGGCGTGCCGGCGGCGGCGGCGAGTTCGCGCGCCACGCCCTTGTGCCCCAGCAGGTCAGGGCGATTGGCGGTGATGTCGAGGACCAGCCGATGGTCGGCGATGGGCATGACGTCCAGGAATCGCGTCCCCGGTGCGGCGTCGGTGCTCAGCTCGAGAATGCCGGAGTGATCGTCACCGAGGCCCAGCTCCTTGGACGAGCAGAGCATCCCGTTGGACAGCACGCCGCGGATCTTGCGGGCCTCGAGCTTGAGGCCACCGGGCAGCGTAGAGCCCACCGGGGCGTAGGGGTACTTCTTCCCTGCCGTCACGTTCGGCGCGCCGCAGACGACCTCGATCACCCGCGTACCGTCGTTCACCTGGCAGAGCGAGAGACGGTCGGCGTTGGGGTGCCGGTCCACCTTCTCCACGTGGGCGATGATGACGTCGCCGATGTCCTGGTGGAGCGGCTCGACGGCGTCGACCGCCGCACCCAGCATCGTGAGACGGTGCGCAGTTTCCTTCGGCTCCAGCGGCTGGCCGAGCATGGCGGAGAGCCAGTTCAGGGAGATGTTCACGCCCCCGCCCCCTTCCCCACGCGCGCCCTCACCCCTGTCCCCGCTCCCTTACGGGAGCGGGGCACGTTACCCAGGGCCGCGCGCTGCGGGTTACTCCCTGCCACATGCCTCACGATCATCGGAACTGCTCGAGGAAACGCATGTCGCTGTCGAAGAGCAGGCGAATATCGGGAATTCCCCAGCGCAGCATCGCGATGCGGGCGGGGCCCATGCCGAAGGCGTAGCCCGTATAGCGCTCGGCGTCGATGCCGCAGCGCTCGAACACGGCCGGGTGCACCATCCCTGCGCCCATGATTTCCAGGAAGCCGGTGCGCTTGCAGGTGCTGCACCCACTGCCCTTGCAGACCTGGCATTGCACGTCCACTTCCGCCCCAGGCTCCACGAACGGGAAGAACGACGGCCGGAACCGGACGGCGGTGTCCTTCGTGAAGAAGTTTTTCACGAAGTAGTCGATGGCTGCCTTGAAGTCGGCAAAGCTGAGGCCCTCGTCCACCGCGAGACCCTCGATCTGCTCGAACGCCGGTGTATGGGAGGGATCGAACGGGTCGCGCCGGTAGGCGAGACCGGGAACGATCACGCGGATGGGCGGCTGGTACTTCTCCATGGTCCGCGCCTGCATCGGGGACGTGTGCGTCCGCAGCAGGATCCCGGGCGAGAGATAGAAGGTGTCGTGAGCGTCTGCCGCGGGATGGTCAAGCGGGATATTGAGCTTGGTGAAGTTGTATTCCTCGGTCTCGACCTCGGGCCCGCTGATGCGGGTGAAGCCGATCTCGCGGAAAATGTCGGTGATCTCGTCGATGACCTGTGTGACGGGATGCTCCGCGCCACGCCAGGCGGCGCGGGACGGCATCGAAAGGTCGACCGTGACCCGGCCCGCCGCTTCCGTGGCGAGCGTTTTCTCCCTGCCTTCGACAGCCGCTTCGATCGTGAGCTTGAGCTGGTTGGCGCGCGCGCCGATGTCACGCCGTTCGTCGGGCGTGAGCTTGGGCATCGCGCGCAGGATCTCGGTGAGGCGCCCCGCCTTGCGGCCGAGGAGCTCGGTCTTCAGCTCCGCCAGACGAGACGCGTCGGCAGTGGCGATTTCCGCCGCGGCCGACGCGATACCCTCGAGGTCCTTCTCCAGGGGTGAGCTCGACACGTCTACTTCCCCTTCTTGGCGACCTCAGCCAGCTCGGCAAACGCCGACGGATCGCGGACGGCGAGGTCGGCCAGCACCTTGCGATTGATCTCGACGCCGGCGGCCTTCAGGCCGGCCATGAACCGGTTGTACGACAGGTCGTGGATGCGCGCGGCGGCATTGATGCGCACGATCCAGAGCTGGCGAAACTCCCCCTTCTTCTTGCGGCGGTCACGATAGGCATAGCGCCAGGCGCGCTCGACGGTTTCCTTGGCCGCCTTCATCAGCTTCGAACGGCCACCCCGCGCGCCCTTGGCGAGGCGCATGATTTTCTTCTTGCGCTTGTGCGCCGCGACGTTGCTTTTGACTCTCGGCATAGTCTCTCCCTAGACCTGGAACAGTTTCTTCAGACGACGGTCACCGCGCGAGACCAGCTTGGCCGCCCGGAGATGCCGCTTTCTCTTCCGCGTCTTTTTCGTAAGGATGTGG
>CAMDCH010000299.1:0-3223 GCA_945889655.1 bacterium HR33
CGTGGGTCAGAACCGTGCGGGGCAGCGTCTCGTTGATTGAGAGGTTGAGGAGAGAGCTCAGGTCCATCTTGAGATTCCGGTGCTCGTTTTCGCGCACCCGGTCGAAGATGATGACAGTTTCATTCAGCGAGAGACCGAGCACCGAGAGAATGGCGCCGACCACGACCAGGCTGACCTCGAGGTTCATGACTCCAATGAACAGGATCGTGCCCAGGATGTCGTGCGCCTGGGCGGCGACCGCCGCGAGACCGTAGCGCCACTCGAACCGCATGGCCAGGTAGGCCAGCACCGCGACGAACGAAAGCGCAATGGCCAGCAGGGCCTTCTGGCGCAGCTCGCCTCCAACCTTGGGGCCGACCAGTTCGTTGCGGACAATCCGGTACTGGCCGGGCTGGAGCGACGCATCGAGCGCGCGCCGCGCGGCCGCGACCGTGGAGTCCGAGGCCTCAGCGCCCTCGGTGACGGCAGTGCTCCGCGCCCGGATGATGTATTCCCGGTCGCTCCCGAACGACTGGATCTCAGCGCCATGCAGGCCCTGGGCATCGAGGGCCGAGCGCAGCTGCCCGGCGTCCACGGGGTTCTGGGCGGCGACCTGGATCAGCGTCCCGCCGGTGAACTCGATGCTGTAGTTGAGTCCCCGGAACATCAGCAGGAGGAGGGCGGGAATGAAAAACGCGGCCGTGATGGTATACGCGTAACGGCGACGCGCGATGAAATCAAACTTGGTGTCGGTAAAGAGTCGGCGCATTGGCTCAGATGCTCAGGGTTTGCATGGCCGGCCGTTTCTGCAGCCAGATCATGAAGAAGGTGCGGGTGACGAACACGGCCGTCACCATCGATGCCAGCACGCCGAGGATCAGGGTCACCGCGAATCCCTGCACGGGGCCGGTGCCGAACTGGTAGAGCAGCGAGGCGGTAATGATGGCGCAGACGTTCGAGTCCACGATCGCGCTCATGGCGCGCTGGAAGCCGAGGTCCACCGCCGACGGTATCGTCTTACCGCCGGCCAGCTCCTCTCGTATTCGCTCGAAGATCAGGACGTTGGCGTCCACGGCGATACCAATGGACAGGACAAGGCCGGCGAGTCCCGGCAGCGTGAGGGTGGCGTTGAAGGCGCCCAGCCCGCCGACGGTAAACAGGATGTAAAACCCGAGCGCGACAATGGAGAGTACGCCGGCGAACCGGTAGTAGGACACCATGATCAGGATGACCAGCGCGGTACCGGCGATGCCGGCATTGATACCGGCCCGGATTGAATCGGAGCCGAGGCTGGGTCCTACCGCCCGCTCTTCCACGATGACCAGCGGAGCGGGGAGCGCGCCCGCGCGGAGGACGAGGGCCAAGTCCTGGGCCTGCTGGAGCGTAGCGCTGCCGAGCTCGATCTGGCCGCGCGTGGTGATCTGGCTGCGAATCACGGGCGGCGCGCCCTGGACCCGCCCGTCGAGGACGATCGCCATGTGGTCGTTCACGTGGCGGGCCGTTTCCCGTCCGAAGATGCGTCCGCCGGTGCGGGACAGCTGGAACGAGACGACCGACCCGTTGTAGACCGGATCGAGCTGCGCGCGAGCGTCTACCAGGTACTCGCCGGTGATGATCGGCCGATTCTCCACTGCGTACAGCGAGCGGTACGACCGCCCCCCCTGGGAGATGGGGGCGTTGGCCCACATCAGCTGGAGGCCGCGCGGCACCATGCGCTTGACGATCGCCGAGCCTACCAGGCTGTCCACGTGGGGGAAGTTTTCCTCGGGAACCAGGAACTCCCAGGCGGTCTGCCCGCTGAAGAGCTGGCCCGAAAGCGGCGTGGCGTTGTTGCTCGTGTCGGCGCCTGTCTTCTTCGTCGAGTCTCCGCCGAGGAGCTGTTCGACCGCGCCGCTGGTCTTTGGCGCGCCACCAGGGCCTTTCACACCGGCCTTACGGAGCTCGGCATCGATGGCGGGGAGCGCTACGCGGAACTGGTTCTGCATGTCCACGATGCGGAACTCGAGGAAGGCGGAGCGCTGAACGACTGCCCGCGCGCGCCCGGCGTCCCCCGATCCAGGCAGCTCGACTTCGATCCGGCTCGAACCAACCTGCTGGATCAGCGGTTCGGCGACGCCGAACTCGTCGATGCGGGTGCGGATGACGGTGAGCGCGCGCTGGAGCGCGCCTGCGGGGTCGGCGACGGCGCCGCGACTCTGGTCGATTTCGAGCGCGAGATGCATGCCGCCCTGGAGGTCGAGTCCCCGCTTCAGCGGGACGCGAGTCTCCACGGTGTCACGCATCGTCCCGTCAGGCCCCCGGACGCGGCGGGTAACCTCGCGGGGCCACAAGGCGAAGATCGACGCTCCCACGAGGAACGCGATCGCAATCAGACGGCTTCGGATCGTCGAAAACATTATTGATTACCGGTTTGGCAGACCGTAATGACTAGCCGCCCCGCTTCACTGTGTCAACGCAGCACGGGCGGCGGTGAAGTCCTTGTCCAGCTGTTGCTTGAGGGCTTCGGGCGAATCAAAACGGCGCACGTCCCGGAGCCGGCTTACCCACGACACTTTGACCTGCGTACCGTATAGATCGGCGCTTGCGTCTATCAGGTGGATTTCCAGCGACCGCTCGGTTTCTCCGAACGTGGGGCGAGGGCCCTGGTGCATCATCCCGCCTGCGGCGCCATCCGGCCATTCGACCTGGACGGCATAAACCCCTTCCGGCGGCAGAAGTTTCCGCGCGTCGGTCACCGACAAGTTGATGGTGCGGTAGCCAATGTCCCGCCCGCGCCCTGCCCCGTGGATAACCGGGGCCAGGAGCGAGTAACGCCGGCCCAGGAGCTTCCGCGCCAGCGCCAGGTCTCCAACGGCCACGGCCCGCCGTACGGCTGTGGACGAGACGGGCCGGCCATCGATCGTCACGGCCTCGAGGACATCGACGTCAAAGCCCTTCGCGCGTCCCAGTTCCTGGAGCGTATCCACGTCGCCCGCTCGATCCCGCCCAAACCCGTGGTCATAGCCGATGACCAGCTCGTGCATCTCGTATCGCTCTCGCAGGAGACTCACGAACTCTTCGGGACTCGCCTGCGAGAGCTCGCGGGTGAACGGCAGAACGGCGAGCTCGTTGATCTCGCTTTGCGCCAGGATCTCGAGCCGTTCGGCGGGAAGGGTCAGCAGGGGTGGGGCCGCCTGCGGATTGACGACCTCGAGCGGGTGAGGGTCGAACGTGACGAGGATGCTTCGCCGCGCGCCCTGTCGGG
>CAMDCH010000300.1:0-3222 GCA_945889655.1 bacterium HR33
GGTGCAGGCGTCGAGCAGCGCCTGGAGATTGGATCCCCCCCCTGACGCGAGGACCGCAACGCGGTAGACGCGGTCAGCCACGTGCCGCCCGGACAGCCGACGCGACCAGCGGCACTTCGTCGTCCGTGATGGTGCGTGGGTCGAAAACGACTCTTTCTTCGCTGATTCGTGCTATCACCGGCAACTCGCCCTTGCGAAGGCTCTCCAGCAGGGCCTCGCACGACGAGGCCGCGATCGCGACCAGCGTGGTAGGTAAGTGGGCGTCGGGGAACGACCCGCCGCCCACTTGCGAGCTGCCCTTTACCAGCGTGGCATCACCGATGGCCTTCGCGAGCTTTCGCGCGCGCCGTGTAAGGACGTCTGGTGGTGTCGCGATCATCTGGAGGATGGGCACCTGGGCGAGCGCGATCGCGGGGTCCTGGTAGAGCGCGAGCGTCGCTTCCAGCGCCGCGAGCGTGCCCTTGTCAGGGCGGAGCGCGCGGGCGAGAGGATCTGAGGCGATGCGTTTCACGAGTGCCGCGGGCCCCGCGATGATCCCCGCCTGCGGACCTCCCAGCAGCTTGTCGCCGGAGAAGACGGCGACCGCGCCCGCAGCCACGCTCTCGCGGACCAGCGGTTCATCGCGGAGGCCGAACGATTCGAGACTGATGAGCAGTCCGCTGCCGGCGTCGTGCACCAGAGGGACGCCACGCGCGGCACAGAGTCGTGCGAGATCCGCCACGCCCACTTCGCTGGTGAACCCGGTGATACGGAAGTTGGACCGGTGCACCTTCAGCACGCACCGCGTGCCCGGGCCGAACGCGCTCTCGTAGTCAGACGCTCGCACGCGGTTCGTGGTCCCGATTTCGACGAGCTTGCTGCCGCTTCGGGCCAGGATCTCCGGAATCCGGAATCCGCCGCCGATTTCGACCAGCTCGCTGCGGGAGACGATGGTCTCGCCGCCGTGGGCGAGTGCCGCCAGCGTGAGGAACAGGGCCGCCGCTGCATTCGTGGCGACGAAGGCGTCTTCCGCGCCGGTCAGTTCCCGCAGGAGGTCACGCGAATGATCCTGCCGCGATCCCCGCTCGCCTTCCTCGAGGTCGTACTCCAGCGCGACGTAGCCGGCGGCATCCGCCATAGCGGCTCGTGCCGTGTCTGCGAGTGGTGCCCGGCCGAGGTTGGTGTGGAGGATGACGCCGGTGGCGTTGATGACGCGGGCGAGAGACGGGCGGCGGCTGGCGGAGAGGCGCTGCTCGACGGCCGGCAGCCAACCGCCTGCGGGTTCCTGTCCGCCGTTGGCGCGGGCCGCGTCGAGCGTTTCGCGAATAGCGCGCACCAGTGCCGCGCGGGGTGCGCGTCCCGCGAGTCCGCTCCTCTCGGCCTGTGCCATTAGCGCGGTCACAGCGGGGATCGCGCGACGGCGGTCACTCACCGGACTCTCCTGGCGCTGTCGGGGGGAGCGGCGGCGGGAATGACCAGCGTTGACGCGGATGTTTCCCGGACACCCGAGGGATTCGCGACGGTGGCGCTGAACACGTAGCGGCCGCCCGCGACGAGCGGCTGGGCGAGTCGCACCACGAGGGTGCCGGCGAGCCGGGCTCGTTCGGCCAGCAGCCTGATCGTGGCGCTGTCGGGGGGTGTTGCTACCGGGAGTGCCCCGGAACGGCCTGGTAGTGGCGCAGCGCCCGGACGGGGCACGGGGGGCTGAACCGGCAGCGGGGTCCCTGGGCGCGGGTTGGCGCTCACCCCGGGCTGGCGCCCGGGGTCGGCGGCAGCCCCTCTGAGGGTGTCGCCGGCGGGCCGAGCGGCGGCGATGAGCGAGTCGTATCGGGCCTGGGTCAGGACGGTCGCGACCGCGACGGGGGTCGAATCGGGGAGCTGGCGCACGGTCACGCTCGTGGAGTCCGGCGCTCCCTGCGCCAGCATCTGGTTGAATTCGACACGCACGGTGATGCTGTCGCTGCGGGTGACCGTCCGGATACGCGGCCCAACCGTGTCGTGCGTGAAGGTCCAGAAGTTCCGCGCGACCGTCGAATCGAGCGTCACTGTGACCGAGTCGAATGGCTCGCGCGTATCGCGACGGCGATTGGAATTGCGATCGATGGTCGCGAGGAACGCATACTGTCCCGGCGGCACGGCCGCGAGCCGGAAGCTGCCGGTGGAGTCGGTGACATCCCAGTAGACCAGTGAATCCGAGATGCGGATCGCCTCCACCAGCGTCGTGGGCACGACCTGTCCCGCTTCCCAATCCACGACTCTGCCGGTGAGCGTGGTCGCCGGAATCGGGCCGCCGGTGGAGAAGACGATCGTGCGGCCCGCCGGCTGCTTGTTATTGCGCAGGTCCATCATGCCCGGCAGGAGCGAGACGCGGTACGCCACGTTGGGCTGCCACCCGCCACTCGGCTTCACCTCGATTGACGTTCGGCGCCAGGAAACGACCGTTTGCCGAGGCCGAGGGGAGAGCACCACCATCTGGTCCAACGTCATGCCGGGGCGCTCGTTCACCACCTCATCGAACCGGAAGATGACGGGATCCTTGAGCCCCGGCACGGTGGCGCCGGAGTCGGGGGTGACCGCAACGATGGCGGGCGGAGCGGTGTCGAGCGGGCCGCCGGGTGGGGGCTGGACTGTTGCACAGGCGGAAAGCACGACGAACAAGAGCGGTGCGTGGTGCGCGGTGCGCGGTGCGCGATGTCCAGCACCCCCGCGAACCGCGAACCGCGAACCGCGAACCGTCATTTGCAACCCAGCACCTTCAGCTTCGCCCGCAGCGTCTCCGTCTGTTCCCGCCACGTTTTTTCTTTCGCGCGCTCGCCTTCGACCACGTTGGCAGGGGCGCGGGCAAGAAACTGTTCATTCCCCAGCCTGGCGGAGAGGTTGGTGAGCTGTTTCGTCAGGTTGGCCAGGTCGGCGGTGAGGCGCGCACACTCGCGCGTTACGTCGATGGCGTCGCCCAGTGCCACGAACAGGCTCGATCCATCCGGGAGCACCTGGTGTGCGCCCACTCCGTCGTGGCCCGCCCCTATCTCGAGCTTCGCGACCTTCGCCAGCCGCTCGATGGTCCGCTGCTCGGCGTTGAACGACTCCAGGGCCGCGGTGCTGGACGGTTCGACCGACGCGCGCACGGTCGTGCCTGGATCCACTCCGTACTCGGCGCGCAGGGTGCGAACTGCGGTCACCAGTGCTTGCACCCTCGCAAACCGATCTTCCGCCTCGTCGTCAATCAGCTTCGGGTTGGGGTCG
>CAMDCH010000301.1:0-3208 GCA_945889655.1 bacterium HR33
TGCCGAGCGGGTGGAACATCACGATGTCGTCCACGCGGTTCAGGAACTCCGGCTTGAAGGTGTGACGGAGGGCGTCCATCACCTTCTTCTCGGCCTCGTCCCACTTGTCCGCGAGCTCCAGCATGTACTGGCTGCCCGCGTTGGACGTCATGATGATCACGACGTTCTTGAAGCTCACCGTGCGGCCCTGGCTATCGGTCAGCCGTCCATCGTCCAGGACCTGGAGCAGCACGTTGAAGACATCCGGGTGGGCCTTCTCGATCTCGTCGAACAGGACGACCGCGTACGGCCGGCGGCGCACCGCCTCGGTGAGCTGGCCGCCTTCTTCATAGCCCACGTACCCCGGGGGCGCGCCGATCATCCGCGCCACCGCGTGCTTCTCCATGTACTCGGACATGTCGAGACGGACCATGGCCCGCTCATCGTCGAACAGGAACGCGGCGAGCGCGCGCGCGGTCTCCGTCTTTCCCACGCCGGTGGGGCCAAGGAAGATGAAACTGCCGATCGGACGATTGGGATCCTGCAGTCCCGCGCGTGACCGGCGCACGGCGTTGGCGATGGCCTCGAGGGCATCCTTCTGCCCCACGACGCGCTTGCCCAGCTCGGCCTCGAGCTTCGTGAGACGCTCCCGCTCGGACTCGAGCATCCGCTTCACGGGGATCCCGGTCCACTTGGCCACGATCTCCGCCACGTCCTCGGCGTCTACCTCTTCCTTCAGGTACTTGGCGGCGCGCTGGATTTCCATCAGCCGCTTGTTCTCCTCCTCGATCTTCCGCTCCAGCTCCGGGATCTTTCCGTACCGGATCTCCGCCGCCTTCTCGAGGTTGCCGCTCCGAGTGACCTGGTCCGCCTCGGTACGGCCCTGCTCCAGCTCCTGCTTCATGTCCCGGATGCGCTGGATGGCGGCCTTCTCCGCCTGCCACTGCGCCTTCATCGCGTTGGACTTTTCGGACAGCTCCGCCAGCTCGTGGCGCACCGCGCCGATCCGGTCCTTGCTGGCCCGGTCGGTTTCGCGGGTCAGGGCCTGCTCCTCGATCCGGAGCTGGACCATCCGGCGCTCGACCTCGTCGATCTCCTGGGGGAGACTGTCGATCTCGATGCGCAGCCGGCTCGCCGCCTCGTCGATCAGGTCGATCGCCTTGTCCGGCAGGAACCGGTCGGAGACGTAGCGGTCCGACAACGTGGCCGCGGACACGAGGGCGTTGTCCGTGATCCGCACGCCGTGGTGGACCTCGTAGCGTTCCTTGAGACCGCGAAGGATCGCGATGGTGTCTTCGACCGACGGGGGTCCAACGAACACCGGCTGGAAGCGGCGCTCCAGCGCCTTGTCCTTCTCGATGTGCTTGCGGTACTCGTCCAGCGTGGTGGCGCCGATGAGGTGCAGCTCGCCGCGGGCCAGCGCGGGCTTCAGCATGTTGGCCGCATCCACCGCGCCCTCCGCGGCGCCCGCGCCCACGATGGTGTGGATCTCGTCGATGAAGACGACGAACCGCCCTTCGCTCTCGGTCACTTCCTTGAGCACCGACTTGAGCCGTTCCTCGAACTCGCCGCGGTACTTCGCACCCGCGAGCAGGAGGCCGATGTCGAGCACCAGGATGTGCTTGTTGCGGAGCGAGTCCGGGACGTCACCGTTGATGATGCGCTGGGCCAGGCCTTCGATGATGGCGGTCTTGCCGACGCCTGGCTCGCCGATGAGCACCGGGTTGTTCTTGGTCCGGCGTGAGAGCACCTGCACGACACGGCGGATTTCCTCGTCGCGGCCGATGACCGGATCGAGCTTCCCCTGGCGCGCCAGGTCGGTGAGGTCGCGGGTGAATCGCTGGAGGGACTGGTACTTGCTCTCGGGCTCCTGGTCGGTCACGCGGTGACTGCCACGCACCGCCTCCAGGCTCGTAAGCAGCTCCTTGTGGTCCACCTCCCGGGCCGAGAGAAGCTGGCGGGCGGTGGTGCCCTTCGTTTCGGCCAGCGCCAGCAGCATGTGCTCGGTGGAGATGAAGGCGTCGTCGAGCTTCTTCGCGAGCTTGTCGGCCGTTTCCATGGCCTGGTTCAGCTCGCGCGCCAGCGACGCCTGTGTCCCTCCGCCTGACTGTTTCGGGAGCCGGTCGATTTCACGCTCGGTCTCGACCACCAGCTCGCGGACGTTGAGCCCCGCCTTCTGGAGGAGCGGCGCGACAATGCCCTCGTCCTGGTTGAGCAGGGCGAGGAACAGGTGCGCGTCGTTGACTACCGGGTTGCCGTTCGAGTTGGCGAGGTTGATCGCCTCCTGGAGCGCTTCACCGGCCTTGAGCGTGAGTCTGTCTGGTCGAATCATGTGGTCCTCGCGGCCCTTGCAAAGCCCATACCTACGCAATCCTGCCAAAAAGACAGGGCGCGGTGACCTCATCCGGTCAACGCGCCCTAAAGCCTTATACCACAGCTACTTCATTACTGTCATCTTGTTCGATGAGGTCTTCGTCTGGGGCTTGCCGTCTTGTATCCACTGGACGACGAGCTGGTAAACGTAAACCCCTGAAGCGGCTTCCTTGTCGGTCCCCTGGAATTTTCCGTCCCAGTAGGCTGTGTACTCACCGGTTCCGTTCCAGGTCAGCGCGGCTTCGGTAAGACGCTCGCCGCTGCCTTGTACGATCGGCACGGCCACTAGTTGCGCGAGCACGTTGTAGATCTTGAGGCTCACGACTGGCCGCTGACCACCGGAGAACAGTTCCGGCGCGAGCCGAAACGGGATGAACGTCTCCGGGTTGAACGGGTTCGGATAATTCCTGCCGAGTGCTGCTTTGTCTGCCTGGCTGTCCTGCGCCAGCAGACCACGCGGCGCCGACCCTAGAAGCCCGAGCAAGACCGCTACTGCTGCCCAGGCACTACTTCTCATTTTTTGCTCCGTGGCTGACGAAAAAAGAGTCCTTGAAAACGCTCCTGTGAATTGAAGGCTCTAACTGGCTTACATCCCACCTGCAACGCGCAAGGTACGGAACCCCCGGTGTAGCGTCAAGCTTCTTCCTTCAGGTATTTCTCGCCGGCTGGCGTCACCCGTCGCCCATCGCCGATACGTACGGTAAAACCCTTAGAATCAAGCCATTCCAGCAGCGGAATCAGGTACTTTCTGGACAGCTTCAGGACCTCTCGAAGCCCTGACGGCGACCCCGCCGAACCACCCTGCCTGATCCTTGCCAGCGCCGTCCGGCTGAGATGTTGCAGCGCGGCACGCTCG
>CAMDCH010000302.1:0-3205 GCA_945889655.1 bacterium HR33
GTTGTGGACCCCACCACCCGTAACCCGCACCCCGCCACCCGTCAGGAAGTCCGCTATCTCCTCGATCGGCTTCTGTGTCGCCGACAGTCCAATACGCTGCAGCGGTCTCCCCGTCAGTGCGGCAAGGCGCTCCAGCGTGAGCGAGAGATGCGAGCCGCGCTTGTCGCGCGCCACGGCGTGGATCTCGTCCACGATCACGGTGCGCACGGTTTTCAGCATCTCGCGCCCACGCGTGGCCGTGAGCAGCAGGTAAAGGGACTCGGGCGTCGTGACGAGAATGTGCGGCGGGCGCCTGAGCATCTTCTGCCGCTCGCTTTGCGGTGTGTCTCCGGTGCGGACCTGCGTGCGGATCTCTACGTCCGGGAATCCTTCTTCATGCGCGAGCGCGGAGATCTCTTCCAGCGGCTCGGAGAGATTCTTCTGGATGTCGTTGGACAGCGCCTTGAGCGGCGAGATGTAAACCACCTGTGTCTCGTCCGGGAGCTCGCCCTTCGCCGCCTGGCGGAACAGGGAGTCGATAGCCGACAGGAACGCGGCAAACGTTTTCCCCGAGCCGGTGGGCGCGGCGATCAGGACGTGCTGGCCCTCGCGGATCGACGGCCACGCCTCAGCCTGGGGCTTGGTGGGACCGGTGAATCGGGAGTTGAACCAGCGCTGGATGACGGGGTGGAACAGCTTCAGCGCCATGCCTCAATTTACCCATAAAAAAAGAGCCAGGGAGACTTGGCTCCCCGGCCCCTTAGTACGTGGCGAACTTCACGGCCACGCAGTGACTTCGCACGTGACTGAATGATATCGCGTGCTCATGCTGCCCTCAAGTCTGGTGCGGCGGGTGCTGGTGACGGGAGTTGAACCCGCAAGGGCTTTCGCCCAGTGACGTGCGAAGTCACTGCGTTTGCCAGTTTCGCCACACCAGCCCCTTTCCGGCTGCGAACCGTGACAAGCGCAAAGGCCGTGACGCAGGACCTCACACACGCTGCCGTACCGCGCGCGCACGATGCGTGGGGGAGACCTCGTGAGCGGTACCGTTTCGTTGCAGTGATGGCCCGATTTCCGCATCTTCCGGCCCGCATGACATCAAACGCCGTCCCCTGGCCGCGACTCGGCAACTCGTTTACGCAGGCTGTTGCCCATCGCCTGTTGGCCCTGTTCGGCTGGCGGGTAGAGGGCGCGCTGCCTGACGAGCCGCGATTCGTGATCATCGTCGCCCCCCACACGTCCAACTGGGATTTTCCGCTCGGCGTGGTGGCGATGTTCGCGGTGGGTGTACGACTGAGCTTCCTCGGCAAGGACTCGCTGTTCCGGTTTCCGTTGGGACCCTTCATGCGTCTTCTCGGCGGCGAACCGGTCGATCGGAGCAACAACCAGGGCATCGTTGAAGCGGCGATCGAGCGGTTTCGCGTGCGGCCGCGCTGGGTTATGGCGCTGACGCCCGAGGGGACCCGCGCACGGGTAGAGCAGTGGAAGACCGGGTTCCAGCAGATCGCGGTGGGAGCAGGTGTGCCGATCGCGCCGGTGGCGTTCGACTACCAGCGTCGCGTGGTCAGCCTCGGCACGCCGTTTCGGCCGACCGGTGACTCGGCCCGGGACGTGGCGGCGGTCCGGGCGCTTTTTCGGAAAGAGATGGCCCGCTATCCGGAGAACTTCGCGGAATAGCACGTCCGGTGCTGAACTGATCAGCCCTGTCCGTTGGTCCGCGGGCGACGGGCTGTGGGCCCAGCCCTGAAGACGAACACCAGCACCCACATGAGCCCGCCCGTGATCGGGAACGCCGCGCGTGTCCAATCCACGCTGGTGACGTAGATCGCCCGTCCGCTTCCGTCGCTTCGACCCGGGCGAATCCGTCCGGGCCCGGTGAAACCTCTCGTGATTGGCCGGACGAAGTGGTGGCCCGCAAGCTCGCGTGATACGAGATCGGCAGCTGCGCCACGGAGCCGGTCTCGAGCGGACCAGCAAAGGAAGCCGACACCCGGCCATACAGCGCCCGACTTGAGGTTCCGGCGACTGTTCTCACGACGTAGAGACCGATTGTTCCGCCCAATCCCGGATTCAGCTTTTCGGCGTACGGGACTGCACAGGAGCCGAGGAAGTCGAGCCGGTCGTCGGCAAACGACAGGTCGGCAGCGACCAGGAAAGGCGACGCAGTCGATTGGGCGAATGCGATGGTCTGATCCAGTCGCTGTCCCGAAGGTGGCCAGGAACCATTCCCCTTTCCGGTCCCGGTGACTTGCCGGTTGAACCGCGCCGCGTGAGTGCTGTTGCGATGTCGCCATTGGAAGAACACTCGCCCTCCCAACATTTCCGGCAGCTCGATCAGCGGCAGGAGCTTGTCGTTTCGTCCGAGCTCAGGGCTCCCCACCGGGCCCCGCGCGATCGGCACGAACGAGCGCGGCGCTTGGGTGTAGGGCGAAGCGGCGACGAGGTTTTCCAGGCAATCGGGCACTTCGGTGAGGAGCCGCGCCGACCAGGCTGGGTCGCGGTAGTGCCAGTTGGCGACCGGCACAGCGAAGCGACTGGCCTGTGAACCGGCAACGGCGGCGACGGCCAGCCAGGCCATCGCTCCTTTCGGCGAACGCGACAGGATGGCCAAGGGCAAGGCCAGGGCGAGTGCCAGGTAGGCGGCGATTCCCGGCAGCACGCCCCGAACGCCAAGCGAGACATACTCACTAACCTGGACCGGCCTGGTTTCGGCAATCCGGCCAATCCAGGCCGAAGGCTCGCGGGCAAGGAGCACGAGCTGGACGATCACCCCGATCGCCAGGGCTGTTGCACCCGCCGCATAGAGGAACCGTGGTCGAGTGCGCGCAAAGGCTGCCAGCTCCGCGGCGCGTACGTTGGCGGTGAGCAGCAGGAGATAGGGAACGATTGTCAGGTGGTAGCGCATGGCGGAGGGCAGCCGATTGCGAATGCCCGGTACCGCGTGGCACAGGATGCCAAAGGTGAGCAGGCCGGCGCAAAGCAGCAGGACCCGGCGCAAAGGGCGGGCGAGTGAGTCCGCCGCGCCACTCCAGGGCAGCGCCACGCAGACGAGCGTCCCGATGACGACGGGGTTCGCGAAGAGCGACACCGGTCCGGCGAAGATCGGAACGACGAGGCTGGCGACCGACGGCGCCACGAAATGAGCGAGGTATTCGCCCAGCGGCATCCCGGTGTCCCCCGCGCTCGGCGGCGAGTGAGACATCGCGATCGCGGCGAGAGGCCGGGC
>CAMDCH010000303.1:0-3205 GCA_945889655.1 bacterium HR33
GCGACCGCGAGCCAGGCATCGGCCCAGGCCCCGGCAGCCGCTCCCGCGGCCGCCACTCCCTCGGCCGCCGTCACGCCGCCGTCGGCCCTGACCACCCCAATGATGTTTCCGGCCGCGTATGACTCCGCGTACTTCGCGTGGGTGGAAGGCCGTTACCCGGATGCACTCGCGGGCTTCGAGCGCCTCCTGAACGGCCCGCGCGCGGCCGACGTGCGCGAGGCGATCGCCACGGTCACGGGCGAGCCCTTCAACACGACCGAGGTCTCCAACGACGGCAGCAACATCCGCTGGAGCCGCGACGGCAAGCTCTTCGCCTACGTGAAGGCGACCGGCCCGGCGCGTTCCATCTACCTGACCGCGCTGACGCCCACCGGCACGCGCGCCGTGGCGACGATCCCCGGCGTGGGCCACACCTTCTCGCCGACGAAGGACGAGATCGCGTACCTCGGAATCGTGGACAGTCCCGAATTGACTGCCGCCCGCGCCGCGCTGGAGCAGGCGAGCCTGGGTACCGACAACCAGGCGACGAACCGGGCGCGGGGTGAAGTGACGCGCTTGGAGACCGTGAACTCGCGGGTCAAGGTCCGCGACCTCGCCACCAGCCGTGACCGCGACATCGCGACCACCGGCCTTTCGGTGCAGGCGATCGGTTACGGCCGCGATGGTACCCTCTACATGCAGGCCTCACCCAACGAGCCGGCGCGCATCGACATCTACTCGCTCGCCGAGGATACGCCGAAGCAGATCACGAATGCCGCGTCCATCAAGCGGTTCGTCGGCTCTAATGCAACGAAGGTTGTGTACTTCGAGGGCGCGTCGGGTACGACCCCGGCGGGCATGAAGGTCCTGGCGCTCGCGAGCAATGAGGTTCAGCAGCTCACGGGCTCGCCGCAGGCCTCCATCTCGATGGACGGCTCGACGCTGGCGTATGTGGGCGTCGTGGGCACCGACACCACGCTCAACGCGGTGAACCTGGCCAGTGGCGCGTCGGTCGTGCTGCGCCAGCGCGCGGGCGGGCTCACCAGCCCGGTGGTTTCGCCGGATGGCAAGCGGGTGGCGTACCAGGCGATGCCACGCGAGGACTATGAGGTCTACGTCATCAACGCGGACGGCACCGGTGATACGCGGGTCACCCGCGATCCGCAGGATGACGTCATCCCGCAGTTCATCGGTTCCGACCGGCTGCTCATCATGAAGGGCGAGGGCCGTCACCGCCGCTCGTACGTCTACGACATCGCGACCGCGAAGGAAACGCGTCTCTTCGCGAATAACACGATCCGCACGGTCTCGCCGGAGTACGAGTGGGCCATGTCTCCTGACGGGACCAAGGTGCTCATCGTGGCGGACCGTGACGGCAACACGATCTCGCCGGAGCGCAGCGTGTCGATCACCGATCTTTCCCGCCCGGTCACGAACGCCGAGCTGCTCGCCCGCGTGCGGGCCCAGGCGGCGGCGGAGAAGGACCTGCGGGCGCGGGGTGTGCAAATGTTCGCGGCCATCGCGGCACAGGTGAAGCCGATGGTGGCTGACGTCTCATCGGACCGGATCTACGACTATCAGAAAACGCTCTCGACCTTCGGCACACGGCAGGTAGGCAGCCCGGGCAACCAGAAGGCGATCGAGTACTTCACCGCCAAGCTCAAGTCGTTCGGGTACGAGCCCGAGGTGTACTGGTTCGAGCCTCGGCCGGGCCTCAAGGTGGCCAACGTGGTCGCCATCCTGAAGGGCACCAGGTACCCGAACAAGATCCAGGTCATGTCGGCGCACTTCGACACCGTTGAGCGGGCGCCGGGCGCTGATGATGACGGCACTGGCACCACCGCGCTGCTCGAAGCCGCGCGCGTGATGGCGGGCCACCCGCAGCCGACCACCATCAAGTTCGCGTTCCTCACCGGCGAGGAGTCGGGTGGGTTGGGCGCGCGGGAGTTCGTGCGCCGAGCCAAGGCAGCCGAGGCAACCGAGCAGCTGGTGGGCGTGCTGAACAACGACATGGGCGGCTGGATGGAAGATGGCCGCTTCGACGACACGATCCGCTACGCGAGCGACTACCTGCGGGATGTCGAGCACGCGGCGGCGATCCAGTTTACCAAGCTGATCACCTACGATGCGCGTTACTACCGCGGCACCGATGCGGGCGCGTTCTACGATGCGTTCGGTCCGATCGTCGCGGGCATCGGCGGCTATCCGATCCTGGCGTCGCCGCACTACCACGAGACGCACGACAACCTCGAAACCATCAGCCCGCACATCATCGCGGAGATTGCCAAGACCAGCGTCGCGGCGATCATGCTGATGGCGCAGCAGCAGGAGCTGCCCAAGCAGACGATGTAATGGCTGCCCTCACCCCTGTCCCCGCTCCCTTCCGGGAGCGGGGGACGACAACCCAGGGGCGAGTTCTGCGGGCCGAAGCAAGCAAGGGGAGCTCGAAGGAGCTCCCTTTTGTTTGGCCCGTACCCCTCGCGTTTTCAGGCGGCTCTGGTGATGTTTCTCGCCCCGCGCCGATAGCTCAATTGGTAGAGCAAATGACTCTTAATCATTAGGTTCTCGGTTCGATTCCGAGTCGGCGCATAAATGGTAGAACGCAAAACGGGAGCTCTTTCGAGCTCCCGTTTCGTTTTCCTGCTCCCCCGAGCGTCTACTGGTTGGGTAACTCGTCACTCAGGACCTGCCGCGCCACGAATCCTACCTGCCGCCCATTCTCGAGAACCGAGAACCACCCGCCGCGACTGCGAACCACCGCCACCTGCTGGCCCGGCTTGAGCACGGATACGACCTGCGAGTCCGCGTTCGGCGCGCCACGCACGTTGGCCCACCTGGAAACCCATTTCACCTCGGTCGTCGAATCGGCGACTGGGGCCACGGCCACGGTGACAGACTTTGGGGCAGGCACGATCGCGGCCTTCACGGGCACGGCTGGCTTCGACGCCGGCTGGATCGCCAGCGCCAACGCCCGGCGCGCATCGGCGATGCTTGAGTCCGCGTTCCTCTTCTGCGTGTCTTGTCTGCTTGTATCAGCAGTCATCTGTGGCCTCGGCTTCACCTTGAGCGGGCCCTTGATGACGTTGAGGTTCTCAGTCCCCGGCTTGGCCGCTGCCGAAACGATGCGCACCTGGGTGGCCGAGGAGCCCTTCATGGATGTGCTCACCGCGATGCCGATGGTCGCCAGCAGGATGCCCGCGCCCCACGCCCCTCGCCGGATCAGCGT
>CAMDCH010000304.1:0-3191 GCA_945889655.1 bacterium HR33
ACTATTGCAACTGAAAGACGTATCCACTGGAGAGGCCCGGCCGAACTAACCTCGTACGTATACGCACCCTAGCTTCACCCTCGATAACCGGGTATTATCCTTTCGTAGCAGATTCGAACCGCGAGCTGGCATCCCCGAAGGACGGTCCCGCTCAGGTGCGGGCACCGGCGCGAACACACCCCGGTCTCTCTCCCCAGGTTCGTACAATCGAGTGCGGCATCGAAGAGCGGTGACATTGGGTCATCCGCACGATGCGTTAGTGTGTGTCAGGAGTTTTTTCAGCACATGAAGTTTGAAGACCTGGGCCTCGCGCCCGAAATCCTCAAGGCCATCGTCGAAGAGGGCTACACCGAGCCCACGCCCGTCCAGGCGGAAGCCATCCCGCTCGCCCTCGCGGGCCGGGACATCATCGGCTCGGCACAGACCGGCACCGGCAAGACCGCCGCGTTCGTCCTCCCCATCCTCCATCGGCTGGCATCCAACGGCAACGGGACGCGCCACAAGCTGCGCGCGCTGGTCCTGGTGCCCACGCGCGAGCTCGCCGAGCAGGTGCTCGAGCGCGTACGCGCCTATGGACGCCACCTGCCGATGCGCGCCGCGGCGATCTATGGCGGCGTGGGCATGGAGCCCCAGACCACCGCGTTGTCACGCGGGGTCGACATGGTGGTGGCGACGCCCGGGCGCCTGCTGGACCACATGGAGCGCGGGCACGTGGACTACTCGCACATGGAAGTCCTGGTGCTGGACGAGGCGGACCGGATGCTGGACATGGGCTTCGCGCCCGACGTCCGCCGCATCCTGGACGCGATCCCCGAGGAGCGGCAGACCATGCTCTTCTCCGCCACCGTGTCGTTCGACGTGGAAAACCTCGCGCATCGCGCGATGCAGGGCCATGCATCGGTGGAAATCGGGCGGCGCGCGTCGCCGGCCGATGGGATCGAGCACGGGATCTACGCACTGGACCAGACGTCCAAGCGCCCGGCGCTCGCCAACATCCTCAAGGTTCGGCCCGGCGGGCGGACCCTCATCTTCACCCGCACGAAGTTCGGTGCCGACAAGCTGGTCACCTTCCTCAAGCGCGAAGGCATCCGCGCGGCGGCGCTGCACGGTGACAAGGCACAGAGCACCCGCACGCGCACCCTGGACGACTTCCGCGAAGGCAGCACAGACATCCTGATCGCCACTGACATCGCGGCCCGCGGCATCGACGTCGAGGACATCCAGCTGGTGATCAACTACGACGTGCCGAAGGACCCCGAGGTGTACGTCCACCGGGTGGGCCGCACGGCGCGCGCCGGCGCGGACGGGCTCGCGCTCACGCTGATGTCACCCGATGAGTGGCTGCTGATGGGGGATATCGAGAAGCTGATCGGCCGGACCTTCCCGCGGGATGTCGTCCCAGGACTGGAGCCGTCCGTGACGCCGCTGCCGCCGAGGGAGCAGGAAGCGCCGAGGCCGGAGCGGTCGGTGAGGGCGAGAGCGGGGATGAGGAGAGGTAGACGCTAACAGCGGTTACTGGTTGCCGGTTGTCGGTTGCCGATACGCTCCCGGCAACCGGTAACCGGCAACCGTCAACCGTTCAGCTCCGGCCGTTATATTGCCGTCCGTTCACCCCTTGGATCGGGCGGACCCGGAGCCATGAAAATTGCCAAACCCGACCCGCAGGACGTGGCCCTGATCGTCCAGGGCCTCCGCCGCATCACCCGGGCGATCGAGCTCTATTCCCAGGACGTGCAGCGGACATTCGGCCTGACGGGGCCGCAGCTCTGGGCGTTGCGCAATCTCCAGCGGGAAGGCCCGCTGACCCCCAGCCAGATGGCCGACTCGTTGGCCGTAGACCAGAGCAGCGTCTCCGGCCTGCTCCGCCGGCTCGAGGAGAAGGGCCTGGTCTCGAGAGTCAGGGACGCGGAGGACCTCCGGTCGGTGAAAATCCACCTCACCGCGCAGGGACGGACGGCCGCGGCCCGCGCGCCCCAGGCCGCCCAGGGCCGGCTCCTCCACGGTCTGAACCGGATGTCCGCGTCGCGGGTCCGGGCGCTGCGGAGGTCAGTTGAGACGCTCGTCACCGCCATGGAAGCCGAAAACGTTGAAGCTCGGTTCTTCTTCTCGGACGACTGAACCTCCGTCCGACCTTTTTCCACGTTCAAGGAGCCCGTTCGCATGCTGCGTCGCACCGTCGCTTTCGCCGCGATCGTCTTTGCCCTCGCCTGCCAGAAGCCGGCGCAGCAGGAGTTTGCTGCCTCGGCTACACCCACGGCGGCCGCCCCTGCCGCCAACGCTTCCCTTTATACCCGTCTCGGGGGCTATGACGCACTCGCCGCTGTGACGGACGATTTCCTCGCCCGCCTCCTGGGCGATGAGAAAATGAAGCCGTACTTCGAGAACGTGGACGAACAGGGGGGCAAGCGCATCCGCCAGATGATCCTGGACCAGCTCTGCGCCGCCACCGGTGGCCCCTGCGTCTACGTGGGCGCCGACATGCCAACGGCCCACAAGGGCCTCCAGATCAGCGAGACCGCCTTCGGTGTAGCCGCGCAGTACCTCACGGAGACCCTGGACAAGTTCAAGGTCCCTGAAAAGGAAAAGGGCGAAGTCCTCGCGATCGTCGGGTCAACGAAGAACGACATCGTAGGGAAGTGAGAAGTAAGAAGTGAGAAGTGAGAAGCCGGACCCACCTCCGTCCCTTCAACGTGTCATGCGCCTTCCCCAGGCCACGGCTATGGTGGTGGGCATCATCATCGGCGCGTCGATCTTCGTGCAGCCTTCGGAGATCACCAGCCGCATGGGAACGGTCGGGGGCGTGTTCCTGGTGTGGGCAGTAGCAGGACTCCTGACCGTGGCCGGCGCGCTGGTGTGCGCCGAGCTCGCGTCAGCCTACCCGAGAAGCGGCGGGGTGTACGTCTTTCTCCGCGAAGCGTTCTCCCCCGCCCTCGGCTTCCTCTGGGGCTGGGCGATGTTCTGGACCATGCACAGCGGAATCGTCGCGGTCATCAGCTTCGTCTTCGCGCGCTATGTCGGCTACTTCGTTCCGCTCGATGATATCGGCCTGAAAGCCGTGGCCATCACCGCCATCGCAGCGCTCTCCGCGATCAACTATGTGGGTGTTCGCCAGGGAAGCGCCCTCCAGACGTCGTTCACTTTCGTGAAAGTGCTGGCGGTGGTGCTGATCATTGCCGCGGGTTTTGCGCTCG
>CAMDCH010000305.1:0-3186 GCA_945889655.1 bacterium HR33
GGATGTGGTGGTTGGTATCGGCAGCGATGAGCGAGCCGCGCGCTCGCTCGCAGCTTCGGTCGGCGTCGCCGACCGCATTCGCTGGTTTCCCCTGCTGTCCCAGGGCCAGCTCGCGGAGGTCTATCGCCGCGTCACCGCTCTCGTCGTGCCGTCAGTGGACGAGGGGCTCGGGCTCGTTGCGGTGGAAGCGATGCTGTCGGAGACGCCGGTGGTCGCATTCGATTCGGGCGGCCTGCCGGACGTCGTGGTCCCGGGCACCGGGCTGCTGGTCCGCCCGGGCCGGCCCGACCTCCTCGCCGCAGCGCTGGACCAGCTGCTTGCGAGCCCGGATCACGGGGCGGCCATGGGAACCGCGGGCCGGGCGCACGCGCTGGCCACGTTCACGCCAGCGGCGGTGGCTGTCCGGTACCGGGAGGTATATGGCGCCGCGCTCCGGTAACGGGCGCCGAGTGGCGTTCGTGGCGCTGCAGGTCGCCTTCGCGGTGACCGTGATCTGGTTCGCCGGTCGCGCGCTGGTGGCGCAGTGGGAGAGCGTGGGGAGCAGCATGCGCGCGGTTGACCTTCGGTGGGGCAGGGTGCTGCTCTCGTGCGTGCTGGTGCTGGGCGCCTACGCGGTGCTCATCGAAACCTGGCGCGTGACTCTAAAAATCTGGGATGCGCATCTCAGGTTTGCTCCCGCCACCCGGATATGGTTCGTGTCGAACCTCGGACGCTATGTCCCCGGCAAGATCTGGCAAATCAGCGCCATGGGGGTGATGGCCCGCCGGGAGGGCGTCTCGCCGGTGGCGGCTACGGGATCGGCGCTGGTGGTCAACCTGGCCAACATCGTTTCCGGGTGCGTTGTGGCCTTCGCGACGGGACCGTCGGTGCTCGAGGTCGCGGCTGCGTCAGGCCGCGCGATTGCCGTGGTGCTGGTGGTCATGGCGCTCGCGATGCTGCTGGCCGCGCCCTGGTTGCTCTCGTGGATCGCCCAACGAGCGGAAGGGATAACCGGCAGGGCAGTGGCGATGCCGGCCACGATTTCGTCGCGCGCCGTGCTCGCGGCGGTAGCCGGGACGGGCATCGCGTGGCTGCTCTATGGATTCGCGTTCCGACTGCTCGCGGAGGGCGTCCTCCCGGCCTCGGCCAGCGGTAGAGCTGCTGGCTACATTGCAGCCTACGTCGTCTCGTACCTCGCGGGCTACCTGGCACTGTTCGCGCCGGGGGGCATCGGTGTGCGGGAGGCCGTGCTGGTCCTCGCGCTCAGCGGGGCCGGTGGTGTTTCACAGGCTGATGCGCTGGTGCTCGCCGTGGCTTCGCGGTTATGGCTCACGGCACTCGAGGTACTCCCCGGCGTGCTCTTCCTGCTCGCCGGTGCTCGCTTCCGACTGAAGGAAACCGATGCCCGCTCCTGATCAGACGAGCTGGACACCGCGGTACCCTTGGGCTTTGGCCACGCTGGCGTTTGCCCTTGGCACGCTGGTGCTGGCGTATCCGGCACTTGGCGGCGGCTTCCTCGTGACGCCGGTGAGCGACCAGTACATCGGCGGCTACCCGGTGCGCGAATTCGCGGCCCAGTACCTCCGCGAGCACCACGCCTTTCCGCTCTGGAGCCCGTACCTGTTCGGCGGGATGCCGTACGTGGCCGCCATGCACGGGGACATTTTCTATCCCACGTTCCTGCTGCGGATGCTCCTGCCCACCGATGTGGCCATGACCTGGTCGTTCATCATCCATGTCTTTCTCTGCGGGATGATGGCGTTCGGGTTCCTCCGCGCCGCCGGTTTCTCGTTCACCGCATCGCTCGTGGCGGGCCTGGCGTATACGATGAGCGGCAACATCGCCGGCCTCGTCTCCCCCGGGCATGACGGCAAACTCTACTTGAGTGCGCTCCTGCCCCTCACGCTCTGGCTCCTGGTCCTCGGCATGCGCGCGGGTAAGGAGTGGGTGTGGGGTGTGCTCTGCATCGTGGTGGGGCTCGCGGTGCTCAGCCCGCACCCGCAGCTCCTCCAGTACCTGCTCCTGGCCACCGGCGCCTTTGCGCTCTACCTGGCGTTCGGTCCATGGCTGGGGGAGCCCGCGCTGCCGAGGAACGTCGCGTGGCGCCGTCTCGCGATGGGGTTCGGAAGCGTGGTCGTAGGCTTCGCCATCGGGGCCATCCAGTACCTGCCGGTCCTGGAATACACTCCGTGGTCGCCGCGCGCGAGCGGAGTCGCGGGCGGCTACATCACGGCCACGAGCTACTCCTACCCGCCGGAAGAGATGATCAACGCGTATCTCCCCCAGTTCAGTGGCATCCTGACGAGTTACTGGGGCCGGAACGGCATTCATCTCCACAGCGATTACATCGGGGCCACGGTCCTGCTGCTGGCCACGGCCGCGATCGGGGCGCGGTCGCTCAAGGCGGGGAAGTCGTTCCTCTGGTTCTGGTACGGCGTGCTGGTTGTCTCCCTTCTGTGGGCGCTGGGCGGCAACACGCCGTTCTACCGCCTGGTGTACGCCATCGTGCCGGGGACCAAGTTCTTCCGCGCGCCGAGTACGATGCTGTTCGTTGTGACGTTCTCGGTCTGCGTGCTGGTCGCGATTGGCGTGGAGCGGATACTGGCCCGCGAGACCTCGAAGCGGTTCCTGGCGGTCTGGAGCCTCGGAGCTGCGCTGATCGCGCTGCTGGCCACGGCGGGATTCTTCACGGGGATCGGTACCGCGGTGATGCCGCAGTACTCGCAGTTCGTACGGGCCAATGCGGGCGCCGTGGCGATGGGTGGATGGCGGTCGCTGGCATTTAGCCTCGCCGCAGCCGGACTCCTCTATGCGTGGTCTTTCTCTCGCATCAAGGTGGAGGCGTTGGCGGTCGGGCTATCGCTCATCGTTGCGGCGGATCTCTGGAGCGTGGTGCGGCTCTACTGGAACTTCTCGCCGCCCGCCGCTCAGATCTACGCCAGCGACGCCACCATCGAATTCGTCCAGAAGGCTCCGGGCCGCGTTCTCACATTCCCCACGGCGCCCACGCGGGATGCGTTTCTCAAGGGTGACGCGCTGATGGTTCACGGTGTGCGACAGGCCGAGGGATATCACGGGAATCACCTGGCCAATTACGAGCGCCTGATCCAGGGCCAGCAGCAGGGAGGCGACCAGCGGTTCTGGGAGCTGGCCAACGTGAAGTACATCCTGACGGATACGGCTCTCAACGGAACCGGCCTTCAGCTC
>CAMDCH010000306.1:0-3153 GCA_945889655.1 bacterium HR33
AGACCCTGGAAGTGCGATACAAGGGGAAGTCGATCGCTGATGTCCTCGACCTCACGGTCGCCGAAGCGATGGAGTTCTTCGAACACCAGCCACGGATCCGGGCCAAGCTCGAGCTGCTGAACGACGTGGGCCTCGGCTACATCCACCTGGGCCAGAGCGCCACGACCCTCTCCGGCGGAGAGGCGCAACGGGTCAAGCTCGCGACCGAGTTGAGCAAGCGTGATACCGGCCGAACGCTCTACATCCTGGATGAACCGACCACGGGGCTTCATTTCGAGGATGTTCGCCTGCTCCTGGAGGTCCTCCACCGGCTGGTGGACAAGGGCAATACCGTCGTCGTCATCGAGCACAACCTGGATGTCGTGAAGACGGCCGACTGGGTGCTGGATTTGGGGCCGGAGGGCGGGGACGGAGGCGGCAGGATCGTGGCGGAAGGCCCACCCGAAAAGGTGGCCCGGGTCCGCGGGTCTTACACAGGACAATTCCTGGCTCGAGTTCTAGGCGCCGACTGAGCGGTGTCGATTTGACACTGTTTGTGCCCGGCGTCGTACTATAGGAAGCCCGATTCTGCTGGCCGAAAGACCCCGGAGGAGGATCAGTGACGCCCGACGATTTTCTCAAGGTCATCGTGATCGGGAGCATGGCCTTCGGAGGGCTCTACGCGTTGTTGACCGTCGTCCGGGTCTGGGCGCGGAAGGCCGAACGCGAGCAGGCCGCCCCCGCGGAAGCCGAATCCGCACGGTACGCCGAGCTCCAGGAAGGCGTGCAGCGGTTGTCCCACGATGTGGCTGACCTGCAGGAGCGGCTGGATTTCGCGGAGCGACTGCTTGCGCAGCATCGCGATGTGCCGCGTGTCAAAGGGGAGGTCTGAGCATGGGTCCAGGTGATGTCTTCGGCCTGCTGACACTGATGGTCGGGGTGGTTTCCGTGATCGTTCTCCGCGGTCCCCTCGGCCGCGCGATTGCCGACCGGATCGCCGGCCGGAGCAGCATCGATGGCGCAAACCCGGAGGACCTCCACGCCCTTCAGGCGGACCTGGAAGAAGTGAAGCACCGCCTCACTGAGACCGAGGAGCGGCTCGACTTCGCGGAACGGCTCCTCGCCCGCCAGCAGCCATCCCGCTCCCTCGAGCCGGGAGGCAGGGACTGATGGAAGACATCCTTGCGATCGTGCTCATCTTTGGTGGAGGCACCGTCGTAGCGCTTGCGATGTCCCCGATCGGGCGGGCCATAGCGGCGCGGATCCAGGGACGGGTGCCGGGCGCAAACAGTGTCGAAGACATCCGCGCCCTTCGCGAGAGCAATGATGCTCTTGCCGGTGAGATTGACCAGCTCCGGGGGGACATTTCCGAACTCCAGGAGCGGGTGGACTTCGCGGAACGGGTCTTTGCCAAGCGCAGAGACGACGGTGCCCTGCCGCCCGGTGGCAGCGTTCAGCAGTGAAACATGCGGTCGGCCGCACCGTAGTTGCGTGGACAGGGCACGCCGGTCGCCGGCCCGGCAGGCAAGTGGCGGAGAGTGATGAAAGAGTTGATCTTACAGGGCGCCGGACCCGGGAGTAGACATGTTTTTTGCGCTGGCGCTTATTGTCGTGGCAGTATTGTTTTTCAAGTCACCCCTGGCCCCGGCCGCCGCTGAAGCCATCCGGCACGCCAATGGCATGCCGACGCGGGATCCTCGGCTGGACGAGACCCTGGCGCAGGTGACGGATGACCTGAACCAGCTTCGGGAGCAGTTTTCGGAGCTCGCAGAACGTGTGGATTTCACTGAGCGCGCGCTGGCCGATGTGCGGCGGCGCGATGCACTACAGAACCCTCGGAGCTAGACCATGGGGATCCTCGACCGTCTGACGACCATGATCAAGTCGAACATCAACGACTTGATCTCCAAGGCGGAAAACCCGGAAAAGATGCTCAACCAGCTGATCACCGACATGCGTGGTCAGCTCGCGAAGGCCAAGCAGGAAGTGGCCGGCGCGATCGCGGACGAGAAAAAGCTCCAGGCCGAGGCCGAGCGGGAGAAGAAGCAGGCCGAGGAGTGGGAGCGGCGTGCCATGCTCGCCGTGCAGGAGAACCGGGACGACCTGGCCAAGCAGGCGCTGGTCCGGTACAACGAGCACTTGCAGGGGGCCCAGCAGCTCCACGACACCTGGGTCAAGCAGCGGTCCGAGACCGAGCTGCTCAAGAACTCGCTCCGCCAGCTCAATGACAAGATCGAGGAGGCCAAGCGCAAGAAGACGATTCTCATTGCCCGGCATCGCCGCGCCGAAGCACAGCAGCGCATCCAGGAAACCATGTCCTCGATGTCGGACAAGAGTGCGCTGGAGAGTTTCGAGCGGATGGCGGAGAAGATCGAGGACCGGGAGCGCAAGGCGATCGCCTCCGCCGAGCTGACCGAGGACCTCTCCGGTGACCAGCTCGCGCGGCAATTCGAGTCGCTTGAGTTCAAGGGCTCCGTGGACCAGCAGCTTGCCTCGCTGAAGGAGAAAATGGCGCTCGGGCCTGGCAGCGCGGAGGCGCGGCAGCTGGGCAAGGGCCGCGAGGCCGCCGAGGCCGAGCTGGTCGACGATGAAGAGGCGCAGGCTGGCTGATGGTTGATACGTTGGGCCGGCGTCTCGTCATCACGCTGGTCTCGCTGTTTTTTGCGGCGCTTGTCGTCGTATTCCTCAGCAGGGTCACCACCATCCTGGTGCTCCTGTTCATCGCCGTCCTGCTGAGTGTCTACTTCACCGCGTTCACTGACGGGCTCGTTGCCCGCATACCCCGCATCAATCGCGTGGCCGCCCTGGCGCTGGCGTTCGTGGCAACGCTCGGCGCCGCTGTCGGCATCGGCTGGCTGATCGTTCCGCCCGTTATCTCCCAGACGCAGGACTTCCTTACCTCGCTGCCGGAGCACGCGGCCCAGCTCGAAAACATCATGTTGCGCGCGGCGCAGAAGTATCCGTTCCTCGAGCGGTCGATATTCGGCCCGGCCGGCGGGGGGCTCGTGGAGGGCGGCATCGACAGCACCGGCCGGTTCCTCCGGGAATCCATCCTTCCGTACCTCCGGGCCGGCGGTACCATCGTCATCGAATTCGTCGCAGTCGTCGCCATGTCGCTGTACCTGGCCCGCGATCCGGCGGTGTACCGTGACGGGCTCGTGTCGATTGTCCCGC
>CAMDCH010000307.1:0-3124 GCA_945889655.1 bacterium HR33
TTCCAGCCAGTACCCGAGGAGCGGACCCATCCCGCTGAGGAACCCGGCGACGCCCACCGCGCGCGGCGTGGCGCCGTCGCTCCGCAGAAGCGGTCGCGTGCCCGCCAGGATGGCTTCGGTCGCGCGCCAGATGTGCCCGTACGCAGCCACGCGTTGGGCGGGCGTCGTCTCGGGCCACAGCGCCCGTGGATCGAGCGAGCGCCGCCACGCGCGGACCCGCGCATTGATTTCGGGTTGGGAAAGTTCTGGCGTAGCGCCACTCATGGCCTAATGGTACTCATGGCGGGCTGGTGGCACGGCGCGTAGAATCCGGCTCCCGTCTGGGTCACTACTTGGAGTTTTCATGCGCCTCTGTACTCTCAGTCTTCTCCTGTTGCTTCCCGCATGTTCCGGCGGCGGCTCGGCCAGTAGCGCCATCACCGCAGACGAGATCGCGCGCCACGTGAAGGTGCTCGCCTCGGACGATTTCCAGGGCCGCGCCCCGTCGTCGCCCGGAGAAGAGAAGACGCTGGCCTATCTGCAAGAGGAGCTCACAAAGATCGGACTCCAGCCCGGTAACGGCGGCAGCTTCTTCCAGGACGTGCCGCTGGTGGAGATCGACGGCAAGCCACAGGGCGTCCTTTCATTCAAAGGGCGACGACAGACCAGCGACAGCCGCTTTGTCTTCAAGGAGCAGTTCGTCGCCTGGACCAAGCGGGTGGTTCCGCAGGCCGCGATCCAGAACTCCCCCGTCGTCTTCGTGGGTTACGGGGTGGTGGCGCCCGAGTACCAATGGAACGACTACGCGGGCGTGGATGTGCGGGGAAAGACCGTCCTCATCCTGGTCAACGACCCGGGCTACAACGGCAACGATTCCACGCTCTTCCACGGCCGAACGATGACGTACTACGGCCGCTGGACCTACAAGTTCGAAGAGGCCGCCCGGCACGGAGCGGCGGGCGCGCTGATCGTTCACGAGACGGACGGCGCCGGCTACCCGTGGGAGGTCGTGCGGAACAGCTGGACCGGGCCGCAGTTCAGTCTCGTCGCCGACGACAACAACATGTCGCGCGTTCCGGTCGAGGGCTGGGTGACCGGGGAAGTGGCTCGCAGCATCGTGAAGCAGGGCGGCGGCGCCACGTTCGATTCGCTCAAGGCGCGCGCCGGCCGCCGCGGATTCAAGGCCGTCTCCATCGATCTCCGCGCGTCCCTCACTATCCGCAATTCGATCCGGCGCTCGACCTCGAAGAACGTGCTGGCACTCCTGCCGGGTAGCACCCGCAAGGACGAGGTGGTGGCCTGGTCAGCCCACTGGGACCACTTCGGCGTCGATTCCACGGCGAAGGGCGACCAGATCATGAACGGGGCGCGCGACAACGCGAGCGGCGTCTCCGCGCTCCTGGTGCTGGCCAATGCTTTCGCGAAGCGTGCGACCCCGCCCGAGCGGTCGATGCTGTTTCTGTTCGTCACGGCTGAAGAGCAGGGCCTGCTCGGCTCGCAGTACTACGCCACGCATCCTGTCTATCCGCTGAACAAAACCGTCGGCGTGATCAACATCGACGGCATCAACATCTGGGGACCGACGCGCGACCTCACCGTGGTGGGCTTCGGCAATTCCGAGCTCGATGACTTCGCCATCGCCGCTGCCAAGGCACAGGGCAGGGTGGTTCACGCCGACCCAGAGCCCGAGAAAGGCTTCTTTTACCGGTCGGATCACTTCAGCTTCGCCAAGCAGGGGGTGCCGGCCCTCGACCCCGAAGACGGCATCGACAACGTGGAGCATGGCGAAGAATGGGGCAGGCAGCAGAAGGAGAAGTGGACGGCGGAGCAGTATCACAAGCCGGCGGACCAGTACGACGCGAGCTGGAACCTCGAGGGAGCGGTGCAGGACCTCAATTTGCTGTTCCAGGCGGGGTCCGCGCTGGGGGACGGAGCCGCGTGGCCCAACTGGCGGCCCGGCAATGAATTCCGGGCGCGGCGGGATAGCCTGATGCAATAAACCGGACTGAATGGCTCGGAAATTGCCCCGCCCTCAGGGTACGCCTTAAGCACTTTGATCTAGGGGAGGTCCGTGTCTCAGCGACAACTGCGGGTATTCATAGTAGAGGACTCCGCGGTCGTGCAACAGCGGCTCGTGGAGGTCCTTGCCACGCTGAAATACGTCAAGTTCGTGGGCCATGCCGGTACGGTTCGGGACGCCCTGGAGTGGATTCCCCTCGCCCGGCCGCACGTGGTCCTGCTGGACCTTGGCCTTCCCGACGGCAGTGGCCTCGACGTCCTCAAGGGAATGCAGGCAATGAAGCCGACTCCCGCAGCGGCCGTGTTCACCAACTACGCCACTCCGACACTCCGCCAGCGGTGCCTGGCCGCCGGGGCCCGCGCATTTCTTGACAAGTCCCACGAATTCGACCGCATCCCGGAAGTCTTGTCCGACCTGGCGCAAAGCATCGCCGCCTGAGGTCGGGTAGCGCCCCCTACGGCACGGGAACGAGGTCGAGGAAGCGGTGACCTTCTGCCTCCATCTCCCGGCCGCGGTCAAATGTCAGAGGCTGCGCGAAGCCGGGCCCATCGAAAACGAACGTGTGGTACTCGCCCCGCTCTCCGGCGGGGTCCAGCTCCTCGGCGATGGCGAGGTCGGTCAGCAGGTCCGCGTCCAGCTCCCTCCCCAGGAATCCCGCAGCTCCCTGCGCCAGGTCCACGCTCACCACCAGCGCGCGGTAGCCGCGCTCCACGACCTCGTGGACCAGCTCGATCGGGGGATCACCCCAGATGGGCTCGAGGTGGTCCAGCCCGGCCGCCCGGACCCGGTCCTCGTACCAGGCCCGCACGTCGGCCAGGTGGATGTTGCCGAAGACCAGTCCGGTGCAGCCCCGGTCCCGGAGCGCATGTAGGAGTTCTTGGAATACTGATTCGAACGTTTGCGGTGTTGCTTTAGCCGTCACCAGATCGAGCCCGAGGGCCGCGGACTGGCGCGCGATGAGCTCCTGGCGCACGCCGTGAAAGCGAACGCGGCCGGTGGATCCCTCATACAGACTCGCGAGGACGCGAACATCGACGCCGTTTCGGCGCGCGCGGTCGAGTGCGAGTGTGCAATCCTTGCCGCCGCTGCTCATGAGCGCGTACGTCACGTTCAGTCCGGGCTCTT
>CAMDCH010000308.1:0-3091 GCA_945889655.1 bacterium HR33
CGTCATCGCGGCGCCCGTGCCGCCACGCGCGCGGGCGCGACCGTCCTGGTGCTCGACGATGGGTTTCAGCGCCTGGACGTGAAACGCGAGATTGACCTGGTGCTGGTGGCCGCCGAGTCGTGTGACTCGAATCAGCGAACGTTCCCGGCCGGACCGTGGCGGGAGCGGTGGAGTGCCCTGGGCCGAGCGACCACCGTCATCGTCACGCGAAAGTCGGCGTCCGAGCGGGAAGCACAGGAAGCGGCAACGCTCCTGGGAACGTGTCCGGGAGTCACCGCCCCAATCGCGCTGGCTCACGTCGGCATTGCGGCATTCCGCGGGATGCGGAGCGGCACCCGGACGGCGCCGGGCGGGCTCGCCGGGCAAAGCGTGCTCGCGGTGGCGGGGATCGGCAATCCGCGCAGTTTTCAGACACAGCTGACGGCGCTTGGGGCCAAGGTCCGGTTGATGCCGTTCGCCGATCATCACCGGTTCGACGCGGCGGCCATGACGACGATGCTGTCGGCCGCGTCGCGCGACATCGTGGTGATCACCGAGAAGGATGCAGTGAAGCTTGAGCGGCTCTGGCCCGAGGATGCGGCGGAGCCGCTGGTGGCAGAGCTGGTTGTCCAGTGGGAACAGGGGCGCGTCCACATCGAGAGCGCGCTTGATCGACTCATCCAGACCATTCGAGGCGGCGAGAGCCGACAGACGACATGAGCGACGCTTCCACCACCCCCCGACCCAGTGGCCAGACCGTCATCGGCCGGGACAAGGATCGCTTTCTCAGCGACGACAACCCGTTCGAAGACATGATGGCGCGCTTCGACCACGCGGCCCAGCTGCTGGGCCTGGACGCCGGCCTGTACAAGGTGCTTCGCGCGCCGGAGAAACAGATCATCGTGTCGATCCCCATCGTGCGCGACAACGGCGAGGTCGAAGTCTTCACCGGCTACCGCGTGCTCTACAACACCTCCCGCGGCCCGGCCAAGGGCGGCATCCGGTTCGATCTCAAGGTTACGCTCGACGAGGTGAAGGCCCTCGCCGCCTGGATGACGTGGAAATGCGCCGTGGTCAATATCCCGTTCGGCGGGGCCAAGGGCGGCGTGATCTGCGATCCCACCGTGCTGTCGCTCAGCGAGCTCGAGCGGATCACCCGCCGGTACACGGCGGCCCTGATCAACATCATCGGGCCGGAGTCCGACATCCCCGCACCCGATGTGAACACTAACGAGCGCGTGATGGCGTGGATCATGGATACGTACTCCATGCACACCGGCCATTCCGTTACCGCGGTCGTCACGGGCAAGCCGGTGGAAATGGGCGGATCACTCGGCCGGCGCGACGCGACGGGACGAGGCTGCATGCTCGTCACGAGAGAGGCGCTCAACCATCTCAAGATGCCGATCAAGGGCACGCGCGTGGCCGTGCAAGGATTCGGCAACGTGGGATCGACCGCGGCGAGGCTCATGGCCCAGGAGGGCATGATCATCGTCGCCGCGAGCGACAACTCCGCGGCGGTCTACAACCCGAAGGGCCTCGACGTCGCCGCCGCGCTCGACTGGATCAAGGAGCACCGCTACCTCAAGGGATTCAACGGGGGCGATGAGATTCCGAAGGACGACCTGCTCACCGTCGACTGCGATGTACTCGTGCCGGCTGCCGTGGAAAACGTCATCACGCACCATAATGCGGCTAAAATCAGGGCGAAGGTCCTTTGCGAGGGCGCGAACGGCCCTACCACCGCCGGAGCGGACTCGATCCTGGACGAGAAGGGCATCTTCGTCATCCCGGACATCCTCGCGAACGCCGGCGGCGTGACCGTCAGCTACTTCGAGTGGGTGCAGGACCGGATGGGATACTTCTGGGATGAGGACACCGTGAACGAGCGGCTCGCGCGGATACTGACGAAGTCCTTCCAGGACGTGCTGTCCCTCTCGCAGCGGCACCAGGTGAACCTCCGGACCGCCGCGTACATGCTGTCGATCGAACGGGTCGCCGCGGTCCACCGCCTGCGCGGCATGTATGCCTGATGGCTTTTCACGTCCTCGCGGTGG
The DNA here is from genome assembly GCA_945889655.1 of bacterium HR33. Lineage (GTDB taxonomy): Bacteria > Gemmatimonadota > Gemmatimonadetes > Gemmatimonadales > GWC2-71-9 > SHZT01. The sequence goes on from CAMDCH010000308.1 coordinate 2,037, forward strand.
GCCGAGTACGCGACGCCGCACTGCGCGATGCCTGCGCGTCGTATGAGAGCCGGGCGGGCCGCTACTTCAAGCTGAAGGTCCTGGAAGTGCCGGACAGCGCTCGGGCGGGGAAGGCGCCGGCCGATGCGCGGAAGGCTGAGGGCGCCGCGATACTGAAGCGGATTCCCGCCGAGGCGATCGCCGTAGGTTTGACTCGCGAAGGCGAGAGCGAAGACAGCCCGGGGTTTGCCGATCGCATGTCCCGGTGGCAGCGCGAGGCTCGCGACGTCTACTTCCTGATCGGCGGCGCGGGCGGCCTGGACGATGCGGTGTTCAACCGCTGCAATGGCCAGCTGCGGCTCTCCGAGTGGACCCTGCCGCATGAGCTGGTGCGCGTGGTGCTGCTGGAGCAGATCTACCGCGCCGGGACCATCCTCAAGGGCGAGCCGTACCACAAGGGACGCCGGTGACCGACTGGTACCAGGAGTGGTTCGGCGAGGAGTACCTCAGGCTTTACCCCCATCGCGATGATGCCGAAGCCCAGCGCGCCGTTGCACTCGCGGCGCGGATCGTCCCGCTGGCCGGGCGGCCCGTGCTCGACCTGGCCTGTGGGCAGGGACGGCATGCGGGTCCGCTTGCAAAGCAGGGAGCGCAGGTGACCGGGCTGGATCTTTCGCGGGTGCTGCTCGGGCGGGCCCGGGAACGCCTTGGGCCGTCCGCGCGCCTGGTACGCGGCGACATGCGCAGCCTGCCTTTCCGCCCCCAATCTTTCGACGTGGTGGTGAATCTCTTTACCAGCTTCGGTTACTTTGCGGACGACCGGGATCACGCGGCGGTGCTGGCCGAAGTCGCCCGGATCCTCCAGAGCCGAGGCACGTTCGTCATCGACTATTTCAACGCGGGCCGGGTCGCACGGGAGCTGGTGGCCGAGGAAGTGAAAGCCGTGGGCGGGAACCAGGTGACGATCCGGAGACATATCACTGCTGATGGACGATTCGTTGTGAAGGAAATGACGCCCCCCGGGCAGCGGTGTTTCGTGGAACGGGTGCGCCTCTTCACCCCCGGGGACCTGGAGT
>CAMDCH010000309.1:0-3030 GCA_945889655.1 bacterium HR33
TTCCGCACCGCCGGGCAGGTGAACCGCGCCACGGCGGCGCTGGAGCAGGCGATCGCCCAGCGCAACAGCGTCCAGGAGCAGGTGAACCTGGACGTCGCGGCGGCGCGTGCCGAGCTGCTCCGGTCCCGGTCACTGCTGTCCGCGCGCCGCGAGACCGTACGGCAAGCGCAGCGGGCGCAGCACCTCGCAGGCGTCCGCTACGCGAACGGCCTTTCGACGCAGCTCGAAGTGTCGGACGCGCGCCTGCTGGCGCAGCGCTCCGAGATGAACGAAGCGCAGAGCACGCTGGACTACCTCGTGGCGCTCGCCGAGCTCGAACGCGCCCTCGGTCGGCCACTGCCGGTCGAACGCAAGCCGCTGGAACAGGCGTCCACGGATGATTCCGAAATCAAGGTTGGACTCACTACCTCAGGGAAAGAGCACAGCAATGACTAGGCCGATCTCACGTCTCCTCCCCACCGTGCTTGCCACGGCAACCCTGGTCCTCGCGAACTGCAGCGGGGAAGACGCCAAGTCCGAGGCGGCCGCTGCAGCGGCTCCGGCCCAGGCCGCTTCGGTGCTCGGACCGAGCGATGTCGCGAAGGTCGAGAAGGTGGACCTGGTGGAAGGCGTGCCGCTCTCGGGTACGCTCCAGCCGGCGGTGGACGTGCGCATCGCCTCGCCGATCGCGGAAGTGATCGAGGCGGTCCTGGTGAACGAGGGCGAAGCGGTGCGGAAAGGCCAGGTGCTGGCCCGGTTCTACACCAGCGTCGTGGGCCCGCAGGCCGCGAGTGCCGAGGCCCAGCGCCGGATCGCGGCGTCGGACTATGAGCGGATGAAGAACCTGCTGGCCGAAGGTGCCGTGTCCCAGAAGGACGTGGAAAACGCCGAGCTCCAGCTTCGCGCCGCGGAAGCGACCGAGGCGCAGGCCAAGAAGCGTTTCGAGGATGCCACGATCAGGGCTCCCGTCTCGGGCGTGATCACCGAGCGGCTGGTCGAGTCCGGCAACCGCGTGAAGGACGGCGACCACCTTTTCTCGCTGGTGAACACGGACGAGCTGGAATTCCAGGCCACGGTGCCGGCCCAGTACGTCTCGCAGATCAAGATCGGGGCGGCGGTCGCCCTGTCCATCTCCGGCGTGGGTGAGGCCGAGACCGTGAGCGGGAAGGTGTCCCGCATCAACGCCGCGGTGGATCCCTCCACGCGGCAGGTGAAGGTCTACGTGCTGGTGTCCAACCCCCGTCATGCGATGGTCGGCGGGCTGTTTGCCTCCGGCCGCGTGGTGCTGCGCGAATCGCGCGGGACGCTCGCCATCCCGAGCCAGGGCATCCGGCAGGACAACGACAAGCGCTATGTGCTGGTCGTCGAGGGCGGCAAGATCGCGCGGAAGGATGTCACCACCGGTCTTTCGGACGAGGTTCGCTCGCTGACCGAGATCAAGGGTCTCGCGGCTGGGGAAACAGCCATCGTCGGACCGGCCGAGGGTCTCAAGCCGGGTGAGTCGGTCCAGGTCGTCGGCCAGGAGGGCTGATCCCATGTTTCTGAGCGATCTCTCGATCAAGCGTCCCGTCTTCGCCACCATGATGATCATGGCACTGGTGGTGCTGGGACTGTTTTCCTATCGGCGCCTGTCCATCGACGCCTTTCCGAACGTGGAGTTCCCGTTCCTGATCGTGCAGACCGCCTATCCCGGCGCGTCACCCGAATCGGTGGAACGGGAAGTCACCAAGAAGATCGAAGAAGCCGTGAACCCGGTGGAGGGCGTGAAGTTGCTGACGTCCACGTCCACCGAGGGGTTCTCGATGATCTTCATCCAGTTCAACCTGGGCATGAAGGTCATGGATGCGCAGGCGGATGTCCGGTCCAAGATCGACGGCATCCGGCTGGAGCTTCCCAAGGACATCGATCCGCCTGTGATCTCGCGCGCGGATCCCAGCGCGCAGCCGATCATGTCGCTGTCGGTCCAGGGCGATGGGTGGCCGCTCCGCGAGCTCACCTTGCTGGCGGATGAAGTCATCAGCCGCCGGATCGAAAACATCCCGGGCGTCGGCAACGTCTCGGTCGTCGGCGGGCTCAGCCGTGAGATCCACGTGCTGATGCAGCCCGACCGGATGGAAGCGCTCGGTATCTCGCCCGACATGGTGGTGAGTGCCGTGCAGCGCGAAAACAGCGACGTGCCCGCGGGCCGCGTCGAGCGCGGCAACCAGGAACACCTGGTCCGCGTGCAAGGCCGCATCAAGAATCCGAAGGATTTCGAGCAGGTGGTCGTCGCGACCCGCAACGGGATCGCCGTCCGCCTCGGCCAGGTGGCCCGCATCGAGGACTCGCAGGAAGAGGAGCGCGACGCCGCCTACGTGAACGGCCGCCGCGGCGTAGCCCTCGAGGTTCGCAAGGTGTCCGGCGCCAACACGGTGGATGTCGCCGACGGGGTGCTGGCCGCCATGGGTTCGCTCACGACGTCACTGCCGTCCGGGATCAAGCTGGAAATGCTCCAGGACAATTCGACCTGGATCCGGAACTCGGTGGAAGACGTGCAGCATACCCTGGTCGAGGGCGCGCTGCTCACGGTCTTCATCGTCTTCCTGTTCCTGAATTCCTGGCGGTCGACCGTGATCACGGGCCTCACGCTGCCGGTGTCCGTGATCTCGGCCTTCCTCGCGATCTACGCGTTCGGCTTCACGCTGAACACGATGAGCCTGATGGCGCTCTCGCTGGCCATCGGCATCCTGATCGACGACGCCATCGTCGTCCGGGAAAACATCGTGCGGCACGTGGAGCGCGGCGAAGACCATTTCGCGGCGGCCAAGCACGGCACCTCGGAGATCGGGTTCGCCGTCTTTGCGACCACGATGTCCGTGATCGCGGTGTTCATCCCGGTGGCCTTCATGAAGGGCATCGTCGGCCAGTTCTTCTTCCAGTTCGGCATCACCGTGGCGTTCGCGGTGCTGGTCTCGCTGCTGGTGTCCTTCACGCTGGACCCGATGCTCTCGTCGCTGTGGTACGACCCGCAGGTCGAGGGCGGGGCCGCGCGCGGGCCGCTCGGGCGCGCGC
>CAMDCH010000310.1:0-3021 GCA_945889655.1 bacterium HR33
AGTGAGAAGTGAGAAGTGAGAAGTGAGAAGTGAGAAGGGGCGCCCGGCTAGAGCGCCCCTCTCTTTCTTGACGTGGTTACTTCTTACTTCTCACTTCTCACTTTTCAGGGAATCCCCAACATCTTGTGCGTCTGCAAGCTCAGTCTCCACCGCGGGTGCTCCTCGCAGTAGCGAATCGCCAGGTTGGTGTTGAGTTCCCGGTCTGGCCCATCCATCGGCTGAAGCAGGAAATTCGCGAAATCCATTGATTCAAAGCGCGCCGGATCCACGCCTGTCTGTGGGTACACGAGTTTCAGTTCATTTCCTGACTTGAGGACCAGTGCGGCGTCGGCCTTGGGACTCACGCAGATCCAGTCGATGCCCTCGGGAGCCACCAGCGTCCCATTGGTCTCGACGGCGATCTCGAACCCGGCGTCGTGGAGTGCCGCTACCAGCGGCTCATCCAGCTGGAGCAGCGGTTCGCCGCCCGTGACGACCACGTAGCGACGGCTGAACGTGCTGGCCACGCGTGGCCAGGTGTCGGCGACCGCCTGGGCCAGCAACTCCGCCTTCGCAAACCGGCCACCGCCAGGTCCGTCGGTGCCCACGAAGTCGGTATCGCAGAACTGGCAGACCGCCGTTGCGCGGTCGTCTTCGCGTCCCGTCCAGAGGTTGCATCCCGCAAACCGGAGGAATACCGCCGGCCGGCCGGTGTGCACGCCCTCGCCCTGCAGCGTGTGGAAGACCTCCTTGACCGCGTACGTCATCGGGCGGCCTTCGCCTTGCCGTCCGTGGCGGGGTCGGTGATCCCGAGCTCGCTGAATCCCTTGGCGCGCAGGCGACAGGAATCACAGACCCCACAGGGCACACCGTCAGTGGAGGGGTCATAGCAGCTCAGCGTGAGGCCATAGTCCACACCCAGCTGCATCCCGCGCTCGATGATCTGCTTCTTGGTGAGCGCGATGAGGGGTGTGTGGATCATCATGTTCTGCCGGCCCTCGACCCCCGCCCGCGTGGCCAGGCTGGCCATCTGCTGGTAGGCCTCGATGTATTCCGGCCGGCAGTCGGGGTAGCCCGAGTAGTCGAGCGCGTTGACACCGATGAAGATGTCCTCGGACTTGAGGACCTCGGCCCACGCGAGCGCCAGCGAGAGGAAGATCGTGTTGCGCGCCGGCACATACGTGACGGGAATCCCGCGCCGCACGCCGTTCTCCGGGCCTCGCGGCACCGGGATGTCGTCGGTCAGGGCGGAGCCGCCGAAGACCCGCAGGTTGACGTCCAGGATGAGATGATCCTTCACGCCCATGACGCGCGCCACGCGCTGGGCGGCCTCGATCTCCACCGCGTGCCGCTGGCCATACCGCAGCGTCAGCGCGTACGGCACGAACCCCTCGGCCTTGGCGATGGCGAGGGTGGTGGTGGAGTCGACGCCGCCGGAAAAGAGCACGACGGCCGGGCGTGACGAGGTGCGCATGCGAGTCACCGAAGGTAACGTAATACCCCATGCCGACTTCTTCCCGCCTGCCGCGGCAGGGCCCGATGCCCCGGCCCCGCAGTCCGAAACAGGCCCGCGAGTTCCTGAAAGCCGAAGCGTTTCCCGCGCCGGACGTCCAGGAAGTCACCCTCGAGGCGCAGGAATTCACCTCGATCTGTCCGCGCACCGGCCAGCCCGATTTTGGGTCAGTCGCGATCACGTACGTGCCCGGGAAGCGGTGCCTGGAGTCGAAAGCCTTGAAGTTCTATCTCTGGTCGTATCGCGACGAGGGAGCGTTCTGCGAGAGCCTGGCGGCCCGGATCGCGGAGGACGTCATCTACGCCATCCGTCCCCGCTATGTCCGGGTCGACGTGCACCAGAAAGTGCGCGGAGGCATCGCCATCGTCGCGACGGCGGAGCGAGGCCGCCGGCGTTAATGCTGATACTCCTGCTGGCAACACTCGTAGCGCAGACTCCGCCCGACTCGGTGGTCGCACGCGTGCGCGCGACGATCACGCCATTCGCTGATACCGCTGGCGCCCGTGCCGCGGGCTTCGCGCCGCTGGGCGGCCGTCGCTTTCAGGATGGGACGCCTTTCCAGGGGATCCACTGGATAAGTCTCCGGCGGTTCCTGGCGAGCGATGGCGCCAACCTGGCCGAGCCGTCCTTCCTCATGTATGCGCCGTCACCCACGGGCCTGCGCCTGGTGGGGGCGGCGTACAGCCGGCGGATTGGTCATGAGGAAGCGCCGCCGGAGGGGATCGGCGGCGCCGCGGCCGAATGGCACCTCCACCAGGCGTGCTTTTCGATTCCTGGCATCGGCCTCGCGTTAGCCGATGGGACCGAGGACTGTCTGGTGCGCGGAGGCAAACCGACACCGAAGCAGACCGCCATGGTACACGTCTGGCTCCAGCCCAACCCGGACGGTCCCTTTGGTCACGACAACGTGGAGCTGCCCTTTAATGCGCTGGGTATCGATCCCGCTATCGTGGACCATCAACTGGTGCGGCCGCTCGGTGTTGCGCTCGGCGAGGTGGTGGGTTTCCGCCTGCCGTACGTGAAACGGCTCGACGTCATCACCGAAGGCAATGCACTACGATCGCCAATCGACCGACACCGCCTGAGTCTCGCCTCGGTAGCAGAGGCCCTGCGCACCTGCCGGCCCGGCGCCTGCCAGGCGATTGCGGAGGAAGCGGTGGCGCACGGGGACTCGTTGCGGAGTCTGTACGATCGCCTGGCGCCGACGGCCGAGTTCAGAGAGCAGATGGACCGTCAGTTCGAAGCAGCCGTTCGCGGGCCGGAGCATCATCACGGTCACTGATTGAAGTGAGACAGTGACTGGGGAGCGGCGCCCTATTGGAGGTACATCATCGGTCGCAGGGCAGGACCCGCCCCCCATGAAGTGGAGTCACTGCAGCGGGGATGATCTCACGCATCGCACCGCTCATGGAGTAAGACGTAATCCGCCCGTGAAAGGTTGCAGGCCATCCTGTTGCACCGTGACACGGGAACCGCGGAACTGTGGAAGGCGTTACCGCGACGCTGCAGGAAGGTCAAACATTGCGACG
>CAMDCH010000311.1:0-3020 GCA_945889655.1 bacterium HR33
GTACTACTGGATGCGCGAGCGCGGGGATCCCGCGATCGTCCGCCGCTCCTCCATCGCCGCCGACATCTATCCCACCGTCCACCAGAGCATGGCCATGCTTGCTTCCGGTTGGCCGATGCTCCCCGCCATCCGGGACTCGGCTGATGAGCCCACCGTCGCGCCCTCGACGTTCGGACCTACGCGCCTGCTGGAAGGGATCGACCCGCGGCTGGGTCGGTTGGCGCGCGTCGCAATGCGATTGGCGATCTATGCCGTGGCACTGCTGGCGACGCTTCCGCTGCGAGGGCCGCTGCGCCGAGCCGCCCGGGGGGCAGGAGTCACGGTCCCGGACTGAGCAGTACCCGCTCGAGACGCCCGGCGTCGGAAAACGTGTCGAGGCCGAGTGAAAGGCGGGCACCGCCGGTGCGGGCCGCCTCACCGAGGAGGTCGAGAATCGCCGGGGCCCCTACCGGGTCCGCCAGGAGCCAGGGCGATTGGCGGACGATGTTCTCGAGGACTTCGGCCGCGGAGGCGGAGGCGATCGCGGTCGGTTGTGCAGCGTCGACTCGCGGCAGCAGGACCCGGCCGAGCGGAGCCCGCCGGGCCGGCTGCCCTGGTCCGATGGATGTCGCATCCACGGTCCCGCGGCGGCTCGCTGGGTTTCCATCCGACCACCCCTCGTCGAGATGAAATGGCCGAAGAAGGCCGAACACCTCGAGGCCGCCCTCACTCCTCACCAGGATCACCTGGTCATCGGACAGGTAGTTCCATCCTCGCGTAATCAGGTTCACCGTGGTGGTTGACTTGCCAGAGTGAGAATCGCCGACGAGAAGGCACGCGCCCCCCGATGGATCGACGACCGCCGCGGCGTGGATCAGCGCGCATCCCTGCCGCCCGAGGAGCACCGCCGCGGCAACGGTGAGCATGGAATAGAGGTCGTGGCCCCGGTGCATGGGCGCCGGCGGCGGGAAGAGCCGGGCGCGTCGTGTCGCCAGGTCAACCTCGCCCCAGCAGCTGTCAGATACCCGCAGGAGCGCGCGCACGTCCAGCATCCAGAGCGATGCATTCCCGAGTCGGAGCGTCGGTGGCGCCGATGGCGTTGCGGGCGCCGGGACCGGACGCTCCACGACAATCACCGCCTCGGTGGTACCGGTGGACGGCGCGGCGTTCCGTGGAAGCCATGCTTCGCGAACCAGGACCAGGGCGTCACCTTCGGCCTGGACCGCGAGCCGGCCCGGAAGGATGTCGAACCTGTTCAGGAAGCGGGGGGGCTCGCGGGCGCCAGGAGACCTTGCTGCACCAGGTCATCCAGCACCCGCTCGGTTTCCGTACGGGCATTGGCGGTGGGGACGTCGAACGCGCTACAAAGACGCTGGACGATGGCGTCCACCGATTCCTTCTGCTCGAGCCCGCGCCAGATCACGGCCGCGGTGTCGTTCAGCCGGTAGTATCGCTTGGTGCCTGTATGGAGGATGACCGCTTCGCCCTGCAGGTGGGCGACCAGGACGTCTTTCGGGATCGCGTACGATGACTCGGTCAGATGATACGCTCCATGCTCAGAACACGCCCGCCGGGTGCTGCGCGCCCGTCATCACGCCGACATCGGTCACGGTGGCGGGGGCGGCGGGATCGAGCCAGCGCGGCCGGGGCACGCCATCGACCCACGCAGTATACACGAGCTTGCCGTCGGGCATCCACGCCGGCTGCGCGTCGATGCCCGTCCGATTAGTCATGCGTCGTACCTGCCCACTTCCCACGTTCACCAGGTAGATCTCGTCGTCGCCATCACGGTTCGACACGAACGCGACCTCGGTTCCATCGGGCGACCACGCGGGTTCCACGTCCGCGGACGGTCCCGACACGAGCACCGAGAAGGTCCCGCCGATAGTGAGTGCGTAGATGTCCGCGTTCCCGCTGTTCGTCGCGACGAACGCGACCCTTTCACCGCCCGGCGACCAGGTCGGGCTGGCCTCGATTGAGCCGTCGAACCCGAAACCCTCGGTAAGGCGCCGCGCGTTGGAACCATCTGGCGACGCCATCCACAGCTTTGGTGTGCCGCTTACGTCGGAGCTGAATGCGAGGCGGCTCCCGTCCTTCGACAGCGCGGGCTCCAGCTCGTAGGCGGCCGTCGTGGTGAGGCGGCGCACCGACCCTCCACCGGCGGGCATGGCGTACAGCTCGCCATTCCCACTGCGAAAACTGGTGAAGACGACCGTCCCTCCGCCGCTCGTCGGATGCTGGTCGTCGCCGCCGTCGTCGGTGAGGCGCGTGAGACCGCTCCCGTCGAGCGCGGAGCGATAGATGTCGCGGTTGCCGTCCAGGAGCCGGTCGAAGACAAGCGTGGAACTCTCCGTGGGTTTCACGGCCCCGTCGCACGCCGCGAGCACGGCCAGTGCGACTAGCGCACCCCGCGCAGCACGATGCCCCCGTTGCCGACCGCCCACCATTCGCGGCCTCCTCCGGCCAGGTCCCGGAACGTGACGTGATTCAACTGGGCCGTGGTCCCGCCGGCCTGCGCCGACCAGGTCGACCCGTTGTAGTGCGTGATCGTACCGCCGGCACCAACCCCAAAGATATCGCTGCCCCCACTCGGATCGCGGACCTGGAGACCGCGGATGACCGGGTCCCCGGTAAACGCGACCGGCGTCCACACGCCGTTGCCACTCGACCGGAGCATGGTGCCAGGAGCGCCGAGCGACCCGCCGGTGAGCCAGATAGTGGCAAGATGCCCGGCGCCGTCGTTCACGATCGCGATGGCGCGCAGGGCGTTGGGGGTGCCGCTGGTCTCCTGGGTCCACGTCCCGTTGCCGGTGCTGTGCAGAATGACCCCGCCAACTCCCGAAACGAACACGTGCCCCGGCTCCGCCCCGCCGCAGGTAAAGAAATCGGTCACCACCGACGGGGTCTGCTGCTGCCAGCTCGCGGCATTCGTGGGGTTGGTCGAATGGCTGATGTAGCCGCCCGCGCCCACGACGTAGAAGTCGTTCGCACCGACGCGGCAGAGCGTGGTGAGGGTGGTTCCGCCTGCCGGCGTGGTCGTG
>CAMDCH010000312.1:0-3008 GCA_945889655.1 bacterium HR33
AGGGAACAAGCCCCATTGCCCCGAATCTCTCGGAGACCGCGAGGGACGCTCCCTCGCACCTTGAACCTCGCACCTCGCACCTCATTCCCAGTCCAATGCCCCGCGCTTCCACGCGTAGACATAGCCCACGAGGAGCACAACGACAAAGATCAACATCTCGACCAGGCCGAGGAGTCCAAGCTGCCGGAAGGCAACCCCCCACGGTATCATGAACACCGTCTCGATATCGAAGATGATGAAGAGCATCGCGACCATGTAGAACCGGATGCTGAAGCGCTCGTGGGTGTCGCCCAGCGGGGGCATGCCGGATTCGTAGGGCGATGCCTTGAGGGGCGTGGGGCGCTGGGGTGAGACGAGCTGCGAGAGCCCCAGCATGAAGACCGCATTGAGTACCACGAAGCCGGTCAGGAGGACCAGCGGGACATACTCTCGCAATTGGCCTCAAGTGCTCACGGGATTTGGACTTACTGCGCGTGGTATCTTACTCTGCGCCGCGAGCGAGTGTCAAGAAAACAACTATCTTTGGCAGCATCCCCAAGCAGTCCGGAACCCACACGAGGCAATGACCGTTAATGAGCATCAAATCAGACCGCTGGATCCGGAAGATGACCAAGGAGCACGGCATGATCGAGCCCTTCGCCGACAATCAGGTTCGGAAGGGCGTGATCAGTTATGGGGTTTCTTCGTATGGCTACGACATGCGAGTGGCCCGCGAGTTCAAGATCTTCACGAACGTGCACAATACGGTCGTGGACCCGAAGAACTTCGACGGAAAGTCGTTCGTCGAATTCGAGGGCGACGTCTGTATCGTCCCGCCCAACTCGTTCGCCTTGGCGCGCTCGGTCGAATACTTCCGTATTCCCCGGACCGTGCTGACGGTATGTGTCGGCAAGAGCACCTACGCCCGCTGCGGGATCATCACCAACGTGACGCCGTTCGAGCCGGAATGGGAGGGAACGGTAACCCTGGAGATCTCAAACACGACGCCGCTTCCGGCGAAGATCTACGCGAACGAGGGCATCGCGCAGGTGCTCTTCTTCGAGGCGGACGCGGACGACATTTGCGAGACGTCCTACGGCGACCGCAAGGGCAAGTACCAGTCCCAGCGCGGCATCACGCTGCCCACCGTTTGAGCCCTCCGCGGTAGCCGATGGCGCTGATCAAGTGTCCCAAGCACCGGATCCCCTACAACGACGACAATCCGAGGGGGTGCCCGGCGTGCGCGCAGGAGAAGGGCGGCGGCGGGAACGTGATGCAGGAGCTGGCGCGCGCCTCGCAAATGATCCGCCGGCCCACGGGTACCGGCTTCGCGGGCGATTTCGCCAACCCGGTGAGCACGCCGCCGCGCGTGCCGGTCCCGACCACCGACTGGGTGGCCACGATTCTCCGGCTGGCCCGCAACAAGCGCCTCGTGTCCGTGGGGGGCACGGCCATCGCGGTGCTGGCTACCGTCCTGTTTGTCACGTCACGTCCGCGCTTCAGCGCGGCCGAGAGTCCGCCGATCTACAACGGCGTGGTCCGGCCGTTCCCCGTGAATCCCAACGATCCCATCGGGATGGTCTTCGCGGCACTCGGCCCCCAGACCGGGGTGCCGAATCCCACGTCCCGCTCGCTCGAGCGGTATTCGTACGGGACCGATCTCTTCGTGGACGGCTATAACGGCTCGGTCTACGCCATCACGCTCGCTATCCCGAACCGGAGCTGGCGCGGCCTGCGTGTCGGGATGGCCCAGACCAACGCCGAGGGGACGCTCGCGGCGCTGGGAACGCCACGCGAAGGCGAGCTGCCGTCGCATCCGCCGGCCGATACGGTTGCCGGATACCTGGTCTACCGGTCGCTCGACCTGCGCCCGCGCCGCACGCTGATGGCGCAGGTTCGCCCACCCAACGGATGCTACGACGTGATGGTAGACCTCCAGCCGCGCGCCCTTGGCGTGGTTTCGCAGCGGTCCCAGAAATGGGTCGCGGTGGTACCGCCGAACGTCAACCAGCCATGGGTCATCACCCGTATCCGTGTCATCAGCCGTTCCCTTCCCGGGCCGTACTCGGTCGGGCCTGCCTGCTGACCCAGCCCTAGCACCCCCGGCCACCCGGGGCGACAATAGATCGGCCAAGCCCAACCTGACCGGAGCCGACATGACCAACACCAGCACCGTCACGCCCGAACCAAGTCCCGCATGGCTCGCCTTCCGCGTCCTGGACGAGCCCACTCGCGTTTTCGAGTCGCTGGTCCGCAGGCCCCGGGCGCTACTGCCGGTGCTTCTCCTCATCATCGCAAGCATCGTGGTCGTGTACGGCATCCCGACGTCCGTGATGCGAAGCGCCACGGAGGAACGCCTGAAAGCCATGGAGCAAAGCCGGCCGGGCCTCGTGACGCCCGAGATGCGGGCCAAGGCGATGGAACAGGCCGGCACTTCCGGGCGGCACGTGATCGCGGGCGTGGCGGTGGCTGGATCGCTGGTGTCGCTGCTGGTCGTGAGCGCCGTACTGATGCTCGCGTTCAATGCGCTGAGTGGAGCCGGGATCAAGTTCCGGGAGGAATGGAGCCTCGTCGCGCACGCCTACATGCCACAGGTCATCGGGGCGCTGGCTACGCTGGTGGGGATCATCATGGTGGAGGACGCCCAGTTTCGGGTGAGCCTGGGGTTCCTCGTGAGCGAGGACACCAGCCGCTTCCTTCACAACTTCGCCAACCAGGTGACGGTGTTCGGTGCGTGGAACGTCTATCTCCTGGCCGTCGCTCACCAGGTACGGACGCGAGACCGCTCCATCGCGACGCCGATGCTGCTGGTCGGCGGGCTCTGGATGTCGGTGAATCTCATCGGCGCGATCCTCGGCACAGTGTTCGCCGCTTTCATGTAGACGGCATTCGGGCGCCGACCGGGCTAGGTTTCGGTTCACTCATCGTAATCGGGAGCTCCACATGTTCCGCCGCTTCATTCTTGTCGCGACCGCCCTGCTCGGCGCCTGCTCGCCCCAGGACAAGGCGCCCGCGATCTCGCCGCCGCG
>CAMDCH010000313.1:0-3001 GCA_945889655.1 bacterium HR33
CGGCCATCGGTACCGCGGGCGCCGTCATCCTCGACCTGGTGGCGCTCTCGGCGCTCACGATGGTGACGCTCGACTGGCATCCCTTCCGGCGGCTGAGCGTGGGAGAGAAGCCGGCGCCCGCCATCCCCGTGACCACCAAGGAGGAGGCGTTTGCCGGCCCCGAGGATTGGCGCGCTGAAGCTCCGTCCGAGGATGAAGAAGAGGAACTGCCCCCGTCTCCCAGGCCGAAGAAGAAGCGAGCGAGCAAGGCGAAGGCCACGGATCACGCTGATCTCACGGTGCTTGCCGCGACCGGTGAGATTGACACAGATGAGCTGCCGCCAATTGATCTGATGGACGCGCCGCCGAAGGAAACCGTGGATGCGGACGACGCGGAGCTGGACCGCATGGGCGAGATGCTGATCCAGACCCTGGCCCAGTTCAAGGTCGAGGGCAAGGTGACCGGAAGGACCACAGGACCGGTGGTCACGCAGTTCGAAGTCGCGCCGGGGCAGGGCGTGAAAGTGGGGCGCATCGCCGCGCTTTCGGACGACCTGGCCCTGACGATGCGGGCGCAATCCATCCGGATCGTGGCGCCGATCCCGGGGAAGGCGGCCGTGGGCATCGAGGTGCCCAACCCGACCGCCCGGAAGGTGACGCTCCGCGAGCTCATCGAGTCCGGGGACTGGGACCGCAGTCGTGCCATCCTGCCCATCGCGCTGGGGCGCGACATCGAGGGCAAGCCGGTGGTGGCCGATCTTGCCAAGATGCCGCACCTGCTGATCGCCGGCGCAACGGGCTCCGGAAAATCCGTCTGCATCAACACCATCATCACCAGCCTGGTGTACCGCTACACGCCCAAGGAGCTCAAGATGCTGATGATCGACCCGAAGATGGTCGAGCTGTCGGCGTACAACGCGCTCCCGCACCTGCGGCACCCGGTCGTCACCAACAACAAGAACGCGGCTCAGCTCCTCAAGTGGGCGGTCCACGAGATGGAGCGGCGCTACGAGCTGTTCCATGCGAACACGGTCCGCAATGTGGCCGAGTTCAACCAGAAACTGGCGGATGGCAAGGATCTCATCGAGAAGCTTCCGCCCAAGCCGACGCTGGCCGATGAAAACGGCGTGAGCACGGGGCCGCCGCCGGTACCGGTCGCGACGCCGTACACGGCCGGCCAGCTCCCGTACCTCGTGATCATCGTGGATGAGCTCGCGGACCTGATGATGACGGTGCAGGGGGAGGTGGAAACACCTCTCGCGATGCTGGCGCAGAAAGCGCGCGCCACCGGGATGCACATCATCCTGGCGACCCAGCGCCCCAGCGTGAACGTGATCACCGGTCTCATCAAGGCGAACTTCCCGAGCCGGATCGCGTTCCGGGTGGCATCCAAGGTCGACAGTCGCACGATTCTCGACCAGAACGGGGCTGAGGCTCTCCTGGGTAACGGTGACATGCTGTTCCTGCCCCCGGGGCGGAGCGAGCCTATGCGCCTGCAGGGCGCGTTCATCGGCACGGACGAGACGGAGCGGGTCACGGGCTGGTACAGTGCAAGGAAAGCGGCTGCCGAGGCGGTGCTCAGGGCGCAGGGCATGGCCTTGCCCGACTCGCGCGAGGAAGATCCTCTCGAGTGGGCGCGGCAGCAGGAGGTGCGGGAGAAGGGTGGCGACGAGGGGGGAGAAGGTGGGACCGCTCCCGGGGAGCGCGACGCGCTGTTCCGGGAAGCCGCCGAGACCTGTATCCACCACCAGCTCGGCTCGACCTCGCTGCTGCAGCGAAAACTGCGGATTGGCTACGGGCGGGCGGCGCGGATCATCGACCAGTTGCACGAGTCCGGTATTCTCGGTCCGCCGGACGGTTCAAAGCCCCGCGAGGTGCTGATCGGCATCGGCCAGCTGGACGAGTACTGCTCGTAGCACCTCACCCGTTCGTCACGGGTGGATTTTGATACGCGGGGGCGGTGTTTTGGTTGTCCGGTTTCACCCCGGCCGCGTACGTTCGCAGGCATGTCGCTGCAATCAGATCCGGCAGACTGGAAAGACCTCCGTCACAAGGAGGGTGTCGAGGGTGAGCTCGCGGCTAAGCGATACCTCCAGCGCCGGGGCTGGCAGATCCTCGAGCATCGGTTCCGGATGGGGCGGCTCGAGATCGACCTCATTGCCCGGAAGGATTCGCTGGTCGCGTTCGTCGAGGTGAAGACGCGCTTCTCCGTCCGCTTCGGGACGCCATTCCAGGCGGTCACTTGGGGGAAACAGCGTGAAATCACCCGAGTCGCCCAGGCGTGGAGCGACCGGCACGGCCGGTCGAGCGACACCTACCGGTTCGACGTCATCGGAATCACCCGGTCCCGGGAGGGTTTGCAGCGCCTGGAGCACCTTGAGGACGCGTTCCGGGCAGACCGGCGAGGACGATAAGTTGCAAAACAACGGCTTCGGTATATATTCGGGTCCATGAAAACCACTCCGGAACGCTCGAGGTTATCCATGCCTGTTGAAGACATGAAGGACGCTTCCCGGTCGACTGATGACCGTCGGAAAGCCCTCTCGTTGGCTATTGCCCAGATCGAGAAGACCTGCGGCAAGGGCTCCATCATGCGGATGGGCCAGGACTCCTACGCCAAGATCGATGCCATCTCCACCGGGGCCATGAACCTGGACGCCGCCATCGGCATCGGGGGCATTCCGCGGGGTCGTATCACCGAGATCTATGGGCCGGAGTCGAGCGGCAAGACCACGCTCGCCCTTCACATCGCTGCCAATGCCCAGCGGACGGGTGGCGTCGCCGCCTTCATCGACGCCGAGCATGCGCTGGACGTGGAATACGCGCAGAAGCTCGGCGTGAAGATCGAAGACCTCCTCGTGTCCCAGCCGGACACGGGTGAAGAAGCGCTGGAGATCGCGGAGATCCTCGTGCGGTCGGGGGCGGTGGACGTGATCGTGGTGGACTCGGTGGCGGCCCTGGTGCCCAAGGCCGAGATCGAGGGGGACATGGGTGATTCGCATGTCGGCCTCCAGGCGCGTCT